>JBGQFD010000168.1:0-2415 GCA_041496705.1 Gammaproteobacteria bacterium | reverse complement strand
GCGCGTGCAGACGCTCACGCGCGAGCATGGACGCGACATCCTGCTCACCGAATCGGTGCGCGAGCAGCTCGACCCGCGCTTCGAGCTGATGCCGATGCCCGCCGTGCCGGTCAAAGGCATCGCCGAGCCGGTCGTCACCTACGCCGTGCTCGGCGGCAGGGAGGCGAGGGGCAAGGATGACACCCCTCCGGGTGCCTGTGAGGTTGAAGGAACGGCAAGTGCTCAGTACCCCTCAAGGGCACCCGTCGAGCGGGTATTGAAAAGAAGGTATTGAAAATAATGCTCGGTGCGCAGCGCCCGGGAAGGGCAGGATGAAGGAACGTCAGTAAATCAGTGCTGAGTACCCCTCGAGGGCACCCGTCGAGCGGGTATTGTAAAGAAGGTATTGAAAAGAATTCTGGGTGTTGCGTACTGAGTAACGGCAAAGGCGGACTCGGGACGACAAAATAGCGCCGAGGCTCGAGGGCCGCGATGAACCACAAGGCGGCAGAACGCAGGAATCGGAAATGCCGAGACCGCGTGACAACACGCTCGCATGCGAGCTTGTTGCGGCTTAGTCTAAATAAACGGCAAGCGGGTTTCCTACGTAGTCGAACTGCCGCGCTCTCGATCGAGTCAGCAGTCCGGGAATGGAGGTCGCCGCGGCGGTTCACGCCTTAAATCGGCGTGAATCCGCCAGAACATCCCGGCGACCTCTCCCGGTTTCCTCCCGGCCCGCATGCTGCTTTTGGGTCCGGGATGGCGCGACCGCCCGATGCGATGAACGATCGGCCGGAGGCGTCAATTATCGAACACGATCGCGTCCAAGTTGTCCACGCTCGGTCCCACAACGGTGATCGCCGCCGTGGTGGTATCGATGGTGATCAAATCGGAAGCAACTGAGCCGTTACCCGAACGCGAGCCGAAGAGCGTGCTGCCGTTGAACGCCAGGGCGTTGATCGGAATTCCTGTCCCACCGTTCAGCGTGGCCACATCAGTGGTAAGACCGGTCGCACCGTCCACAGTGCGGAGTTGGCCATTGTCCCCGTTGCCCGTGAAGAAGAGCACGTTTGCGGAAGACGCGGCGAGGCCAGACCCGAAGGTGCTCAGGCCCGAATCCCCCACAACTGTTGCCACGCCGGTCGTCAGATCGATCGTGACCAAATCATTCGTATTCTGGCTCCAGCCGTAGAGCGTTCCGTCCGACGTGAAAGTAATATCCGCTACCGGGTTGGTGGTCCCGGCAAACAGGTCGCCCACGAGCGTACCGGCACCGGTCGTCCTGTTGATGGTGATGAGAGAGCCCGGACTCAACGAGCTGTTTCTCCCGGTAACGCCGTAGAGCGTCCCCGTCGTCGGGTGAACGGCCAAGCCGGTCACGCCATAGCCGATCGCGCCGATCGTGCTCGTGACTGCGCCTGTCGCCGGGTTCAGCGTGTACAGGTTGGAGAGACCATTGCTGCCGTCCGCGGCAAGAAGTTGACCCGATCCGGCACCAGATCCGCCAGCAAATTTGATGTTGGCGCCTTCTCCACCGGAGCCACATCCGGCCACAAAAACGGAAAGTACCAACGCCATAATCCACATCAGTGTTTTGAAAGGGCTTCTGAAGCTGTTCATGTGTCTCTCCTCCTTTATTGTTGGTCCCCGAAAGACATCCGTGTGCCGTTGACGCGTTACGGCCACGGATTGCTGCACACTGCGCCGGGGGGAAGGCGCCGAAGGCATGGTGCCTCGTTCCCCGCTCCATTTCAAGGCCCGGACTTTTTCAATGGCATGAAAGGCTTGGGCCCTCGCGAGTTGCCGATGGCATGTGTCTCCAAGCCGAGGATTCCGGATCAATCGTCGATAGGTGGTGAGTGCTGCCAACCCCTCAAGACTCGAGACGCAGAGACAACAGGGCCGAGGGCCGAGCGAGAACCCTGTGACGGGTGACTTATTCCGGCGCCAATGCGATCATAAATCGTGTCTATCCGTCCCGCCCTGCTGGTGATCGCCGACATCGGGGGCTATACAGCCTTCATGAAGGCCCACAAAACGAGCCTCGCGCATGCGCAGGACGTGGTGGCGCGCCTGCTGGAGGCGGTGATCGACGCGGCGCCGAACCTGACGCTGCTCGAGATCGAAGGCGATGCCGCGTTCTTCTACGCATGGCCGTCGGATGGCCAGGATGCGGCATCCGCACAGATGGCGGCAGACCAGATCGTCGCCATGCATCGTGCCTTCCATACGGTCCGGCAAAACATCGCGACGCTGAATACCTGCCCATGCGAGGGATGCAGAGGGGCGCGGCAGCTCAGCGTGAAGTTCGTGGCGCACCTCGGCGAAGTCGCCATCCAGCGCGTGAAGCACGTCAGCAAACTCGCCGGACTGAGTGTGATCCTGGTCCACCGGATGCTCAAGAATACCGTGCCGCTGCCGGAATACATGCTGCTG
>JBGQFD010000167.1:0-2760 GCA_041496705.1 Gammaproteobacteria bacterium | reverse complement strand
GGGCGTGGGCGAGGGCGCGAAGCGCGTGGTGCAGCCCGAGTACAACAAGGCCGGCGACGAAGTGTGGTTCGCGGTGTGGAGCGCGAAGAACCAGCAGTCGGCGCTGGTCGTGGTCGACGACAAGACGCGCAAGCTCAAGGCCGTGATCAAGGATCCGCGGATAATCACCCCGACCGGCCACTTCAACGTTTACAATACGACGCACGACATCTACTAGGCAAAGGAGCAACTATGCGCAGGAGCATCGTTCTCATGGTGGCCGTGGCGGGCGTTTTCGCCGCGCCGGTGGCGCAGGCTGACGAAGCGCTGCTCAAGAAGCACAACTGCATTGCCTGCCACCAGATGGACAAGAAAGTGGTCGGCCCCGCTTACAACGACGTTGCGAAGAAATACAAGGGCCAGAAGGACATCGCCGTGAAACTTGCCGAAAAGGTGAAGAAGGGCGGCCAGGGCGCGTGGGGCCCGGTGCCGATGCCGCCCAATCCGCAGGTTCCCGACGCCGACATCAAGAAGATGGTGGATTTCATCCTCTCCCGCTAGGATTTTGTCGCGCGAACGCGCGTATCGTCGTTGTTTGTCGTTCTCCCGCACGCGGTCTCATGTTAGGAGCTTGTCGGACAAGAGCCCGGCAAGCTCCTCGGGACGTTTGTTGATCCAAATCAAGCCCCGGGGCTGCTTCCTCCCGCATCTTTAGCGCATGCGAGAAACGCGCGTTGTGTGGCCGGGACTGGTGCTGGCGTGCGCGCTGGCGCCGGCGTTTGCCGATGGCGTTGCACCCGCGCGCGAAGCCGAGCTCATCCGTTTCGTGCGGCAGGATTGCGGCTCCTGCCACGGCATCACGCTCAAGGGCGGACTGGGCCCTCCGCTCGTAGCGGGGTCGCTCGGGGGCAAGCCTGCCGAATACCTCAAGTACACGATCCTCAACGGCCGGCCGGGCACGCCGATGCCGCCCTGGCGCGCCTTTCTTACCGAAGCGGATGCGGAATGGATCGCGACACGCCTGCTCGAGGGGTTCCCGGATGCGCGTAGCAGCCTGCCGGACTCGAGTCACCCGCAGGCTGCTAAAGGCAAGACCGCCTGGTGATTCGGAATGGTGCCAGTGCCAATGATTCCTCCTCGTCATCGTCAACAGGGGGACGGGCTTGAACAACTTATGTCCCGACCGGCATTTTCCTGCAGTTCGCTCGCGGGCGGTCTTGCGTTAGGAATTCGTTGCGCGATCACGCGACGAATTCCTCGCGCGGCGTTGATCGCTGCGACGCTGCTGCTCTCCGAGGGCTGCGTGCAGGTCGAGTTGCGTGGCTCGAGCGACCTCGGCGTGATCGTCGAGCGCTCCGCCGGCCGCCTGCAGGTCGTCGACACTACCCGGCAGGCGAGCATCGGCGCCGTGGCTGGTCTCGGCGATCTGTCGCACGCCTCGGTCGTTTACTCGCGCGACGGGCGCTATGCCTACGTCTTCGGGCGCGACGGGGGCCTCACCAAGGTGGACCTGTTGCGCCTGCGCGTCGAGCGGCGCGTGATCCAGTCCGGCAACAGCATCGGGGGTGCGATCTCGCAGGACGGCAAGCTCGTCGCGGCCGCTAATTACACGCCGGGCGGCGTGCGGGTGTTCGACGCGGACACGCTGGAGATGCTCGCCGACATCCCCGCGACCTACGGCGACGGCGGCCAGCGCGCGAAAGTGGTCGGTCTCGAGGACGCCGCGGGAAGCCGCTTCGCATTCAGCCTGTTCGAGGCCGGCGAGATCTGGGTCGCCGACCTGTCCGTGCCGCGCGCGCCGAAAATCCAGAAGTTTCGCAACATCGGCCGGCAGCCCTACGACGCGCTCATCACCCCGGACGGGCGCTACTACCTCGCCGGCCTGTTCGGCGAGGACGGCGTGGCGATGCTCGACCTGTGGCACCCCGAGCGCGGCGTGCGACGCGTGTTGGACCGTTATGGCAAGGGCGAGCAGCCGCTGCCGGTCTTCAAGATGCCCCACCTGGAGGGGTGGGCGGTCGCCGGCCATTTCGCATTCCTGCCCGCCGTCGGCCGCCACGAGGTGCTGGTGGTGGACACCATCACATGGCGCGAGGCGGGGCGCATCGCGGTCGCCGGGCAGCCCGTGTTCGTGATGGCGCAGCCCGACGGGCGCCAGGTCTGGGTCAATTTCGCCTTGCCGCACAACGACACGGTGCAGGTGATTGACACGGAATCCCGCGACATCGTGCGCACGCTCAAGCCTGGAAGAGCGGTCTTGCACATGGAGTTCACGGCGCGCGGCGAGTCGGTGTGGATCTCCGCGCGCGACGACAACCGCGTCATGGTCTACGACACCGCGACCTTTGAGCAGAAGGCAGTGCTGCCCGCGGATCAGCCGAGCGGGATCTTCTTCACGACGCGCGCGTTGCGCTTCGGTTTCTGACATGGAAACCGTGACGGCGCGCCTGCTGAACGAGTTCCAGCGCGACTTTCCGCTGGTGCCGCGGCCGTTCCGGTCGGTGGCGGAGCGCCTGGGCGCGCGCGAGCCCGAAGTGCTGGCGATGCTAGCCTCGCTGGTCGCGAGCGGCAAGGTATCCCGCGTCGGCCTGACGTTTGCGCCCGGTCGCATCGGCGCGGCCACGCTGGCGGCGATGTCGGTTCCCGAACCGCGGTTGCACGAAATCGCCTCGCTGGTCAGCGCGTTCGCGGAAGTCAACCACAACTACGAGCGCGAGCATCTCTACAACCTCTGGTTCGTGGTCACGGGTCCCGATGCGGCCCGCGTCGAGACCGTCGTGC
>JBGQFD010000166.1:0-2864 GCA_041496705.1 Gammaproteobacteria bacterium | reverse complement strand
TGCGCGTGCGCTCTAGACCTTGCGCATGCGTTCGCGCGCGACGCTGATCGGCGGGATCCAGGGCTTGTCGGCCCAGGCGACGCCGACCCGCGCGGTTTGCGCGTCGATCAGGTAGGGTTTGCCCTCGACGGTGGCCTTGCGCGCCCGCGCGAGCGCGGCGCGCAGCTGCTCGGGCGATTCGACGACCTCGCCGTCGACACCGAAGCCCTTGGCGATCGCCGCCATGTTCATGTCGGGGCTGCCGAGATAGTCGTGCACGAACTGGCGCGTCTGCACCATCTTGCCGCCGGCGACCTTTTCGATCACGCGGCTGTGCGGGCCGCCGTAGGCGTGGTTGTTGTATACCACGGTGATCACCGGGAGCTCCAGGCGCGCCATGTTCCATAGCGCGGTCGGGCCGAAGACGAAAGAGCCGTCGCCGACCAGGCAGATCACCTGCTGATTGGGGCGCGCGAGCTTGACGCCCGCCGCCGTGCCCACGCCCGAGCCGAGGTGCGCGCCGTAGTAGAAGAAGAGCTCCCGCCCGCCGAGCGGGTTGAAGTCGAAGCCGTGCAGCACCACCGAGCCCGCCTCGTGCACGATGATCGCGTCGCGGTCGGCGAACTGGGCGATTTCCGCGGTGACGCGGTCGGCGAGCATGGGGCTGCGGTTCCAGTCGGGGTTTTTTGACACCAGGGCGCGCAGCGTTTTCGCGTTCTTGCTGAAGCGCATCACCTCCTGGGCGCGTTCGCGCGCCTTCTTGTACGTCGCGGACGTCATGATCCCTTGGACCGCGGCGATGAGGTCGTCCAGGCCGAGCGCCACGTCGGCGACGAGCGGCACCTCCGTCGGCATGACGTTCCCCATGCTCCAGCTGTCGATGCGCATGTCGATGAACTTCGCGCTGCGCGCGACGATAGGCTGCGGGCTGTTGTGCTGCAATTTGTTCCCGACGTTGAGCACCACGTCGGGGTCCTTCGGAAAGTCGAGGGACGCGAGCCGCGCGGCGGGCGGGCTGCCGACCCACAGCGGGTGCGTCTCGGGAAAATTCGCGTAGAGCTGGCGCGCCTGGGTCACCGGCATGCCGAGCAGCTCGGCGAGCTCCACCGCTTTCGCCACCGCCTTCGCGGTATACACTTCGTCGCCGACGATGAGGAGCGGCATCTTCGCCTCGACCAGGAGCTTCGCCGCGCGCTCGACTTCCGCGGGGTTGGGCCGCACGCGCATGCGCGGGTCGACCTTGTCCTGCGCGATGATCTCGGCGTAGGTCTTCTCGTCGTTGAAATCCGAGTGCCAGGAGATGTACGTCGGCCCGTAAGGCGGTGTCCAGGCGGCCTTGAAGCCGCGTCGCACCGTCTCCGGGATCATCTCGGCGCGGCGCGCGAGCCAGGAGTACTTGGTCATCGGCTGGACGATCTGTTCCTGGTTGGCGACTTCCTCGAAGCCGTCGCGCCCGGCGCGGCGGCTCTGGTCGGTGCGATAGCTGTAGAAGACGAGCGGCGTCTGCTCCTTGAAGGCGTTGAACATCTGCCCCATGGCATTCACCATCCCCACGACCGCCGCCTGCATGACGATGGCGGGCTCGCCCGAGGCCTTGACGTAGCCGGCGGCCATGGCGGCCCCCGGGCCCTCGTGCGGGGTGAGGATGTACTTCAGCTGAGGCCGGTCGACGAGAGCCTCGTAGAACTGCGCGTCCTCGCTCGCCGAATTGCCGAAAACGTATTTGACGCCCGAGGCAACGAGCTGCTCGGCAAAGCACTCGCCGCCGGTGCCTTCGATCATGCGCACCGACGCGGGCGCGATGCGGGCCGCTCCTTGAGCGTGGGCGGAGGGCACGACGGACTCGAGCACCGCTCTTGCCGAGGCGAGCGACACGCCCGCGGTGGTGAGGCCTTTGAGGAATCCGCGCCGCGAAATCGAGCGCGACAGGAATCGTGCGACGAGTTCTCTCATGATCGTCTCCTTCAGGGTTTCTGCGCGGCGGGCGCGGGCGGGCCGTAGGCGCCGGCGAGGTAGCCGGCCATGGTGCGGATCTCGTCCTCGGTCCACAGCGCGCCGCGTCCCACCATGCGGTAGAGGACGCTCTCCCAGCCGTGCCGGTCGGTGCGGTGGTCCTGCCACATGCGCGGCGCGTGGCACTGGAAGCATTTCGCAGCGAGCACTTCGCGGCCAGGGCCGTCGGGGAAGCCCGCGGGCTTCTGCGCCTGCGCCATCGCCGCGGGAGACGCAGCGAGGCAGACCAGCAACGGCATGGCAAGAATCCTGCGGAAGACCGGCATGGGACGCCTCCTTGACCGCTCGGGCGGCAGATCGTCTTCGCGCAGTATAGCCGAGGCGCACTGCGATGAAGGCATGCCGAGGACGGATCGCACGCTCTCCGCGAGCGCGTTGCGCGCCCGGAAATCCGCAACAGCGCTATACTTTTCCCGGGATAACGACTCCGGGACAAGAACGCCATGGCCGTGCACTCGTTGAAGAAGGGCAAGACCGTCCGCCAGCAGGTCAGCAAGGAAGAATGGGAAAAGCGCGTCGATCTCGCCGCCGCCTACCGCCTCATGGACCTGTACGGCATGACCGAAATGAGCGCCAACCACATCAGCACGCGCGTGCCCGGCGAAAAAGACGCCTTCCTGATAAACCCCTACGGCCTGCTCTACGACCAGATGTATGCCTCGTGCTTCATCAAGCTCGACCTCGGCGGGAACGTGCTCTTCAATCCGACCGAGTTCGGCTTCAACAAGGCGGGCTACGTGATTCACAGCGCCATCCATGGCGCGCGCCACGATGTCGACTGCGTGATCCACACGCACACGATCGCGGGGATGGCGGTATCGGCGATGAAATGCGGGCTGATGCCGATCGCGCAGACCTCGATGCGCTTCGCG
>JBGQFD010000165.1:0-3312 GCA_041496705.1 Gammaproteobacteria bacterium | reverse complement strand
GTAGACCCTCCTTGCGTGCCCGCACCAGCCCCACGCGACGCAGTTCCTGGAGATGCTTCGAGGCGTTCGCAACGGAAAGCCGCGTCACGGTTGCGAGTTCCTCCACACTGCGCGGTCCCTGCGCAACGAACTCCAAAAGCTCGAGCCGGTTGCCGTTTGACAGCACCTTGCCGACCCGTGCGAGCTGGGCGAATACGTCCTGTTTGAAATTTCCTGTTGACATCGTGGCCACTGGCTCCTAGTATTCAACTACTTGATTGAGTAGTTGAATAATACTCGATCAGCTTGGATCATGCCAAGGCGCTCGAATTTGCGGTGCTGCCGCCGAAGTATAGCTGGGGATTGCAGAATCGACGTCAGTGTCCTGCGTGGCGGCATCGACCGGTGGTCGCTCGTGAATCCGGCATGTAGCGCAAGAGGAGGACGGCACCATGAAGACCCTTTTCATCCTGAATGACGCTCCCTATGGCAGTGAACGAAGCTACAACGGTTTGCGCCTGGCGGGAACCCTGTCGAAGGCCGAAGGCGAGGAAGTGAAGGTATTTTTTATCGGCGACGCAGCATCCTGCGCCAAAGGCGGGCAAAAGGTTCCCGAGGGTTTCTACAACATCCAGCTCATGCTCGGTCGCGTGCTGCGCAACCGGGCCGAAGTCGGCGTGTGCGGAACCTGCATGGACGCGCGTGGAATCACGGATCCGGAACTTACGGAGGGGTCCCGCAGAAGCACTCTCGCCGAGCTGACGTCCTGGACACAGTGGGCGGACAAAGTGATCGTATTCTGAGGAGAAAGTCATGGCACACGGCAAAACAGTCCTTGTCCTCGGCGGCGGAATCGGCGGCACGGTCGCGGCCACCCGACTGCGCCGGATGCTCTCGCGAGAACACCGGGTCGTCCTGGTCGAACGGGAATCCCGGCACGCATTCTCGCCATCGTTCCTGTGGCTCATGATCGGCGACCGAAGCGCAGAGCGGATCGGCCGCCCGATGGCGGCGCTGGCCAAACGGGGCATCGAACTTGTCCAGGGGCCGATCGAGCGCATCGATCCCGCGGCGCGGAGCATCAGCGTCGGCGGCAAGGAGCTCACCGGCGACTACCTGGTTATCGCGCTCGGGGCCGATCTGGCGCCGGAAGCCATACCGGGATTGCGCGAGGCGGGACATAATTTTTACAGCTTGAGCGGAGCGGAATCGCTGCGCGATGCGCGGCTCAAGCTGCAGTCGGGCCGGATCGTCGTGCTGGTGAGCGCCGTTCCCTTCAAGTGTCCCGGTGCACCCAACGAGGCAGCCATGCTGCTGGAATACGACTGCCGGCGGCGCGGCATCGGCGACCGGGTGAAGGTCGATCTGTATACCGCCGAACCCGGGCCCATGCCCGTCGCCGGGCCCGAAGTATCCAGCGCGCTGCGCCGGATGATCGAAGCGAAAGGCATCGGATACCATCCGAATCACGCGACGACGTCGGTCGACGCAGCGCAACGCCGAATCAGCTTTGCCAACCGCGCCACCGCCGACTTCGATTTGCTCGCCTACATCCCGCCTCACCGCGCCCCGCAAGTGGTGCGAGATGCCGGGCTGTGCGGGGAAAGCGGCTGGGTGGCGGTGGACCGCGGCACCCTGGAAACCAAGTTCCCGGGCGTGTTCGCCATCGGCGACGTCACCGGGATCATGCTCACTTCCATCGGCAGGCCCTTGCCGAAGGCGGGCGTGTTCGCGCATAACCAAGCCGAGGTGGTGGCCCGCAACATCGTTAGGGCGATTACCGGCAAGGGAGAGCAACAACGCTTTACAGGCGAGGGCGAGTGTTTCATTGAAACCGGCGACGGCCGGGCCGCTTTCGGCAGCGGCAACTTCTACGCCGTCCCCGCGCCGCAGATCAAACTCAAGCGACCCAGCATGGTGTTACATCTGGGAAAGGTTGCGTATGAGAAGTTCTGGCTGTTCCGGTGGTAACTGCCGCGGCTTACGGACTTCCCGTGAAGGACCGCCTGCGCAAGGTGACGACATTTCGCTTCACCCAGCTCTTCGCTCACCAAACGGTCAGCTTCAACGTCTTCGCTTTCGTCGGATTGAGCGAAAAGGATCATTACGTCATTCCGTCGCTGCGCTACGCCTTCAGCGACAACCTTTGGGCCGAAATCGGGGCCAACATCTTCGGAGGCAACCGTAACGGAACGTTCGGATCGCTGCAGGATAACCGCGACGTCTATCTCACCGTTCGATTTGCGATTTAGGAAAGCGATAGACGCTCGCTATACTCACCGGATCACAACGAGCGCTGGGAAGGGTTCCGTCCAGGTGAACTCCAGTTTTTCCGTAAGGGCGAGCGCGTCGCGTGTTGGCAATCCGAGCCGACGCACGCCGAGATGTCGTACACGGTGGAGTCCGCGGCGGAATATCAAGCCCTGAGGCACGAACGATGACGCCGGACCAATACGATGGTTGGTACTACACCGACCGCGGCCGATGGATCGGCGAAACCGAATTTCGGCTGATCTCGGCGCTGCTCGAACCCGAGCCCGGCGCACGCATTCTCGACGTCGGCTGCGGCACGGGCTACTTCACCCGGCGCTTCGCCGACGCGGGGCACGATGTCACCGGGCTCGACCCCGATCCGGCGATGCTCGCCTTCGCGCGCGCCCATCGCGCGGGCACGGAAGAGTATGTTCTTGGAGACGGGCGCAGACTGCCGTTTTCCGACGGCGAGTTCGATTACTGCGTCTCGATCACGGCGCTCTGCTTCATTCCCGAGGAGCGCCTGGCGCTCGGCGAAATGGCACGCGTGAGCAGACGCGGCCTCGTGCTCGGTCTGCTCAATCGGTGGAGCCTCCTCTATCTGCAGAAGGGCCGGCATGGCGGCCTTGGCGCCTATCACGGCGCCAAGTGGCATTCGCCTGCACAAGCGAGGGCTCTTCTCGAGACGCTACCGATGGCCACCCGTCGCATCCGTACCGCAGTCCATCTGCCTACGGGCGGCAGGTTCGCCCACAGCGTCGAAGTCGTAACCCCGCATTGGATGCCCTTTGGTGGCTTCATCGCCGCGGCCGCTCGGGACAAGTTTCGCTGCCGCGCCGGTGACGCCGAGGAGCAGGCAGATGCGGCCGCTTGACTTTGAGGAGTCGGCCTTGAGCGGCGTGATATGGCTCCAACGCGTTCCCGTCGTGCGTGCTCATCGCCTGGGCAGCGTCAGCACGGCCTCAAGCCCGCCGTCTTTCATGTTGCGCACGATCAACGTGCCTCCGTGCAGCTGCGCGACGTTTCTCGCGATGCTCAGGCCCAATCCGGTGCCGCCGGTATCCCGGCCGCGCGAGCCCT
>JBGQFD010000164.1:0-3947 GCA_041496705.1 Gammaproteobacteria bacterium | reverse complement strand
TGCCCGTCGGGCACCGCTCTCGCCACCGCCTCGGTGCCGATGATTCCGCCCGCGCCTCCCTGGTTGTCGACGACGACCTGCTTCCCGATGCGGTCGGAAAGCTGGAACGCGATCATGCGTCCGACGACGTCGTTGCTGCCGCCCGGCGGGAAGGGAATGATGAGCCGCACCGGCTTGCTCGGGTAGCTTTGTGCCGCCGCACTCGTGTGGAGAACCGCAGCAGCGAGCGCCGCGGCGATGACCACGGCGATACGCAGTACGGCGGCGGGCGAATCGGGACGAACGAAGGGTCTCATGGATGTTTCACTCCGGTTGGATTCCGGCGGCCTTGATGAGGCGGCCGTACTGGTCGATGCCGCTCTTCAGCATCGCTGCGAACTGCTCGGGGGTGCTGGCGATGAGCGCCATCGCGAGTTCGTCGATTTTCACGCGCACGTCGGGGTCCCTGAGCGACTTGACCAGCTCCGCGTGCAGCCGCGCGAGCACCGGCGGCGGCAGCCCTGCCGGACCGAACAGGCCGAACCACGAGGCTGGCTTCTCGAATCCCGGGAGGACCTCGGCAATCGAGGGAATCTGCGGCTGGCCCCGGTAGCGGCTCGCCTCGAGCACCGCGAGCACCTTGACGCGACCCGAGCGCAGGTGCGGCAGCACCGAGGCGAGCGAGTTGAAGCCGATGCCGACTTCACCGGCGATGACGCCGGCGAGAGCCGGTGCCGCGCCCTTGTAGGGCACGTGCACGATGTCCACGCCCGCGCCGAGCTTGAAGAGTTCTCCGGACATGTGGAACACCGCGCCCACGCCCGGGCTGCTGTAGTTGAGCTTGCCGGGGTTCTTCTTCGCGTAGTCGATCAGCTCTTTCACGGAATTGACCGGGAGCGAAGGATTCACGGTCATCACCGTCACGGGCTCAACCGCCGCTGTGATCGGCGTGAAATCCTTCACCGGGTCGTAGGGCAGGCCTTTGGAGAGGAACAGGCTCGTGACGTGCGTGCTCGGCGAGGTGAAGAGGATCGAATATCCGTCGGGCGCCGCGCGTGCCACCTGCTCGGCGCCTATGGTGCCGTTCGCGCCGCCGCGGTTGTCGACGATGACCGCCTGGTGCAGCGACTCGCTCATCTTCGGGGACATGAGCCGCGCGAGGATGTCGGTGCCGTTTCCTGGAGGGAAAGGCACGACGATCTTCACCGGACGCGCCGGCCAGGTCTGGCACAGTGCCGGTCCGCCGGCCGCTGCTCCAGCGAGAAGCACCAACATCGCCATCAATCGCCTATTCATCCGGTCTCCGTGTCAGCGCGCTTTCAGCCTGATCAGCGTGCTCGTCTCGAGTTTGCTGCCGAACCAGACCCGCAGGGCCGCCTCGCGCTTGCCGAGATAGGTTATGCGACCGTTCTTCTGTGTCATCGGCAGGTCGTGGCCCGGAACGAGGATGCTGCCCGCGCGCCGGCGCCACAGCTGCCAGATCATCCGGATCGAAGCGCTGCTCTGCTTCGCATCGTAGGTCGCCTCGCCCCTGCGCGAAAGCAGCTCGGCGCGGTTCTTGGCGGCGTCACCGGTGAAAATGATATCGCGATCCCGGCCCCTGTATACGTATACCAGGTGGCCGGGCGTATGGCCGGGCGCGCCGTGCGCGGTGATCCCCGGCAGCACCTCGGCGCCGTTGGCTGCCGCGCGCAGCGTCGGCAAGTTTTCCAGCTCCCTGACGTAGAGTTCGGGCACCGGCCCCGTGCCCCAGGGTTCGTCGGCGGCCCAGGCGAGCTCGCGGGCGCCGATCACGATGTTCGCCTGGCGGAACATGATCCAGTTGAGCGAGTGGTCGTAATGCGAGTGGGTGAGCAGCACGTCGGTCACGTCGGCGGGCTCCAGACCCAGCTTCTCGAGGCGCTCGAGGATGCCCTTGCGCATGCTGAAGGCGCCGACGTCCACCAGGACGACGCGATCGCGACCGCGCAGCAGAGCGACGGTGCTCCAGCCCAGACCCCCGTGGCACACCATCCTGCCGGGAAATCCCTGGATCAGGATGTCGAGCTCGTAGCCGTCCGCGTCCAATCGTCCGTCCTCAGGCCGCCAGCGGTTCGCCCGACACCTCGAGCCGCGCGACGCCGGCGCGCTCGGCCTCCTTCTGCAGCGCCTCGACCTCGCCCGCGCCGTAGGGAATCCCGCGCTTGCGCCGCCGTTCTTCCTCGCGCGACTCGGTTTCTCCCGGCATCAGGATCTCGTCGCAGCCCTCTGCCTTCGGGCAGGCGCGCACGCGTTCGACCAGCGTGTCCATGCGCGAGCGGTATTCGCGCCTGGAGACGAAAAGGTCCGGCTTCATCGCGAGAAAGAAGTGCCCGACGTTCTGCGGCCGGTCGAAAGTCTTGTACTGGTCGCGCACGTCCCCGGCGCAGGCCGCACCCGAGAGCAGGCCGCCGAAGATGTCCATGAGCATCGAAAGCCCGGAACCCTTGTACCCCCCGATCGGCAGCACCACGCCCTTCAACGCTTCGGTGGGGTCCGTCGTGGGGCGGCCGGCAGGATCGAGGGCATAACCCAGGGGTATCCTTTCGCCGCGCTTCTCGGCTAAGCGTATTTTCCCGCGCGCGGCGACCGCGGTGGACATGTCCAGAATGAAAGGCGCGAGCTTTCCACCCGGCGCGCCCGCGGCGAAGGGACTCGTGCCAAGTAGCGCCTCCTTGCCGCCCCAGGGCGGCATCGCGCGCGACGCGTTGGTGAATACCAGGGAAACGAAGCCCGCTTCGAGCGCCTGCAGGACATACGAGGCGGCCATGCCGAAATGATTGCTGCGCCGCGCGGCGACGATGCCGACGCCGGACTTGCGCGCCATCGCCATCGCCTCGGCCATCGCGCGCGTGCCGACGACGAAGCCGAAACCGTTCTGCCCGTCGAGCCCGGCCGCCGCGAGGCTCGCGCGCTTGGGCACGAGCTTGGGCTTGGCGTTGATGAGTCCGCGGCGCACGCGCTCGAGATAGCCTGGCAGGCGCACCAGCCCGTGCGTGTCCACGCCGCGCAGATCGGCGAGCACCAGGCAGGCGGCGATCGTGGCCGCGTCTTTCTTGGGAACGCCGTGAGCGGTGAGGAGCGCCCGAGCGAATGCGTCGGCCTCTTCGTGTTCGGCGTATACGCTCTCGCTCATCGCAGCGCCATCTCGCGCACCTGCTTAGCACGCGCCGTGGACTCGGCCAGAAGGAATGCAAGGTCGGTGCCCGTGGAGACGTAGCGCGCGCCCATCTTCACGAATTCGGCGGCCAGCTTCGGGCGCGTGGCGAGCCCGCCCACGCCGACGTGCTTGCCGTGCTTGCGGCAGGCGGCCAGCGTCCGCGCGTAGGCGTCGCGCACGCGCTCGTGCTCGTACTGCCCGGTGAGGCCCATGTCGGCGAGCAGGTCGTTGGTGCCCATCAGCACGATGTCCACGCCTTCGACAGCCGCGATTTCATCGGCTTTTTCGATGGCATCGGCGGTCTCGAACTGGACGATCACCATGGTCGCCTCGTTCATGGCGGCGTTGGCCTCGGCGGCCGGAAACGAACGGTAGTGCAGGTGCGGCAGCGCGCCGCCCGCGGAGCGCTCGCCGAACGGCGGATACTTGGCCGCGGCGACGACCTGGCGCGCCTCGTCCGCCGAACGGATGTGCGGCGCGATCACACCGAGCGCGCCCGCGTCGAGAACGCGCGAGACGTGCTCGGGACGCGTGCTCGGCACGCGCACGAAAGGCGCGATGCCGATCCCCATGGCGGCGATGCAGATCTGGCCGGTGGTCTCGAGCGTGAGGCTCGAGTGCTCGGCGTCGACGTAGATAGAATCGAACCCGGCGGTCTTTGCCAGGCGCGCGATCTCGACCGATCGCGAAAGGCGCACCGTCATCGAAGCGACGACTTCGTCGCGCGCGAGCTTGTCGCGGACGTTGTTCCTGACGATGTCGCGCGGCGACTCGGGCATGCGGGTTCTCC
>JBGQFD010000163.1:0-3952 GCA_041496705.1 Gammaproteobacteria bacterium | reverse complement strand
GACGTTAGAGATCATGAAGATCGTCTCCAAGTTGTGCCCAGAAGAAGATGGAAATAGATCCACATAGAAGCGGGTATCAGCCTTTCCACAAACCCGCCACGTCTCCTCTTAACCCACGCCCTCCTCGCCTAGGGGGTTGCCTTCGCGGACGGTAGAATGGCCGGATGGTTCTCGCCTCCTCTCACCCTGGCAAGCTGAAGAAGCTGGTTCTCGCCTCGTCCAATCCTGGCAAGCTGCGCGAACTCAAGGAGCTGCTCGCCTCCCTGGGAATCGAGATACTTCAGCAGTCGCTCCTCGGCGTCGGCGATGCAGAGGAGCCGCACGACACCTTCGTCGAGAACGCGCTTGCCAAGGCGCGTCACGCCAGCCGTTCGACGCGCCTGCCGGCGCTCGCCGACGATTCCGGCATCTGCGTGCGCGCGCTCGGCGGCGAACCCGGCGTGCACTCGGCGCGATTTGCCGGCGAACCCCGCTCCGATGAGCGCAACAACCGGAAGCTGGTGCAGATGCTCTCGGGCGAAGCGGACCGCAGGGCGCACTACACCTGCATCATCGTTCTGGTCCGCCACGCGGATGACCCGGAGCCGGTCATCGCCGAAGGCGTCTGGCAGGGCGAAATCGTCGTGGAACCGCGCGGCGCGAACGGCTTCGGCTACGATCCGCATTTCCATCTCCCGGATCTGGGCAAGACCGCGGCGGAACTCGAGCCCGAGCAGAAGAATCTCATCAGCCATCGCGGCAAGGCGCTGCGGCGGCTGCTGGCGAAGCTGAGGGAGGAGGCTTGAGCGTGGAGATTTCGGTCGCGCCGTCTCCTTCCGGCATACACTTGGCGGCGCTGCCGCCGCTCGCCTTGTATGTCCACATGCCCTGGTGCGTGAAGAAGTGCCCGTACTGCGATTTCAATTCGCACCAGGTCGCAGGCGAGATGCCGGAGCGCGCCTACGTCGAGGCGCTCGTCACCGACCTGGAGCTCGCGCTCCCTGACGTCTGGGGACGGCGGGTCTACAGCGTTTTCTTCGGCGGGGGCACGCCGAGCCTGTTTTCCGCCGCCTCCGTCGAAACGCTGATCTCGGCGTTCCGTGCGCGCTTGCCGCTCGCCGCCGACTGCGAAATCACGCTGGAGGCGAACCCGGGAACTTTCGAGGCCGAAAAATTCCGCGGCTACCGCGCCGCCGGGGTGAATCGCCTCTCGATCGGCATCCAGAGTTTCAACCCGGCACACCTCAAGGCGCTGGGCCGCATCCACGACGACCGGCAGGCGCGCGAGGCCATCGACATCGCCCGCGAATCGTTCGACAACTTCAACCTCGACCTGATGTACGCGCTCCCCGGGCAGACGCTGCAGGAGGCGCGCGAGGACGTAGCCGCGGCGCTCGGTGCCGCGGCCACACACTTGTCCTTCTACCACCTGACCCTCGAGCCGAACACCGCCTTCCATCGCCATCCTCCGGTCCTGCCCGACGACGATGCGGCGGCGGAGATCCAGGACATGGTGGCCGAGGAGCTCGGGCGGGCGGGTTACGCGCACTACGAGACTTCGGCTTGGGCGAAGCCGGATCGCCCCTGCCGCCACAATCTCAACTATTGGCGCTTCGGGAATTACCTGGGCATCGGCGCCGGCGCGCACTCCAAGCTGAGCTTTCCCGAGCGCATCCGGCGTAGCGCGCGCTACAAGCAGCCGAAGGAGTACCTGCAGCGCGTCGCTCAAGGCCGCCCGGTACAGGAATCGCGCGAACCGGATCGCGCCGAGCTCGTGTTCGAGTTCATGATGAATGCGCTGCGCCTCGACGAGGGATTCTCTCCCGGATTGTTCGCCGAGCGCACCGGTCTGCAGCTCGCGGCGGCGGAGAAACCGTTGCGTGAGGCCGAGGCGAAGGGACTCATCGTGCGCGACCACCAGCGCATCCGGGCGACATCGCTCGGCCAGCGTTTCCTCAACGATCTGCTGCAGCTGTTCCTGCCCGCGCAGGCGGCCACCGGGCCTTAGCGCTTCCTGAAACCGCGCTTCCTGAAACGGGGTCAGACCCCAATTGTCCTGAACGGGCTTTACTTCCCGAGAATGCGGCGCGCGCGCGCGATCGCCTGTTTGCAGCGTTCGGTTTGACCCGCTTCGGGGCCGTCGATCAGGCAGAACCCGAGTTGGCAGAGGGCGCGCAACCAGGCCGCGTCCCATTGCCGGCCGAAGATAGCGCGGTCGATGGGCTGCCCGCGCCTGCGCGCGAGCGCGTCGAGGTAAAACCCGACCAGCTCGGCCTCACGCTCCTCGGGGGAGCGTTGGTCGATGGGATAGGCCCAGAAGTGCAGGAGCGAGTGCCAGGCGATGTCCGTGGCGGCCGGGCCGCGCGCTGCAAACTCCCAATCGATGAGGCTCACGCGGCCACCCTCGAGGAAAGCGATGTTGGCACGGCGCAAGTCGCCATGCACCAGTGTCTGCGGGCCCGCATCGAGCGCCGCATGCCAGCCGCGATGACGGCACATAGCGATGTAGAACGCGGCGTCCTCGGTGCCGAGCCGTGCGAGGAAACCGGAAAGCAGCATGCTCAGCGGCTTGAAATCCTCGACGAAGCGCCGCACCCAGGGCTCGCTCGCGGCGATGGCATCGGCGCCGCCCGCGACAGCAAGCAACGGCTCCACAACCATCCGGGTGGTGCCGCGCATCGTTGCGAGCGGCATGGCGGCGAGCGCGGGATCGTCCTGAAAACGGGCATGCAGCGCGGCGATCGCGTCGAGAAAGTGGCGCTCCTGCTCGTCCCGGAACTCGCCGCGCGGGAGGATCCCCGAGGCGATGTCACGCATCAGCATCCGCCAGTCACCCGACGCACTGCGCGCGACGTCTATCATCGGACACTCGATGGGGTGCGGGAGTGCGCGCGTGACGCCTTCGATCCAGAGACGCGCTTCGCCCCCTGGGGCGCCCTCCAATACGTCCTCGCGCCAGGTGTTGGCGGAAAGCCCCTTGAACACGAGCGGCTCGGCGCCCGCTCGCTCGATGCGCTCGACCGCGGCGCCGGTACGGCCGCCGGTCAGGGGCACGCGCGCCAGGCCCTCGAGTGTCGCCGGCAGGCCGGCGCGAACCAGAGCCTCCCTGAGGTAATCTTCGAAGCGCTCCGGAGCCTGAGGGATGTTCAAAGACATTTCCGGCGCGGCCGCTAGGTTCTTCTGAATACCAGATCCCAGACGCGGTGGCCCAGTTTCAGGCCGCGGCGTTCGAACTTGGTATGCGGCCGGGTGTCCGGTCGCGCGGCATACGCAGGGGCGGTGTTTTCGAGCGCCGGCTCCGCGGTGAGTACTTCCAGCATCTGCCGGGCGTAGTCCTCCCAATCGGTGCAGACGTGCACGGTGGCGCCGGGTTTCATCCTCGAGGCGAGCAGCGCGAGGAACGGTCCCTGGAGCAGGCGGCGCTTGTGATGGCGCTTCTTCGGCCAGGGATCGGGAAAGAACAGGTGCACGCCGTCGAGACTGTCGGCGGGAATCATGTGCCGCAGCACTTCGACGGCGTCGTGCTGGATGATGCGAACGTTCTTCAAGTCGAGTTCTGCGATGCGCTTGAGCAGGCTGCCGACGCCGGGCGTGTGCACTTCGACACCGAGGTAGTCGTTTTCCGGATGCTCCTTTGCGATGATGGCGGTGGTCTCGCCCATGCCGAAGCCGATCTCGAGGATCTTGGGCGCGCTGCGCCCGAACGCGCGGTCGAGGTCGACGACCGCCGGGGAGAACGGCACGCCGTACGCCGGGAAGAGGTCGGTGTGCGCGCGCCGCTGCGCGCCGGAGATGCGCCCCTGGCGCAACACGAAACTGCGGATCGGGCGCCGTTCCGGCAAGGAAACGCTTGCCGCGCCTACGCGGCCTTGGGCGAGATCATGCCCGAGGCCGGCGAACTGGGGCTGGCGGAGTAGAGCTTCTTCGGCATGCGGCCGGCAAGGTAGGCCTCGCGTCCCGCCTCCACGGCCTT
>JBGQFD010000162.1:0-4040 GCA_041496705.1 Gammaproteobacteria bacterium | reverse complement strand
GCATGCGCTTTTCCACTGCCGCCGAGCTGCGTTCTCTGCCAGGCGGTCGGCGTGCACGCGCGGCGGGCATCGTCACCGGCCGCCAGCGTCCGGACACGGCCTCGGGGGCCGTGTTCGTTACGCTCGAGGACGAAACCGGCTATGTCAACGTCATCGTCTGGCGCGATCTCACCGAGCGCCAGCGGCGGGAACTGCTTGGCGCGCGACTGATGGGGGTCGATGGCATGCTGGAACGGGAAGGCGACGTGGTGCATCTTGTGGCGAGACGGCTGAGCGATCATACCGAACTCCTCGGCCAGCTTGCCACCGAGTCGCGGGATTTTCACTGAATAGACGTCAGGCCCGCGACGCCCCCCGAATCCTCCCGGAGCACTACCCCCCGGCGCGGTACATGTAGTCGCGCGTGAGAGGAAGCGGATTGAAGCTGCCGCCCGATTTGCGGGCGAGCACCTGATAGATGTTCATCCACTCGCGATCGAAACCGTGGGCACACCCCGCGAGATATATCTGCCAGATGCGGTATCGCTTGTCCCCTGCGAGAGCGATTGCCTGCCCCCGGTTCTCCTCGAGCCGCTTCGCCCATTCCAGGCAGGTACGGGCGTAGTGGCGCCGCAGCGACTCGACGTCGGTTGCTTCCAGCCCGGCACCCGCCATTTCCCTGAGCAGGAGCGAAAGATGCGGCAGTTCGCCGTGCGGGAACACATAGTGGTTGATGAACTCGCCCGCCCCCAGACCCACCCAGCGGCTCTCGGAATCGGTCGCCGTGATGCCGTGATTCATGACCAGGCCGCCGTCGGTCAGCAGCGACTGGATCTTGTCGAAATATTTCCTGAGATTGCGCAGGCCGACGTGCTCGAACATGCCGACACTCGCGATCTTGTCGAACACGCCCTGCCCTTCGAGGTCCCGATAATCCTGCATGCGGACGTCACACAAACCCTCCAGCCCTTCCTCCTTGATCCGTTTGCGCGCGGATTCGTACTGGTTCCTGCTCAAGGTGATGCCGGTCGCCCGCGCGCCGTATTTCTTCGCGGCGCGTACCACCAGCGCACCCCAGCCACAACCTATGTCGAGGAACCGCTCACCCGGACCGAGCATAAGCTTGTCGAGAATATAATCGAGCTTCCGTTCCTGCGCGGACTCGAGGGAATCGCCCTCCCCGCGGTAGTAGGCGCAGGAATAAACCATGTTCCGGTCCAGCCACAGCGAGTAAAAGTCGTCGGAAACGTCGTAGTGGTACTGGATCGCGTCGCGGTCGCGCCTCCTGCTGTGGCGAGCGAAACGCTTCAACCCCTTGCTGCCCCGGGAGGCCGCGTTGCGCGCAAGGTTTTCGGCGACGCGGAATACATCGAGTATCGGTCCTTCGACGCGCAGATACCCTTCGACGTAAGCGCTGCCGAGCTTCATCAGGTCGGGGGACAAGAGAAACCGCAGCGCCGAGGGGCTGGGGACGCCGATCTTGACGGTCGGATGAAGGGCGAGATCGAAGGCGCGCCCGTTCCATAGCTCCAGACGCAGCGGAATCGCCGCCGACGCCTTGAGTTTTTCTACGAGCCGCTCGATGCGGCGTTCTAGGAACATGCGCTTATTTCCCTGCAGGCCGGACTTATCATAGCACCGCGGTCCGGCAAGGCAAGAACGTGTCGTCTCGCGGCAAAGGCCTCCGGCGTGCCGAAGACGGGATTCAGGCCCGGGGCATCAGTGCAGGACCGCAGCGGATGCACCACCCATTGAAATCGTGCCCAGATAGGTACTCTGGCCGAGAGTGACCGCTACGACTTTCGTCGCAAATCGCGGATCCGCGATCTCAACCCGGTACGCCCCGCTGTTTTCCTCCAGCCCCTGGAACTTGAAATCGCCGTAGGCGTCGCTGCGCGTCTCGCCGATCACGCCCTCGCCGCGGTGCAGGCGCACCCGGGCGCCTTCGATGCATTCGGTGACTCCGTCGATGACCCCCGCGAGACTGCCCCCGACGAAGGCCTTGAAGTAGCGATCGAGATTCTTGTAGTAGACCCGCGGCCTGGTCTTGTACTCGGGGTGCAGGACTTCGAGCTTTTCCTCCTCGACCAGCTTGCGCATGTCCTCTTCTTCCGCATGCACCGTGCGAATCGCCTGGGTCGGGCACACCTGCGAGGCGCGCGTCCTGGTCCAGCCCTGGTCGAGCAGGTGCGCATCGAACGGCCAGGCCTGGGGAAGTTGCTGCTCCTCGTTCCAGTAAATCGCGCCGTAAGGGCAGGCATCGACCAGCTGCCGCTGGCCTTTCGCCTTCACCGGGTCGATGATGACGATGCCGTCGGCCCGCTTGGCGATGGCGCCGTCCTTTGCGGCCTTTACGCACGGCGCGTCGTCGCAGTGGTTGCAGGTCACCGGCAAGTACGCAACTTCCACCATGGGAACCTGCCCTTTCTCGCGCTGCAGGATGTCGATCCAACGCTGCCCGTGCTTCGCCATCGAGGCAGCGTAGCCGGGAAACTCATTGTCGTAATACTCGTCGTGGCAGGCGACGGCGCAGGCATTGCAGCCAAAGCACTTCGCCACGTCGATCACGAGATTCCATTTTTTCATGCGGCCTCCTCCTACTTCGCCATAGCCGGGTGCCGGTCCGTCTCGGTCCTCGCCGCAGTCCTCGCGGATGCAGCTTCACCAGCAGCCCCCTGGAGACGCTTCGAGCCGTCCCACAACACGACCTGCACGAGACACGAGTTGACCGCGGTTCCGGTCACCTTCTTCGCGATCGAGCGCTTCGGCGTGAGCTGGTTGATGCAACCTCCGCGATCTACGGAATACCCGGGCTCGCCCAGCGGGTCGTAGCAGGCCGAGGACTCATACGCGTGCACCACGCCGCGCGGCAGGCGCTGAGTGAGGTGCGCGGCACACACCACCGCCCCGCGGTCATTGTGGATCTTGACGAGATCGTGCTCCTTGACGCCGCGCTCCACGGCATCCTGCCCGTTCATGCGCAGCACCCAGTAGTAGTGCCCGTCCACCAACACCCGGTGCTCCTTGATGTCGTTGATCGAGCTGTCCTTGCCATCGGAGAGCGTGTGATAGCTGAAGCGCGAATGCGGCGAGACGAGCTGCAGGGGGTAGCGCTCGTACAGCTCCGTGCCCGGCCCTTCCCAGGAACGCAGATACTTGACGATCGGCGGGCGCTCCGGGTCGTCGGGATCGAAGCGCTTCAAGCTCGAGCATTCGAATTCGAATTTTCCGGACTGCGTCTGCAGGCCTTTCATGAATTCCTCGCCGTAGTCCCCGGGGAGCGGATGCGGCTCGGGCACGTCCTTCTTCCGGCCCTCGTAGAACCAGCGCAGCGACACCGGGTCGCGCCTGTCCTCCGGCAGGGGTGGCACGACAAAATAGCCCTTCTTCAGGAACTCCTTCCAGGAAATGTGCTTGGGCAGGTCGGAGGCGTCGAACAGACGCTTCACCCAGTCGAGCTCGCTCATGCCTTCGGAAAAATAGGCACCCAGCCCCAGCCGGCTCGCGAGCGCCTCGAAGATCTGGAAGTCCGACTTCGACTCGCCTAGCGGCTCGATGCACTTGTGCTGCATGAGAACGACGCGATGGTTCATTTGCGTCTGGCCGTGCAGCGCGTAGCCGCCCGTGCCTCCGAACTCGCTGATGTCCCAGCGCTCGAATTGCGTGCACGCAGGCAGGATCACGTCGGCGAACTTGGTCTCGCCTTCGAACCAGATCGACTGGCTGACCACGAAGTCCAGTTTCTCGGTGCGGTAGGCGTGCACGTAGCGGTTGGTCTGCGACATCGTGCCGATCGAGGCGCCGCCGTACTTGTAGAGCATTCGGATCGGCGAGTGACCTGGGGCCGGATAGCTGAATTTCTGGAACTGCCCCTCGATGGTTTTGCCGTTCCAGGGATAGCCCTCCGCCTTGCCTTCGAGGATCGCCTCGGGAATCTGCAGCCGCGGCACCTTCTGCGTCGAGGGATTGAAGGTCGGCAGCTGAGGCATCCTCTGGTACAGGCTGATCGGCATGCCGGTGTTCTCGATGTCGCCCGACATCCCGCCGTCCGCGTAGCCTGG
>JBGQFD010000161.1:0-4137 GCA_041496705.1 Gammaproteobacteria bacterium | reverse complement strand
GTCGGAATGGTGCCGAGCGCAAACCAGAGGTTGTTGCCCAGCACCTGCCAGAAGATCGGGTCGTCGCCGAGCGCGGCGTAGTTCGCGAGGCCCACGAAGCGCGAGGGCCGCATCACCGTGCCGGTGGAGAACAGGCTGTCGACGAGCGTCGCCGCCGCCGGGTAGTGCGTGAACCCGACGAGCAGGATCGCGGCTGGCGTGAGCAGCAGCCAGCCGTAGACCTGCTGTAGGGCCGAGCGGCTCAGCGGTACGCTCTCAGCAGTTTCTCGGCTTCCGCCTGCGCGCCTTTCAGCGCCGCGGCGGGCGTCTTGCCGCCGGTGAGCGAGGCCTGGATCGCGTCATCCAGGAGCTTGCGCACGCGCCCCGTCTGGAACGTCGAGAGCTCGGCGGTGGCGAACTTGAACTGGTCGCGCGCTACCGCGGCCTGCGGGAAGCCGCTCACGTACTCCTTCAGCTTCGGCGTCTCGTAGGCGTCGGGGCGCGTGGCCACGTAGCCGGTGGCGATGCTCCAGTCGGCGGTGCGCTCCGGCGCGGTCATGAACTTGATGAAGGCGAGCGCCGCCTTGCGTTCTTCCGGCGTGGTCTTCTTGAAAACGTAGAAGTTACCGCCGCCGGTGGGCGAGCCGCGCTGCTTGGAGGCCGGCAGCATGGCGACGCCGAACGGGAACTTGGCCGTGTCCTTGACCGCGGTGAGGTTGCCCGTGGTGTGCCACATGATCGCGCTCTTGCCCTCGGTGAAGGCCTGGCGCAGCGTGCCCCACTCGACGGTGCCTTCGGGCATCACCTTGTACTTCGCGCCCAAGTCGCGCCAGTACTGCAGCGCGGCGATCACGTCGGGGTGTGCGTAGTTGGTGCGGTTGCCGTCCTTGTTCATCAGGTCCTGGCCGTTTTCGCGCGCAAACGCCTGGAACATCCAGTAGGCGTAGCCGGTGGAGGGCACCATCACGCCCCAGCGCTGCACGTTGCCGCTCGCGTCCTTCTTCACGAGCTTCGCGGCCATCTGCGTCATCTCGTTCCAGTTGACGGGCGGCTTGTCCGGGTCGAGCCCGACTTCCTTGAAGGCGTCCTTGTTCCAGTACATGACGATGGTCGAGCGCTGGAACGGGATGCCGTACACCTTGCCCTTGTAGGTGCCGTTCGCCATCAGCGCCGGGTAGAAGGACTTGAGCCAGGCCTTGTCTTCGGCCGAGGTGGCGATGTCGTCGAAGGGCACGATCACGTCCTGCTCGAGCAGCTCGTAGATGTCGATGGAGAACAGCACCGAGAGCTGCGCCGGCTGGCCGGCCTTGAGCGCGGCGAGCGCCTTGATGCGCGCGTCGTCGTAGTTGCCGGCGTAGATCGGATGCACCTTGATGCCGGGATTCTCTTTCTCGAACTGCGCGGCGAGGCCGTCTATCACCTTGGTGAGCGGGCCGCCGACGGCGATCGGGTAGTAGAACGTGAGCTCGGTATCGGCGCGCGCCGGCGAAAAAGTCGCAAAGAACGCGGCAAACACCAGGGTCAGAACGGTTTTCATGGGTCTTCCCTTCTCTGTAAACGGCGAAAAATATTCCTGAAAAGCTACACCTTCAAGACATTGCCGGCTTGATCCACCTCAAGCCCCCACGGCGACGCGCTGCGCGGGCAGCAGGGCGTCAGTCTCGCGCACGCCCGTGCCCGCGTCGAAAAGATGAATCGATTCGGGAGTCCAGGCGAGGCGCACCGGCGCTCTCGGGGCCAGGGATAGCTGGCCGGGCGCGCGCACGAGCAGCGATTCCTGCCCCACCTGCACCGTAAGCACCGTGTCCGCGCCATGGTACTCGGCACTCCTCACCACTGCTGGTACGCCGCCTTCGTCCCCTACGATCTGAATGTGCTCCGGCCGCACGCCGAGCGTACGCCCCGAGCCGCGCCCGGGGAGAACCACCGCGTCGGGCGCGCCGCGGATTACCGCGCCCTGCGCCCCGTCTTCCAGCGCCACCAGATTCATCGCCGGCGTGCCGATGAAGCGCGCAGCGAAGGTCGTCGCCGGCTTGGCGTAGAGCTCCTCCGGTGAACCCTCCTGCTCGATACGTCCCTCGCGGATCAGGATCACCTGGTCGGCCATGCTCATCGCCTCGACCTGGTCGTGCGTGACGTAGACCACCGTCATCCCGAGGCGCTGCTGCAGCGCCCGGATCTCCACGCGCATGCCGTGGCGCAGCTGCGCGTCGAGGTTGGAGAGCGGTTCGTCCATCAGGCAGATCGAATTTTCGGCGATGATCGCGCGCGCGAGCGCCACGCGCTGGCGCTGCCCGCCCGAGAGTTGCTGCGGCTTTCGCTGCAGCTGCTCGGTGAGTCCCACCAGGTCCGCCACGTGTGCGAGGCGCTTGTTCCTCTCGGGCTCGGGCAGCCGGCGCACCTTGAGGCCGAACACGATGTTCTCCGCGACCGAAAGGTGCGGAAAAAGCGCATAGGACTGGAACACCATCGACACGCGGCGCTTGTCCGGGTCGAGGCGCGTGACGTCGCGCCCGCCGATGAAGATCTTGCCTTCAGATACTTCCTCCAGGCCGGCGATCAGCCGCAGCACCGTGGACTTGCCGCAGCCCGAGGGCCCGAGCAGCACCACGAATTTTCCCGCCGCGGCGCGAAAGCTCATGGCGTCGACCGCGCGCACGCGGCCGAAGCGCTTCGAGACCTTTTCGAGAACGATTTCCGACATCGCGCTCCTCTCGCGGTGCGGCCGGCCGGCGTCATCGGCAGCGTCCCTATTATGCCCCGCCGGTAGCGCCGGCATGAGCTTGAGCCGATTCACTGTGAAGGTCTCCTCCAGCCTTCCAGCAAAGCGCGATAAGACCCCTACTCGAGCCTGATTCCGACCTGGCTCACCAATCGCTTCCACTTCGCGCCGTCTTCCGCGATCAGCGCCGCATATTGCTCGGGCGTGGTCGGGTATGGCTCGAGACCCATCTTGCCGAGCGATTCGATCAGGTCGGGCGTGCCGAGGGCTTTCACCACCTCCGCGTTCAGGCGCCGCACGATGTCGGCGGGAGTTCCCGCCGGGGCGAGCAGCCCGAAATAGGAAGCGAACTCGTAGCCGGGCAGGCCCGCTTCTGCAGTCGTCGGCAGGTCGGGCATGCGCGAAAGCCGCCTGGTTTGCCCGACCGCCAGAGCCTTGAGCTTTCCGCTCTGCACATACGGCGCGTAAATCACGATCGTGTCGATCATCACGTCGAGGCGCCCGGCCAGCATGTCCACCAGCGCCTGATTCACCCCCTTGTACGGGACGTGAAACAGCTGCACGCCGGCGGCGGCGTTGAATGCCTCTCCGGCGACATGCAGGAAGTGCCCCACTCCGGCCGATCCATAGGTCAGCTTGCCGGGTCTCGCCTTGGCGTACTCGATGAAGTCCTTGAGCGAGTTCACCGGCATCGAGCTGTTCACCATGACCACGACCGGCGCGCTCGCCAGCACGCTGATCGGGGCGAACGACTTGACGGGGTCGTACGCAAGCTTCGGCTGCAGAGCCGGCGCGCTGGAGAGCGCACCGGTGGTGCCTAAAAAGACGGTGTGGCCGTCGGGCGGCGAATTGGCCGCCGCCTCGGCGCCGATGATGCCGCTGCCGCCAGCCCGGTTCTCCACGAAAAACTGGTGGCCGAAGGCGTCGGCGAGCTTCTGCGCCATCACGCGGCCAAGGATGTCGGTATTGCCGCCGGGCGGAAACGGCACGATCAGCCTGACGGGCTTGGCAGGGTAAGCCTGCGCGATCGCCGCCGAGCTGGCGATCGCCGCGAGCACCATAGAGATCGGTCCGAGAATACGCCGCATGGTCGCCTCCCCCTTGATTTAAGCGCGCAACTTGAAGCGCTGGATCCTGCCGGCTCGGCGGTGCCGTCAGCGGTCTTCGGCGTCGCGCATGTCTTGTTCCAACAATGCTCCGCGTCCGTCATCTGTAATAGTAAAGCCGCCGAGACCATTCGATTTTACGAAGCCGAACGCGCCAAGTTTACTAGCAATATTCATCGGGATGGGCGGGGGATTCCGTGTCCCACCGGTGCCTGCCTTGATCTCCCGTAGCCAATCGAAATCCTCCAAGGTCAGTTTCGCATCCATGACTACTATCCCCTTCCAAGGCGGCATTCCCATCTATGGAATGGTCCGCCAATCCGCGTGCAG
>JBGQFD010000160.1:0-4147 GCA_041496705.1 Gammaproteobacteria bacterium | reverse complement strand
TGCGCTGCGCGCGGCCTTTGTCGCCGTCGCCGACGGCATGCAGGTCGCGGTGCTCACGCCCACGACGCTCTTGGCCGAGCAGCATTTCCATACCTTCAGCGACCGCTTTGCCGATTGGCCGATCAAGCTCACGGAGCTCTCGCGCTTCCGCACCGGGCGAGAAACCACGGCGGCGCTCGAAGGCATCGCCTCGGGCGACATCGATCTCGTCATCGGCACGCACAAGGTCCTGCAGAAGGACGTCAAGTTCAAGCGCCTGGGCCTGGTGATCGTGGATGAGGAGCACCGCTTCGGCGTGCGCCAGAAGGAGGCCCTGAAAGCGCTCCGGGCCGAGGTGGACGTGCTCACGCTCACCGCGACGCCGATCCCAAGGACGCTGGCAATGTCGCTCGAAGGCCTGCGCGATCTCTCGGTGATCGCGACAGCGCCCGAGCGGCGCCTTGCGATCCGCACCTTCGTCACTCCGTATTCTTCGGGCATCATCCGCGAGGCGGCGCTGCGGGAATTGAAGCGCGGCGGCCAGATATTCTTCCTGCACAACGACGTCGCCTCGATCGAGGTGATGCGCGAAAAACTCGAAAAGCTGCTGCCGGAAGCGCGGGTCGCGGTGGCCCACGGCCAGATGCGCGAGCGCGACCTGGAGCGCGTGATGCGCGAGTTCCTGCAGCAGCGGCACAACCTGCTGCTCTGCTCCACCATCATCGAGACCGGCATCGACATCCCGACCGCCAACACCATCCTGATCAACCGCGCGGACAAATTCGGCCTGGCGCAGCTGCACCAGCTGCGCGGCCGCGTCGGGCGCTCGCACCACCAGGCCTACGCCTACCTGCTCACCCCTGGGGACGAAGCCCTCTCCGCCGCCGCGAAGAAACGGCTCGAGGCGATCCAGATGATGGAGGAGTTGGGCTCGGGCTTTTACCTCGCCATGCACGACCTCGAGATCCGCGGCGCCGGCGAAGTGCTGGGCGAATCGCAGTCGGGCGAGATGCAGGAAGTCGGCTTCAATTTGTATGCCGATATGCTCGACCACGCGGTGCGCTCTTTAAAGGCCGGCCGCGAGCCGGACCTGTCGCAGCCTTTCGAGGTCATCACCGAGGTCAACCTGCATTTCCCGGCGCTCCTGCCGGCGAGCTACTGCGCCGACGTGCACGAGCGCCTGGTCTTGTACAAGCGCTTCGCCAATTGCGAGAGCCTCGAGCGCGTCGAGGCGATGCAGGAGGAGCTGGTGGACCGCTTCGGCGATTTGCCGGGCGCGGCGCGCGCGCTGATCGAGAGCCACCGGCTGCGCATCCTGGGGCGGGCGCTCGGCGTGGCGCGGGTCGACGCCGCTTCGGAATTCATCCAGCTGCAATTCGTGCCGCATCCCCCGCTCGACCCGGCCGCCGTGCTGAAGCTCGTCCAGAAAAACCGCTGGAAGCTCACCGCGCCGACCAAGCTGCGCGTCGAGCGCGTGACCAGTGAACTCCCCGAGCGCGCACTTGCCGTCCGGCAGGTGCTGGAAGCGCTCGCACCGGCAGCGCTCCAGCCGGCCGCATAATCAGGCCGGGGCTGTTCTCCACGCGGCATCCCACTCGCCGCGCCGCGTATGGAAATAAGCCGCGATGCAGAAGTCGAAGACCGCGCAAAAGATCCCGTAGGCGAGCGGGATCGCGGTCAGCTGGTCCGGCTCGAAGCCGGAGAAGGCGCCGTGCGCCTGGAACTCGTGCAGCAGGTCCCACAGGCCGTGCAGGGGATAGCCGACGATCAGGGCGATCGGCAGGCGCGTGCCGAACAGGCCGATCGCGGCGAACACGACGACGGCGGATACCTCCACCCGCCATGCCGTGGCGGCACCGAAGTACGCCGCGAAAGCCAGGTAGAACGCGGCGATCATGATGAGAAACAGCCCGTAGAAGACCTGCTCTCCCTTGGGGCCGAGAAATTTCCGCACCAGGAAGACCGCGCCCGCCGCCCCCATCAGTCCGATCGTCGCGTAGAGGATCACAATCACGACAAAACCGAGCGTGCTCATGGGCCTTCCTCCTTGTTATGGGTCCCTGCGCGCAGAGTACTCGCTCGACGGCGCATCGGGCAAGCCGGGCCTGATACCATTCACGCGACTCATGAGCTACCTCGTCATCCAGGGTGAGGAAGTCGAAACCCCCGACCTGAAGGCAATCGCCAAGCTCTCGGGCGCCTCCCGCATCGAAGGCATCGGCAACAACGCCTTTCGCCTGCACGACTACCAGACTCTTGATGGCGTCGCCGAATACTGCGCCAAGGCGAAGCTCGACTTCGCCTTCATCCCGCATCCGCGCAAGCTCTCCGACTTCCGCCTTCTGGCGATGGACATGGACTCCACCCTCATCACCATCGAGTGCATCGACGAAATCGCCGACCTGCAGGGCATCAAACCGCAGGTCGCGGCGATCACCGCGAGCGCCATGCGTGGGGAGATCGAATACCACGAAAGCCTGCGCCGGCGCCTTGCGCTGCTCGAAGGCTTGTCCGAATCGGCGCTCGAGCGCGTCTACAACGAGCGGCTGCAGCTGTCGCCCGGCGCCGAGCGCATGCTCGAGGGACTGCGTGCGGCCGGGGTCAGGACGCTCCTCGTCTCGAGCGGCTTCACCTTCTTCACCGAGCGCCTGAAGCAACGCCTTGCGCTCGACTACACCCTGTCGAACACGTTAGAAATCAAGAACGGCAAGCTCACCGGCAAAGTGCTGGGGCGCATCGTCGACGCGCAGGCCAAGGCCGCGAAACTGCGCGACCTGCGCGACGGGCTGCAACTATCGCCTTACCGGGTCATCGCCATCGGGGACGGGGCGAATGATCTGGCGATGATGGCGGAGGCGGGGGTTTCTATTGCGTATCACGCGAAGCCGGTGGTGCGTGAAAAGGCGACCTATTGCTTCGACTATGTTGGGTTGGATGGGTTGTTGAATCTCTACGCCTGACGCAGGGCACAATCCTACCCCGCTATGTCCACTATCCTCAAAAGAGTCGGATTTGTCTGCCTTGTATGGGTGCCTTCCCAACTCGTCTGGAATGCCGCACTAGGCTGGGGTGATGAGCAACTTGGTAGATGGCTCGGAATAACTAGCCCAACTGTGTCGGAAGTGTACAAGCTCATCGTCGAGTTTGGCCCTTCTTTGGTGGTGGTTGTTCTGGCGTTCTATCTTTACCATCTTTGGTGGTCTCTCCAATCGAAGAAGAATCCAGCTATGTATCAGCCAGCGGGTGGCCCAGTTCTAACCGCCTCTGAAAACTCCTCTATTCATTACACGTATGTAGATAACAGGACTATCAATATAGTTCAAGGCGCTCTCAAACCACTCCAGGGAGCTACCGATAAAGAGCAGGTTATCGTTGCACCATCGGTAGACATAATAGCGGCAGTGAAAATCGATCCGAGAAAGATGGAACTATTGAACGGCTTCAACATTAGTTCCATTTCGGATACTGGATCAGGTTCATTGAGTGTCACTTTTGGAGCGGACCTAGACCCGAAAAACGTGACGGCCCATTCTCTTTCTGCCGCGACAGAGGTGGTGCAAATTACTACTTCGGGCGCGGAGATCAAGTTTGATGAAAGCAAGACAGATATTGTTGATGTGAGATTTGAGTTTTTCACCCCGGTTAATAGAAAGTTTGAGGCAGAATTTGCAACCGCCTTCAACAGAACGTTGTTCGAGAGCAACAAGAGCAATAAGGACGCCGCAATTCTTCGTCTGACGCAGTTGAGAGGCGAAGGCGTAGTGATAAGAAACGATGCCAACAGCCTACTTTTTACTTCCGATCTTGATGCTTGGGTTAGGAGAGTAACCGGATGGATGAATGAGGTTATAGAAGCCCTAAGATCCGTAAGTGTTGCTGAATCAGAATGGTTCGCGACGCTTGATGCAGTTCCAGGGGCGCGCGTGCCAATACCGAACGTCAGGTTGGGAGGCGAAGCAGACCGAGCAATGTTCGTATCGATATTTTGCCAACATGATTACCGCTTGGTGCGTCTAGAACGTCTGCTCCATAAGCATGGCATTGGAGCATGAACCGAAATACTCTCACTGTCCCCTCGAGGCGCGGTGCATGCCACAAGTGACTATCACTGCCCCCACGCACGAAAACCCCGTAGGCGTTTCCTCGATCGAACTCTTCTTCGATCTGG
>JBGQFD010000159.1:0-4187 GCA_041496705.1 Gammaproteobacteria bacterium | reverse complement strand
GCCGCTCAGCGAGGCGGTGGCGAATGTAAGCGAGAAGTACCGAATGCCCATGATCGCCGCCAATGCCGCCACTACTTCGATCTTCAGAAAGGGCCGCAAGTACGTGTTCATGGTGCATTCGGCGGCCGAGGTGTACCTCGAAGGGCTGATCGATATTGCGGCGAAACAGGGACTCAAGACCGTCGCGGTGCTCAACGAGGATACGCTGTTTCCCAAGGCGACTGCTCAGGGGACCGTGGAGCTGGCGAAGTCCAAGGGGCTCCAGGTAGTCCTCGCTGAAGCCTATCCGAAGGGGACCACCGACTTCGCCCCGCTCTTGCGCAAAGTCGCCGCGGCGAAACCGGATGTCGTTGCAGCGGCGACATACTTCGATGACGCCGTCGCCATTACGCGCGGGCTCAAGGCGCTCGATATCAACCCCAAGCTGTTCGGCGTGACCGTAGGTGGTGATCTGCCCAAGTTCCACGAGATCCTGGGGCGTGATGCCGAATTCGTCTACGGCGGATCACAGTGGCTGCCAGAGCTGGTAACACTTCGCGCCGGCGGCCTGATTCCCATCGCGCGCCAGTACCCGGGCGCCGCGGAGTTCGTTGAGGCCCATAACAAGGAGTTTCCGGGTGCTGGATTTTCCTACCAGACGGTTGCAGGATACGGCGCGTGCCAGATTTTCGTGGAGGCTGTCAATCGGGTGGGCTCATTGGACGGCGGGCGGATCCGGGACGCCATTCTGAAGCTGGATACCCACACCGCTTACGGTGCGTTCAAGGTAGACGAGGGCGGATTTCAGACGGCTCATAGGATGGTGCTGTTCCAGTGGCAGGACGGCAAAAAGGCGATTGTCTGGCCGGAGGACCTCGCCGCAGACCGGCCGCGCTTCCCGACGCCGCCGTGGAGCAAGCGCTGATGTGCCCCGCGCGCGGCAGCTGGTTGCGGGGCCTTGCCGCGTTCCTCGCGGCCGTTGCGTTTTCGTTTCCGGCTGCGGCGGCGGAATCCGCGAAGCCGTACCGCATCGGCGTCCTCAACGAAGCGTGGGCCGCGAATCACCCGACGTTCGAAGGACTCCGGACCGGGCTGCGCGAACTGGGCTTCCAGGAAGGCCGCGACGTCACGTTCGACATCCGCTTCACGAAGGGGGATCCGAAAGCAATGCCGGCCGAGGCCGAGGCGCTGGTGAAAGCCGGCGTTGACCTCCTTTTCACCAGCAAAGAATCCGCGACACTGGCAGCGAAGGCGGCGACCCAGAAGCTGCCTATCGTATTCACCCTCGTCGGCGACCCGATCACGGCAGGTGTTGTCACGCAGCTCGTGCGTCCGGGAGGTAACGTCACTGGAATTTCAAGTCTGACGCCCGAAATGATGCCGAAGCGCCTGGAGGTCTTGAAGACACTCTTCCCGGCGGTCAAGCGCGTGTGGTATATCCACGACGCGACCGACCCCACGGGCTCGGCAGCGCTGGCGATGGTGCTCCTTGCAGCGTTGCGTTTTGGCATCGAGTTGGTGCCCGTCGGCGTTGCAGACGCCCCGCATGTTACGGCTGTGCTCAAGACACTCCAAACGGGAGACGCTCTCCTCGCCCCGGACCAGGAGGGTTTCGACATCAACGCCTCGATCCTCCAGAAGTCGCTCGCGTCGCGTGTCCCGGCGGTGTTCCCGTCATCGCTCTGGATTGAACACGGAGGCCTGGCGTCGTACGGGCCTGACTATTACGCACAAGGAGTGCAAGCGGCGCGGCTCGTCGCGAAAATCCTGCGGGGAACGCAGCCGGCGGATCTGCCAGTGGAAAGCGCCGACCGATTTTATCTCACCGTCAACCTCAAGACTGCAAGCCTTCTCGGCCTCACGATGCCGCGAAAGGTCCTGCTGCGCGCGGACAGCATATGGTGATGAGCGACACGCGCCCGCAGGGGGGACTTTTTCGGAAGTACGTCATCGTTCTTGTCGCCCTCGTCGGCGGCATGCTCACGGCGAGCGGCCTCGTCGAGCTGTACCTCGCCTACCAGGACACCAAACACGCGGTCATCAGCATCCAGCGGGAAAAAGCGTTGGCGGCGGCCGAGCGCATCGAGCAGTTCGTCAAGGAGATCGAGCGCCACGTGCGGGGCACCACCCACGCGGTCACTGGGGGCCTGACTTTGGCGTCGCCGGGAACGCAGAGTGTCGCGATCCCGAAAACGCTGGCGGCGGCTCTTGCCGAACAACGCGAAATCGACTTTTTGCAGCTCCTCAGGAACGTCCCGGCGGTCATGGAAGTGAGACACCTCGACACATCGGGCAAGGAGCAACTCCGGGTGTCAAGGCTCGCGCTGGATGCAATCGGTAGCGGCGAGGACTTTTCCGGAACTCCCGCATTCCTGGGTGCGAGGTCGGGCAAGACCTACTTCAGCGCGGTGCGCTTCCAGAACGATTCCGAGCCCTACATGACCATCGGCGTGCCCTCGGGCCGTGTTCCGATGGAAGTCACCGTCGCCGAGGTCGCCCTGAGGGCCATCTGGGATGTGGTTTCCCAGATCCGGATCGGCCGGTTGGGTTACGCGTACGTCGTTGACTCGCGCGGGCTCCTCATCGCGCATCCGGACGTAAGCCTCGTGCTTCAGATGCGGGATCTCTCGGCGCTCGCGCATGTGAAGGCGGCGCGGGAAGCACACTCGGCATCGTCGTCGGAAGAGGCGTTGGCCATGGTTACTGCTGGCCTTGACGGCAAGCAGGGGCTTGTCACGAACGCTGCCGTCGCCTCGCTCGGATGGTTTGTGTTCGTGGAGCAGCCGATCGCCGAGGTATATGCGCCGCTCCAGGTCGCGATCCTCTGGGGCGTAGTCATCCTGGCCGTGGGGCTCGTGCTCTCGGTGCTGGCGAGCGTTGTCCTCGCAGGTCGTATGGTCGCGCCCATCCGCCTGCTCCAGGCGGGTGCCGCGCGGGTCGGCAGGGGCGAGCTCGACCACCGCATCGACATCCAGACGGGCGACGAGCTGGAAGCGCTCGCCAACGAGTTCAACAGTGCCGCCGCCCGGCTGCAGGATTCACACCGCAACCTCGAGCAGAAGGTCGAGGCGCGGACTCAAGAACTGGCACGATCAGTAGCGGAGCTCAAGGCACTGGGCGCGGTCGGGCAGGCGGTGAGCTCGACTCTGGACCTGCAAACGGTGCTCGAGACGATTGTGACCCATGCCGTCCGGCTCTCCGGCGCTGACGCCGGCACGATTTACGAGTTCGACGAGGCGGCTGAAGTGTTCATCCCGCGGGCGAACTATGGAATGAGCGAGGACATGATCGAGGCAATCCGGGCGGCGCACCTGCGACTGGGAGAGGGGACTGTGGGCCAGGCAGCCGTACGCCGGAGCGTGGTGCAGACTTCCGACCTCGCGGACGCACCGACCGACCAGATGCGCAATATCCTTGAGCACGGTGGCTTCCGGGCGCGTATGGCCGTCCCACTGTTGCGCGAGGACCGAGTGATCGGCGGGTTGGTGGTGCGCCGGCGCGAGCCGGGCGAGTTTTCGGCGTCCATCGTCGAGCTGCTGCAAACCTTCGCTGCCCAGTCGGTACTTGCCATCGAGAACGCGCGGTTATTCCAGGAGATCGATGCGAAGAGCCGCGAGATCGAGGCTGCGAGCCAGCACAAGTCCCAGTTCCTTGCGAACATGTCGCACGAGCTGCGCACGCCATTGAACGCCATCATCGGGGTGACCGAGATGCTCCTGGAGGACGCTCGTGACCTCAAGCGGGACGACGAGGTCGAGCCGCTGGACCGCGTGCTCCGCGCCGGCCGCCACCTGCTCGCGCTGATCAACGACATTCTCGACCTCTCCAAGATCGAGGCCGGCAAGATGGATCTTCATCTCGAGTCCTTCCCCATGGCGCCGTTGATCGAGGATGTGGTGAAAACCATACAACCTCTGGCGGCCAAGAACGGCAACCGGGTGACGGCGGACTGTCCCGCCGACGTCGGGATGATTCACGCCGACCAGACGCGCGTGCGCCAGGCGCTGCTCAACCTCATCAGTAACGCCAACAAGTTCACCGAGCGCGGCAAGGTCACGATCGGGGTGCGGCGCAAGGCGGAAGTCGGACGGGAGTGGATCACAGTGGCGGTCGCGGACACCGGCATTGGCATGACGCCGGAGCAGGTGGGCCGGCTGTTCCAGGAGTTCATGCAGGCCGATGCCTCGACCACGCGCAAGTACGGGGGC
>JBGQFD010000158.1:0-4534 GCA_041496705.1 Gammaproteobacteria bacterium | reverse complement strand
CGCGCGCGACCTCGCCCCGAACGGTTACCAGGTCACCGTGTTCGACCAGGATGCGCGTGCCGGCGGCATGATCTGGTCGCAGATCCCGCGCTTCCGGCTGCCGATGGAGGTGATCGACGAGGAAGTCGGCTACGTCCTCGACCTCGGCGTCGAGTTCAAAGGCGGCGTGCGCATCGGCAGTCTGAAGGGATTGCTCGAGCAGAGCTACGACGCGATCTTCGTCGGTTCGGGCGCGCCGCGCGGCCGCGATCTCGACGTTCCCGGCCGCAAGGAAGCAGCGAAACACATCCACATCGGCATCGACTGGCTGTCCTCGGTTTCCTTCGGCCATACCGACAAGATCGGCAAGCGTGTCATCGTGCTCGGTGGCGGCAACACCGCGATGGACTGCTGCCGCTCGGCCAAGAGGCTGGGCGGCGAGGACGTGAAAGTCATCGTGCGCTCCGGGTTCGAAGAAATGAAAGCGTCTCCCTGGGAAAAGGAAGACGCGCAGCACGAAGGCATTCCCATCCTCAACTACCTCGTCCCCAGGGCCTTCGAGCACAAGAACGGAAACCTGTCGGGCATGAGCTTCGAGAAAGTGAAGGCCGTCTTCGACGCGAAAGGCAAGCGCAGCCTCGTGCCCACCGGCGAGCCCGACCAGCGCTTCGAATGCGACGACGTGCTCGTCGCCGTGGGGCAGGAGAACGCCTTCCCGTGGATCGAGCGCGACGCCGGCATCGAATTCGACAAGTCGGGCATGCCCGTGGTCGACAAGGTGACCATGCAGTCCAGCCATCCGAAGATCTTCTTCGGCGGCGACTCCGCCTTCGGGCCGAAGAACATCATCTGGGCGGTGGCGCACGGCCACGACGCGGCGATCTCGATCGACAAGCTCTGCAACGGCGAGGACCTGAAGGAGCGCCCTTCGCCCATCGTGAATCTCATGAGCCAGAAGATGGGCATCCACGAGTGGAGCTACGACAACCAGATCTCCCCCGAGGAGCGCTACAAGGTTCCCTGGGCCGACAAGAAGATCACCCTGAAGAACATCAAGGTGGAAGTGGAGCTCGGCTTCGACCGGGCCACCGGGTTCAAGGAAGCGCAGAGGTGCTTGAACTGCGACGTGCAGACGGTGTTCGCCGACCGGCTGTGCATAGAGTGCGACGCCTGCGTCGACATCTGCCCGATGGACTGCATCAGCTTCACGCAGAACGGCGACGAAGCCGACCTGCGCGGGCGGCTCAACGCGCCGGCGAAGAACCCGGGCCAGGACCTCTACATCTCGGGCAGCCTGAAGACGGGCAGGGTGATGGTCAAGGACGAGGACGTCTGCCTGCACTGCGGCCTGTGCGCCGAGCGCTGCCCGACCGGGGCCTGGGACATGCAGAAGTTCCTCCTCGATCTGACACACGCCGGCCCCGCGTGCCGCACCCCGCAGAAGAAGGCGGCGTAGTCCCATGCCCAAGCGCATCGAATCGGTCAATGCCTTCGTCGTCAAGTTCGCCAACGTCAACGGCTCGGGCTCGGCCTCCGCCAACGAGCTCTTCGCCAAGGCTATCCTGCGGATGGGCGTGCCGGTGAGTCCGCGCAACATCTTCCCGTCGAACATCCAGGGCCTGCCGACCTGGTACGAGGTACGCGTCTCCGAATCCGGGTGGCTCGGCCGGCGCGGCGGCGTCGACCTCATGGTGGCGATGAACCCGCAGACCTGGGACCAGGACGTGAAGGAAGTCGACACCGGCGGCTATTTGTTCTACGACAATACCAAGCCCCTGCTCAAGTCGAAGTTCCGCGACGACATCAACGTCATCGGCCTGCCGCTCACCGAGATCTGCAACCAGGCCTACACCGACCCGCGCCAGCGGCAGCTCTTCAAGAACATCATCTACGTCGGCGCGCTCTCGGCGCTGCTCGACATGGACGCCGGTGCCATCGCGGAGCTGATCGGCGAGCAGTATCGCGGCAAGGAAGCGCTGCTGAAACCCAACCTGCGCGCGCTGCAGCTGGGCCGGACCTACGCCCTCGAGCACCTCGAGTGCCCTCTGGGCATCCGCGTGAAGAAGGCCGACAACGTCGGCGACAAGATCTTCGTCGACGGCAACGCCGCCGCGGCGCTCGGCTGCATCTACGGCGGCGCCACCGTTTGCGCCTGGTACCCGATCACGCCGTCCTCGTCGCTCGCCGAGGCTTTCCAGAAATACTGCGCCAAGCTGCGCGTCGACAAGGACAGCGGCAAGAACAAGTACGCCATCGTGCAGGGCGAGGACGAGTTGGCCTCCGTCGGCATCGCCGTCGGGGCAGGGTGGAACGGCGCGCGCGCCTTCACCGCGACCTCGGGTCCCGGGATTTCGCTGATGCAGGAGTTCATCGGCCTTGCGTACTTCGCCGAGATTCCGCTGGTCATCATCGACGTGCAGCGCGGCGGGCCCTCGACCGGCATGCCGACGCGCACGCAGCAGTCGGACGTTCTCACCTGCGCCTACGCGAGCCACGGCGACACCAAGCACGTGCTGCTCTTCCCCGAGGACCCGGCCGAGTGTTTCGAGATGTCGGCGCAGGCCCTGGACCTGGCCGAGCGCCTGCAGACGCCGGTGTTCGTGATGACCGACCTCGACATCGGCATGAACCAGCGCTTGTGCGCGCCGTTCAAGTGGAACGACAGCCGCGCCTACGACCGCGGCAAGGTGATGACCGCCGAGATGCTCGACGCGGGCACGGAGTTCGGGCGCTATCTGGACGTGGACGGCGACGGCGTTCCCTTCCGCACCTATCCCGGCACGCATCCGTCGAAGGGCGGCTACTTCACCCGCGGCACCAGCAAGAATGCCTACGCGATCTACTCGGAGCTGGGCCCGGACTACCAGGCCAACATGCAGCGCCTCCTCACGAAGTTCGAGACGGCCAAGAAGCTGGTCCCCAAGCCGCTCCTCTCCGCCTCGAAGGAACCGGCGCGGTTTGGGGCGATCTACTACGGCTCGACCAGCCCCGCGATGGCCGAGGCGCTCGACGCGCTCTCGCGGCAGGGGATCTACGTGAATGCGGTGCGCGTGCGCTCGTTCCCGTTCCAGGACGAGATTTTCGATTTCGTCGCCTCGCATTCCAAGGTGTTCGTGATAGAACAGAACCGCGACGCGCAGCTGAAGACCCTCCTCGTGAACGACGCCGGCATCAACCCGGCGAGCCTCATTTCGGTCCTGCACTACGACGGCACTCCGATCACCGCTCGCTTCATCACCAAGGAAATCGCCGAGGTGGTGGCGGCGCTGAACGTGCGTCCATTGAAGAAAGACAAGGCTGCATGACTTATCTAGCGAAGCCGACGCTGCATCACCCGACTCTCCCCAAGAACAAGGCCGGGTTCACCCGCCGCGACTACGAGGGCAAGGTCTCGACCCTGTGCGCCGGCTGCGGCCACGATTCGATCTCGGCCGCGCTGATCCAGGCGTTCTTCGAGCTCGACATCCTGCCGCACAGGGTTGCCAAGCTCTCGGGCATCGGCTGCTCGTCGAAGACCCCGGACTACTTCCTCGGCAACTCGCACGGCTTCAACACGGTGCACGGTCGCATGCCCTCGGTCCTGACCGGCGCGAACCTTGCCAACCGCGAGCTGATCTATCTCGGCGTCTCGGGTGACGGAGACTCGGCCTCCATCGGCCTCGGGCAGTTCGCCCACGTGATGCGCCGCGGGGTGAACATGACCTACATCCTGGAGAACAACGGCGTGTACGGGCTGACGAAAGGCCAGTTTTCCGCAACGGCGGACAAGGGCTCCAAGGCGAAGCGCGGCCAGGTGAACGCCGAGGAGCCGGTGGACACCGTGTCGCTCGCCTTGATCATGGGGGCGTCTTTCGTCGCCCGGAGTTTTTCCGGGGACAAGAAGCAGCTCGTTCCGCTCGTCAAGGCGGCGATCGCCCACCAGGGCGCGGCCTTTATCGACGTTATCAGCCCGTGCGTCGCGTTCAACAACCACGCGGGCTCGACCAAGTCGTACGAATACGTGCGCGAGCACAACGAGGCGGTGAATCGCCTGGACTTCTGGCCGGCGCGCGAAGCGATCACCGTGGATTACGCAGAGGGGGAGGTCATCAGCGTGCCGCAGCACGACGGCTCTATCATCAAGCTGCGCAAGATCCATCCCGAGTACGACCCGATCGACCGGGTCAAGGCGCTGGAATACGTCGCCCAGCACGCGGCGAAAGGCGAAGTCGTCACCGGATTGCTCTACCTCGATTCCAACCCCGAAGACCTCCACGCCCACCTCAATACCGTGGACACGCCGTTCAACACGCTCGGAGAGAAGGAGCTTTGTCCCGGGGAGGCCGTATTGGAACAGATCAACGCGACGCTGCGATGACGCCCGGCAGCGGCCCCTATGCGTGATCCGGCTTGAGCCCTGAACTTTTCCGGGATTACAGAAAAGGTTCGGCCCGCTTCAGCAATTCTTCCAGCCCCGGTTCGTTCGGGTTGCGCGGCTTGCCCGGATGGATGATGGAAACTTGGCAGCTCTCGGCTGCTTCCACCAGCTGCAGATAGGTTCCGGCGTCCGGATTGG
>JBGQFD010000157.1:0-4632 GCA_041496705.1 Gammaproteobacteria bacterium | reverse complement strand
CAAAAATCCAATTCGCTACAAGTACTATCGGACGGGCTGTCGCCGCGATGCACGCATCTCCGAGGTCTGGGGAGAAAAGCACTAAGGAAAGACAGGGCCGAGTCAGAACCCTGCGACGGGAACGACGAAGGCAAGGATGAGGGACGAATGGACTGCTCTCCCGGTTTGCCGCCATCGCCACCCGCGAGAAAAACTTGAAGCTTCCGGCACCTGACGTGGTCCGGGTCGAGACTGAAGTTTCCGAACCTTTTCCGCGGTCATTGCGACCACATCGTGATGGGCACACACGGACGCGGCGCATTTGCCGAACTGCTGGTCGGCTCGACCACGCTGAAGGTGGTGCACCTTGCCCGCGTGCCCGTAGTGCTGATCAAGTAGTCGCACGAACCGGCCGGCACCCTTCCTTGACGTGAGGGGAACTTTCCCTCCCCTCACGAGGCGGGGTTGATTGAAGGACCGGTCGTGGTGCGGTCTGCTGCAGACATTCATGCAAGGCTCAAAGGGCGGAGGGGACAGTCGATGGAGATGATGGCGTGGGTGGCGCTGGCGATCTTCGTGTTGTCGATCCTTGCCGTCATAAGCAACGTCGTCGACGGCACGGTCGCAGCCCTGATCGGTGTCGCCGTCATGGTCTGGGTCGGCGTGATGACCGAGGTCGAAGCGTTTCAGCTCGTCGACTGGAACGTGATGGCTATTCTCATCGGCATCTGGGTGATCGCCGGTTACTTTGGCAAGACCGGCGTGCCGAGCTGGCTGTCGGTGCAGGCGCTGCGGCTGTCGGGCGGGCGCCCGGGCCTGCTGGTGATGATCCTGTCGATGCTGGCGGGCGTGATCTCGATGTTCGTGGACAACGTGGTGGTCATCCTGATGATGGCGCCGGTGGCCCTGCCCCTGGCGCGCGCGCTCAGATTGCCGATCACGCCACTGGTGCTGATGATCGGTTTCTCGGCCAACTTCATGGGTTCTGCCCTGCTGCTGGGGGACCTTCCGCCGCAGATGCTGCACAGCATCTCCGGTGCCGAGTTCATGGAGTTCATCTGGAGCCAGGGGCGGCCTTCGTCGTTGCCGATCCTGATGGTGACTTTCGTCGTAACGCTCGCGGCGATGTACGCCTACGGCTTCAGGGCCCACGGCCGGCGTGCGGTCGATATCGGAAGCCTCGGCATCGAGACGCACATTCCAAACCGGCTGTTCGCCTGCGTGGTGGTCGGCTGGTTCCTGCTGACGGTGCTGGCAATGGCGTCCCGGGAAATGCTGGGCGTGAAGCTCGGCTTCATCGCGCTGACCGGCGCCGTCACGCTGGTGCTGGTGCTCGAGTTGCTGGGCGAGCGCGTGAAGGCGCCGGACTTCGAGAAAATCCTCGGCGAGCTCGACTGGCGAGCGATCTTTTTCTACATCGCGTTGTTCGCGCTGGTCGGCGGGCTGGAGAAGATGAAGCTGATCGAAGCGCTTGCGCACCAGATACGGCCGGTGTTCGCGGAGAACTTCGCGCTGGGCGCCACGCTGCTCTATTGGGTCACGGTTCCAATCGTTGGAATCGTCGAGCACGACGCGTACATCCTTACGTTCCTCTACACGATCCGGGACCTGCAGAGCGAGGGCGTGCCACCCTGGCCGCTGTGGTGGATGCTGCTGTGGTCCGGAACCCTGGGAAGCAACCTGACCGTTGCCGGCGCGCCCGCACTTTTCGCCGCACTCAATATTTGCGAGCGCGAGGAAGGGCGCACGGTCTCGCTGCGCGAGTTCCTGTCCTGGAGCGTGCCGTTCACGCTGGTCGCGGCGGGCGTATGCTACTTGCTCGGCATGCTGATCTGGGTGCTCCCGTACCTGCACTAGGTTTTCGATTTCGGAGGACGACATGATCAAGCACATCCTGATTCCGATGGACGGTTCCAGGCTGTCGGAGCGGGCAGCCAAAGCCGGGGTGGCGCTCGCCAGGTCGCTGGGCGCGCGCGTCACTGCGTTCGTTGCAGTGCCCCCGCCAACGCCGATCGTTTACAAGGACTTCCTGCCGGTAAAGTACCTGGCCCCGGACGAGCATGCCGAGTTGATCGAGAACGCCGCGCTCAAGTACCTGGGCGTGATCGAGCGGGCGGCGAAGGCCGCCGGCGTGCGTTGCCAATCCGTGCACGCGACCAGCGACTTCCCGGCCGACGCCATCCTGGCCACTGCCAGGAAGCGCCATTGCGACCTGATTGTCATGGCCTCGCACGGGCGGAGGGGACTGAAAGCGGTCCTGCTTGGCAGCCAGACGCAGAAGGTGCTCGCGCGGGCCGGGATTCCCGTACTGGTGTTCCGCTGACCCGCTGTGCTTCCCGCAGAACAGGAATGATTGGATGTTTGGCTGCTGCGGTGCTGGGAAAGAGCCGCAACGGGCGGTAAAGTGACGCGATGGCGAGCCCGCTACTCGACGTGTCCTGGGACCAATGCCTGCTCGAGCCGGCGCCCGACCGGCAGGCCGAGGCGGCGTTGCGCCGCGAAACCGGCGCCGCGCCGGGCTGGATACGCTACTTCCTGAGCTGTCCCTGGCTGCCCAGGGCGGCAATCCGCCTGGGCATAGACAACAAGTTGCTGGTACACCTCGACTTCCCGACCGTGGACCTGATTGCGCTGGTGGTGAGCCAGGAGCACTCCTGCCGCTACTGTTACGCGGTTACGCGCATGCAGTTGCGCATCCTCGGCATGAGCGAGGAGCGCATGCAGCGGCTCGAGCAGCGCCTCGCCAGTGGTGACCTGGAGCCCAAAGCGGCCGCCGCCGTGCGCTTTGCGCGCCGCATGTCGCGCTCCACTCCGCTGGTGACGCCTCAGGACCTCGAGCCGCTGCGGGCGGCCGGCTACAGCGACGCGGAGATACGCGAGATCGCATTCGTTGTCGCCTCCATAGCATTCTTCAATCGCATTTCCACCATCCCGGCGCTGCCACCGCAGTCCTGGGAGCAACTCGCCGACCGATGGTTCATGCGCCTGATCCGCCCCCTGCTCGCGCGCATGATTCGCGGCATGCGCAAGCGCGGGCAGCCGGCTTCGTTCGCGCGCCCGCCCGACGGGCCGTTCGCCGGGCTGCTGCTGCAGTTCGAGGGCTCGCCCATCGGCCCCGCGCTTGCTTCCGCGCTCGACGACCTGTGGGCCTCTCCCATCCTGAGCCGTCACTGCAAGGCACTCATGTTCGCGGTCATCGGCCACGGTCTCGGCTGCCAGAGCTCCCGTGACGAGGTAGCCCGCGTCCTTGTAGCGGAGGGCCTGGCGCCGGCCGCCGCGGAGCAGATCCTCGCGCACCTCGGTGGCCCGGGCATGGACGCCGACGAGACCGCGCTGCTCGCTTTTGCGCGCGACACTATCTGGTACGAGCCGATCCAGATCCAACGCCGCGCACGCGAACTACGCGAGCGGCTGTCGGCGGCGCAGTTCGTAGAGGCGCTCGGTGTCGTGGCGCTGGCGAATTCCCTGTGCCGGATGTGCGCGGCGCTCCCGCGCCGGCCGTGAGCTACGCCTACGCGCTCCTTCTGATCGTGCTTGTGACTGCGGCCGGGCTGTTCGCCTGGCAGCAGCATCGCCTGCGCAAGCTGCGCGCAAGTGTCGAGGCGTCCGCGGTCGAGCTGCAGCGCCTGCAACAATCCTGCGCGCTGCTCGCGCCTGCCGGCGTGGTCGAACGCCTGTTTTCCGACGGGCCGGAAAGCATCGCCGAGCACAAGGTGTTCACCGCCATGTTCACCGACCTCGTGGGCTACACGGCGCTCGCCGAGCGGCTCGATCCGAAGACGCTGGCGGGCGTGCTGAACGGCTACTTCCAGCTCGTCAGCGACAGCGTCGCCGAGCACCGTGGGCGCGTCGGCACCTTCCTCGGCGACGGCATCCTCATCTTCTTCGGCGCGCTGGAGCCGAACCCCTGGCAGTGCGACGACGCGGTACAGGCGGCGCTCGCCATCCGTGCCGCGCTCGAGCGCTACAACGCCGAACTCGAGCGCACGGGACTGCCGCGCATCGCCATCGGTGTCGGCATCCACCGCGGGCCGGGGCTCGCCGGCCTCATCGGCAGCCGCGACCGGCGCGAGTACACGGTGGTCGGCCCCACGCTGAACCTCGCCGCGCGCGTGCAGACGCTCACGCGCGAGCATGGACGCGACATCCTGCTCACCGAATCGGTGCGCGAGCAGCTCGACCCGCGCTTCGAGCTGATGCCGATGCCCGCCGTGCCGGTCAAAGGCATCGGCGAGCCGGTCGTCACCTACGCCGTGCTCGGCGGGAGGGAGGGGAAGGGCAAGGATGACACCCCTCCGGGTGCACGTGAGGATGAAGAACGGCAAGTGCAAGGATGAAGGCGACAACACGCCCGTAGGGCTTGTTGCGGCGCAGGCTAACCTTTAGCCGTCCGAAGCTTGGATCAAGGTTACGCCGGAGGTAAAGCAGAGGAAGAAGACATTGAGGGCCGGGTTTTGTTTTTTGCACTAGTGAAACGTGCAAGACACGGGCGGCTCTTGCGATATCTCGTATTGCGATATATAGTCCATCCGTGCACGTCATTACCCGGAGACGGCTCAAAGAATTCTCGGCCAGACACAAGGAGGCGGACGGGCCGCTGGGCATTTGGTACGCCATCGTATCGAAGACGAATTTTGTTTCGTTCGCCGACCT
>JBGQFD010000156.1:0-4707 GCA_041496705.1 Gammaproteobacteria bacterium | reverse complement strand
TCCTTGAACTCCTGCCGCAATTGCGTCTTGAGGAGCTTCCCGGTCGCGGTGTGCGGCAGCTGCTCGACGAAGGCGACATCGTCGGGCGTCCACCACTTCGCCACTTTGCCTTCGTAGAACTTGAGCAGCTCTTCCCGGGACACGCTCGCGCCGGCTTTTCTCACCGCGATCACCAGCGGCCGCTCGTCCCACTTCGGATGGCGAACGCCGATCACCGCCGCCTCTGCGATCGCCGGGTGCGCCACGGCGATGTTCTCGAGGTCTATGGAACTGATCCACTCGCCGCCCGATTTGATCACGTCCTTGGAGCGATCGGTGATCTGCATGTAGCCGTCAGGGTCCAGCGTGGCGACGTCCCCGGTCGGAAACCAGCCGTCGCGCAAGGGGTTGCCGCCCGCGCCCTTGAAGTATTCCTTGAGTATCCAGGGCCCGCGCACCAGCAGATCGCCGAAGGCCTTGCCGTCGCGCGGCAGCTCCTCGCCCTCGCCGTCCACGATCTTCATCTCGACCCCGTAGATGGTGCGGCCCTGCTTGAGTTCGGCCTGGCGGCGCTTCTCCGGGGGAAGCCGTTCGTGCTTGGCTTTCAGCGTGCACATGCTGCCGAGCGGGCTCATCTCGGTCATGCCCCAGGCGTGCTTGCAGTGCACGCCGTACTCGTCGCGGAACGTGTCTATCATCGCCGGCGGGCAGGCCGAGCCGCCGACCACGACGTTCTTCAGCGTGCTGAACTTGAGTCGGTTGTCCTTCATGTGAGCGAGCAGGGCGAGCCACACTGTGGGCACGCCCGCCGAATGGGTCACTTTCTCCGCCTCGAAGAGTTCGTACAGGCTCTTGCCGTCGAGGCCCGCGCCGGGAAAGACCAGTTTCGCGCCGTTCAGCGGCGCGAAATAGGGAATGCCCCAGGCGTTGACGTGAAACATGGGCACGACCGGGAGGACCACCGTGCGCGCCGAGCAATTCATCACGTCGGGGAGCGACGAGGCATAGGCGTGCAGGATAGTGGAACGGTTGGCGTAGAGCACGCCCTTCGGGTTGCCGGTCGTGCCGGAGGTGTAGCACAGGCCCGCGGCCGTCCATTCATCGAATTGCGGCCACTCGTAGTTTCCATCCTCGCGCGCGATCAGCTCCTCGTAGCAGAGCAGGTTCGGTAAATTGAGCTGCGGCATGTTGGCGCGGGCTGTCATCGCCACCCAGCCCTTCACGCCCTTGCACGCCGGGGCGAGCTTCTCCACCAGGGGCACGAACGTCAGGTCGAAAAAGACGTAGCGGTCTTCCGCGTCGTTGACGATGAAGACCAGCTGCTCCGGAAAAAGCCGCGGATTGACGGTATGGACCACGGCGCCCATTCCCGAGACCCCGTAGTACAGCTCGAAATGGCGGTAGCCGTTCCAGGCGAGCGTGCCGACGCGCTCGCCCTCTTTGACGCCGAGCCGCGCGAGCGCCTGCGCGAGCTGCCTGGAACGCCGATGCGCTTCCGAGTACGTATAGCGATGAATGGGTCCCTCGACGGTGCGGGACACGATCTCGGTATCGCCGTGGCTGCGGTCGGCGTGCGCGATCAGCGACGAGACCAGCAGCGGCATGTCCATCATCAGGCCGCGCAGCATGTTTCCTCCTCCGGGAATGCGTTCGATGACCGATTCGACGAACCTCGCCGCAAATTACTCTGCACGGAAATGCGTGTCAATCTACAATCCGCAGCAGGAATCCTCATGCCTTCCACCGACTATGCGGTGCGCGGCGCGGTCGCCGCGATCACCTTCAACAACCCGCCGATGAACACCATGGCGCACGCGATGCGCGTGGCGCTGCTCGAGCGGCTGGAACAGGCCTTCGCGGATCCGGCGGTGCGCGCCGTGGTGCTGATCGGCGCGGGCCGGGCGTTCTGCACCGGCGCCGAGATCCGCGAATTCAACTCGCCGCTGTCGGTCGCCCCGCCCAATCTGCGCGAGCTGATCGCGCTCATCGAAGCCGCCGGCAAGCCGGTGATCGCCGCGATCCACGGCTTTGCCATGGGCGGCGGCCTGGAGTTGGCCATGGGTTGCCATTACCGCGTCGCCGCGCCGGCCGCGCAGCTCGCGCTTCCCGAGGTGAAGCTCGGCATCCTGCCCGGCGCGGGCGGCACGCAGCGCCTGCCGCGCGCACTCGGCGCGGAGCGCGCCCTGGGCATGATCGTCTCGGGCAACCCGGTCGAAGCGAAGAGCGTCGCCGGCACCGCGCTCGTCGACACCGTCGTCGAGGGCGACCTGCTCGAGGGCGCGATCCTGTTCGCCGAAGCCCTGCTCGCGAAAGGGCAGCCGCTGCGGCGGCTGCGCGATATGGCGGCGAATGTCGCCGACCCGGCCTTTTTCGCGCGCGAGCGCTTGCGCATCGCCGGCGCGCACCGCGGTTATCCGGCGCCGGTCAGGTGCGTCGACGCGGTCGAGGCAGCGGTGCGGCTGCCGTTCGACGAAGGCGTCAAGGTCGAGCGCCGCTGCTTCGACGAGCTGATCGCGGGGCAGGAATCGAAGGCGCTGCGCCACGCCTTTTTCGGCGAGCGCGCAGTCGCAAAGATCCCGGGCATGCCCGAGAACACGCGAGCGCGGGACATTCGCAGCGCGGCCATCGTCGGCGCCGGCACCATGGGCGGCGGCATCGCCATGGCGTTCGCCAACGCCGGCATCCCGGTGAAGCTGCTCGAGGCCAAACCCGAGGCGCTCGCCAGGGGCTTGGCTGCGATCCGCGGGAATTACTCGGCCACGGTCGCGCGCGGAAGACTCGCGCAGGCAGAGATGGACAGGCGCATGGAGCGCATCTCGACGGCTCTCGCCTACGCAGACCTGCGCGACGCGGACATCGTGGTCGAGGCCGTGTTCGAGGACCTGCAGGTGAAGAAGCAGGTGTTCGCGGCGCTCGACGGCGTGATGAAGGCCGATGCGATCCTCGCCACCAATACCTCGACCCTGGACGTCAACGACATCGCCGCCTCCACTTCGCGCCCGCAGGCAGTGGTTGGCACCCATTTTTTTTCGCCGGCCAACGTCATGCGGCTGCTGGAGATCGTGCGCGGCGCCAAGACCTCGAACGAGACGCTCGCGAGCGTGATGAAGCTCGCGAAAACGCTGGGCAAGACCGGGGTAGTGTCGGGCGTGTGCGACGGCTTCATCGGCAACCGCATGGTCGAGCGCTACCTGCAGCAGGCGTTTTTCCTCCTCGACGAAGGTGCGCAGCCGCAACAGGTGGACCGGGCGCTGCAGGACTGGGGCATGGCGATGGGACCCTTCGCCATGTCCGACCTCGCCGGCAACGACATCGGCTGGCACATCCGCAAGCGTCGTGCGCTCCAGAGCCCGGACTTCGCCTACTCCAAGATACCCGACCGCCTTTGCGAACTCGGCCGTTTCGGGCAGAAGACGAGCTTGGGCTTCTACAAGTACGACGCGGGCAGCCGCACGCCCCTCCCCGACCCGGTCGTGACGAAGCTGATTGAAGACTATCGCGCCGAAGCCGGCATCGCGCCGCGCGCGATCGCCGACAGCGAGATCGTCGAGCGCTGCATCTTCGCGCTCGCGAACGAGGGCGCGCGCGTTCTCGAGGAAGGCATCGCGCTGCGCGCGGTCGACATCGACATCGTCTACCTTGCCGGCTACGGCTTTCCGCGCTACCGCGGCGGCCCGATGTTCTTCGCCGACGCCGCCGGCCTCGCGGCCGTGCTCGGGGCGATGGGAAAATACCGGAATGGTTATCATGGCGAATGCTGGGAGGCGGCACCGCTGCTCGTCAAGCTCGCCGCCGAAGGCAAGACGTTCAGCGGGGAATCATGAGCCTGAAGAAGCTTCTCGACCTCAGCGGCAAGGTGGCGCTCGTCACCGGCGGCTCGCGCGGCCTGGGATTGCAGATCGCAGAGGCGCTCGGCGAAATGGGCGCGAAGCTCGCCATCACCGCGCGCAAGGCGAACGAACTCGAGGAAGCGCGCGCGCACCTCGACGCGCAGAGCATCGAGGCGTTTCCTCTCGTCTGCGATCTCTCGAAACCAGAGGCGATCGACCCGATGGTGCAAAAGCTGCTCGAGCACTACGGCAAAGCCGACATCCTCGTCAACAACGCCGGCACCAGCTGGGGCGCGCCGGCCGAGGAGCATCCGCTGGAGGCGTGGCAGAAACTCGTCCAGCTCAACCTCACCGGGACCTTCCTCGTCACGCAGGCGGTGGGTAAGCGCTCGATGATCCCCAACCGCTACGGCAGAATCGTCACCGTCGCTTCGATCGCCGGCCTGCGCGGAAATCCCGTGGGCATGCTGAAGACCATCGCGTACAACACGACGAAGGGAGGCTTGGTGAATTTCACGCGCGCGCTCGCCGCCGAATGGGGCGAGTACGGCATCACCGTGAACGCCATCGCGCCGGGATTCTTCCCCTCGAAGATGAGCCGCACCGCCCTGGAGCGCATCGGCGAGCGGGTGATCGCGCACACGCCGCTGCACCGCCTCGGCAACGAGGAAGACCTGAAGGGCGTCGTGGCGCTGCTCGCGTCGGATGCCGCGCGGCACATCAGCGGCCAGATCATCGCCGTCGATGGCGGCGTCCTCGCCGCTTGACGATGCGACGCTGTTTCTAGCCCATGCAGAATTCCTACGGCATCAAGATCCCGTTTACCGAACATCTCGGCGTGCGGCTGGTCGAGATGACCGAGGAACACGCAGTGGTATCGCTGCACAAGCACCCGGAG
>JBGQFD010000155.1:0-4726 GCA_041496705.1 Gammaproteobacteria bacterium | reverse complement strand
CGCGGCGGATGCGCGCAACCAGGGCCAGACGCTGGGGGCGGTGGGCGGCCTGAACAGCCTGATGACGGTGATCGCCCCGCCCGTAGGCGCAGCGCTCCTCACCCTGGTGTCGCACCTGCCCAAGGGCGACTGGCGCATCGGCGCGCCGTTCTACTTCTGCGCCGCGCTCCAGGCCGCGGCGCTGGTGCTGGCCGTTTCCCACTTCCGCGCCGAGCGCCGCGGACGCGCGGCGGCAACCGCGGCCTGATTGCGCGCGCCACGACGTGGCTCGGCGGATGGTAAACTGAGCCGCTGCTTACGGAGATCCTGTCGCAGCCCGCGATCGGCAGGAACACCATACGGCGATAGCGAGCCGTCCGAACCCGACAAGTCCTTACCCGATCGAGGTCATCCATGCGGGTCGTGGTGCTGGGAGGCTACGGCAACTTCGGCGCGCGTATCTGCCGCGCGCTGGCGGGCGATCGAGCGATCGAGGTGATCGCGGCAGGACGGAATCCGCAATCCGTGGAAGGCGTCCGGCTGGATCTCCATGCCGAGGATTTCCCGCAGGCGCTGGCGAAGCTCGCGCCGGACGTCGTCGTGCACTGCGCAGGCCCCTTCCAGGGCCAGGACTATCGGGTCGCCGCGGCATCGATCGCCGCGGGCGCGCACTATCTCGATCTCGCCGACGGACGCGAGTTCGTCGCTCGCTTCGCCGAGAAGAACGATGCCGCGGCGCGCGCGGCCGGCCGCGTCGCGCTTTCCGGAGCGAGCACTTTACCGGCGCTCTCGTCCGCGGTGATCGACCATCTGGCGAAGCGGCTGCACTCGCTGGAAGAGATCCGCATCGCCATTGCTCCGGGGCAACGTGCGCCGCGCGGCGAGGCGACGATCGCCGGGGTCTTCAGCTACGCCGGGAAGCGCTTTCGATGGTGGAGCGGGGGCGAGTGGCGCGACGCGTGCGGTTGGCAGGAGATGCGGCGCGAGCGGTTCGCCTTCGGCTCGCGCTGGGCGGCAGCGTGCGACGTGCCCGACCTCGAGCTGTTCCCGCAACGCTACCCCGGTGTGCGCACGGTCGAATTTCGCGCCGCGCTCGAGCTCGGCGTGCAGCAATGGGCTTTGTGGCTTGCGGCGGCTCTCGCCAGCAGGGGGCTGTCGTTGCCGATCGTGCGCTGGGCCGGGCCGTTGAACCGGCTCGCCACTCTGATGGACCGCTTCGGCAGCGAGCGCGGCGGCATGCTGGTGAGCGTGCTCGGCACGCGCGCCAATGGAACGCGGGCGCGCGTCGAGTGGCAGCTGACGGCGGACGCCAATCACGGCCCCGAGATTCCCTGCATGGCGGCGATCCTGCTCGCGCGCAAGCTCTCGCGCAGCGGGATTGCGGCGCGCGGCGCTTTCGCTTGCATGGGGTTCCTCGCGCTCGGAGAATTCGAGAGCGAGTTTGCCCGCTGGAAAATCACGACGCGGATAACGGAGCGCAACCCATGAACGGATTGCTGTTGTTGAAGGTGGCGCACATCATGGGCGCCGCGATCATCTTCGGAGCCGGCCTCGGCATCGCCTTCTTCACCTGGTTCGGCTACCGGAGCGCGATGCGCGAGGGCGCGCTGGAGGCGCTGCGCTCGACGCTCAAGCTGACGGTCATCGCCGACGCCTGCCTGACGGCGCCCGCGGTGGCGTTCCAGGCCGCGAGCGGCGTGATCCTGATGAAAGCGTATGGATGGCCGCTTGTGAGCGCCTGGTCGACGGCCGTGTGGGGCCTTTTCTTCCTGACCGGTGCATGCTGGACGCCGGTGCTCGTGATACAGGCGAAGCTCGCCCGCGCGTCGCGTGAGGCGGCGTCCACCGCGGCCCTGCCGGCAAGCTTTCACCGGATGTTCCGGTGGTGGTTCGCGCTCGGCGTGATCGCCTTCGCCGCGGTGATCGCGATCTTCTGGCTCATGGTGGCGAAGCCGCTTCCGGTGGCCGGGAACTGAGCATGGCGCACGGAAGGGCACTCGTCGTGCCGCCGTATTGCAATCCGCCACAAACCAAACGAAACTGCCGTCTACAAAGGGAGAACATCATGAAGCTCATCCAAATCGCGCTCGCCGCTCTTTCACTCGCGCTGACAACTACCGCCGCGGCGCAGAGCCTCAAAACCCAGATCGTCGGCACCTGGGATTTCGTCGTCGCCGAGGTGAAGGCCCCCGACGGCAAGATTTCCTACCCGTTCGGCAAGTCGCCGAAGGGCATCCTGATCTTCACCTCCGACGGCCGCTTCACGCAAATCCACGTGGGCGACGTGCCGAAGATCGCCTCCAACAACCGCCTGACCGGTACGCCAGAGGAGTACGGAGCGATCATGCGCGGCAGCCTCTCGGTGTTCGGCACTTACACGGTCGACGAAAACAAGAAGACAGTCACCTACAAGATCGTCTCCAGCACTTTCCCGAACTGGGAGGGCGAGGCGCAGACGCGCACGATCGACAGGCTCACGGCCGATGAGTTCGTCAACACCAATCCGAACGTGGCCGGGGGCCGCGGCTCCGCGTCGAATTTCTACAGGCGGGCGAAGTAGGACATGACCCGCTTCCTCTGCCTCCTCGCGGCCCTCGCGCTCCCCGCGCACGCGCAGACCTACCCGACGAAGCCCGCGCGCGTGATGGTCGGCTTCGCGCCGGGCGGGCCGAACGACATCATCGCGCGCGCCTATGCGGCGCGGCTCTCGGAATCGCTCGGCCAGCCCTTCGTCGTCGAGAACCGCGCCGGGGCCGCGGGCAATCTCGCCGCGGAAGTCGTCGCCAGGGCCGCGCCCGACGGCTACACGCTCATGCTCGGCTCGACCTCGACCAACGCCGTGAATCCGTGGCTGTATACGAAGCTCGGCTTCGACCTGGTGCGCGACCTCGCCATGGTGACGCTGGTCGCCACCGGCAACAGCGCGCTCGCCGTGCACCCGCGCGTGCCCGCGGAGAGCGTCAAGGACCTGATCGCGCTCGCCAGAGCGCAGCCGGGCAGGCTCACCTACGCCTCGTCGGGGAGCGGGTCGTCCCTGCACCTCGCGGGGGAGCTCTTCAAGCAGATGGCGGGCGTGGACATCGTGCACGTGCCCTACAAGGGCGCGGCGCCGGCGATGACCGATCTCGTCTCGGGGCAGGTGGACATGAGCTTCGCGCCGGTGGCGAACGTGGTGCCGCTCGCCAAGGCGGGCAAGCTCAGGCTGCTCGGCCTGACGGGGGAGAAGCATTCGGCGTTCGCCCCCGGCACGCCGACCATCAGCCAGAGCGGCCTGCCCGGGTTCGACGTGTGGACCTCGTACGCGGTGCTCGTCACCGCCGGCACGCCGGAGGCGATCGTCGAGCGCCTGCACGCGGAGCTCGCGAGGATCGCTCAAGGTCCGCAGGTGAAGGAGCAGCTCGCGAACATCGGCATCGACGCGGAGGCGAGCGCTTCGCCCGCCGCGGCGCGCGCCTACCGCGCGGCCGAGCTCGAGAAGTGGGGCAGGCTGGTGCGCGCGATCGGCCTGAAGGCGGAGTAGCGGCCGGAGGCCGCGGCTCCGCGTCGAGTTTCTGCAAGCGCGCGAAATAAGGAGACGCCGACATGGCCAAGAAAGCCAAGCGCAAGACCGTAGCGAAACGCAAGACCGCAGCGAGTGCATTCCACGAGGAGCGTTTTCCCGGCGAGGGCAAAGCCTACCGCGCGGCGCGCAATAACCTGCTGAAGGCCGAGATGGAGCTGCGCAAGAAAATGGAAGCGGTCGCGGCACTGCGAAGAAAGCTTCCCCTGGGCGGGCCGGTTCCCGAGGACTACGAGTTCGAGGAAGGCGCCGCCGACATCGATGACACCGAGACGGTGGGCCGCGTGAAGATGTCGGAGCTTTTCCAGAAGGACGCGAGCCTCGCCGTCTACAGCTACATGTACGGCCCGGCGATGGCCAAGGCCTGCCCGATGTGCACCTCCATCCTCGACGGCCTCAACGCCACCATGCCGCACGCCGGGCAGCGCATCAACGTGGTGGTCGTGGCGAAGTCGCCGATCCAGCGCATCCGCGCCATTGCGCGCGAGCGCGGCTGGCGCAACCTGAGGCTGCTCTCCTCCGCGGGGAACAGCTACAACCGCGACTACCACGGCGAGGACGCCAAGGGATCGCAGAGCCCCGCGCTCAACGTGTTCGCGCGCAAGGACGGCAGGATCCACCACACCTGGTGCAGCGAGCTGATGTTCGTTCCGAGCGAGCCGCGGCAGGATCCCCGCCACGTGGACGCGATGTGGCCGCTGTGGAATTTGTTCGACTTCACGCCGGAAGGGCGGGGAACGGACTGGCGCCCGAAGCTCGCGTACGGCGCATAGGCCGCGCGGAAGCGGCCGATCAGGCAGTCAGCCGTTCCGCGCCCGGCCGCGCCTCGGCAGGGGAGCTGCGCTCGGCGCGGCGCGATGCCATGTATGCCGCGCGCTCGCCCACGGCCTTGAGCAGCGCAACGCCGAATTTCGGGCTCCGTTTCACCAGATGCAGGAACATGTGGCGGCTCATCGCGAGGAGGGCGCAGTCGGTCTCGGCGACGGCGGTGGCGAGCCGCGGCGTGCGCTCGACGAGGGACATTTCGCCGAAGATGCCGCCGGTGCCGAGTTTTTCGACGACGGCATCGCCGATGCTGATCGCGACGCGGCCTTCGAGCACCGCGAACAGGGCCACCCCCAGCTGCCCTTCTTGCATGATGATCCTGCCGGCCTGGTAGCGGAAACGCGCCGCGGGGCCGAGCACCTG
>JBGQFD010000154.1:0-5202 GCA_041496705.1 Gammaproteobacteria bacterium | reverse complement strand
CCATGCGGCGGATGCGCAGCATGTCGGTGAGGAGCTTCAACGCGAATTCGCGCTCGTATAGAACCGGCCCGGAGGGCGGCGAATCGATGATTCTCATGACATGGACTCCAGCGTGGAGATGTCGCCCTCCGGAAGCCCGAGCTCGCGCGCTTTCAGGAGACGCCGCATGATCTTGCCGCTGCGCGTCTTCGGCAACCCGCTCTGGAACTCGATTTCCTTCGGCGCGACCGCGGCGCCCAGGCGCTTTCTCGCGTGGCCGAGCAATTCCATCTTCAGAGTCTCGGAGGGCTCGTAGCCCTTTTTCAGCGATACGAAGGCCTTCACGATCTCGCCCACCACCGGATCGGGCTTGCCGATCACGCCGGCTTCGGCCACCGCCGGATGCTCCATCAAGGCGCTCTCGACTTCGAAGGGCCCGATCAGATGGCCCGCGGACTTGATGACGTCGTCGGCGCGCCCGACGAACCAGTAGTAGCCGTCGGCGTCGCGCTTCGCCAGGTCGCCGGTGAGATAGAGCTCGCCTGAGAAGCACTTGCGGTAGCGCTCCGCCTGGTTGAGGTAGCCGCGGAACATTCCCGGCCAGCCGGCGCGCAAAGCAAGCTCGCCCTCGACATCCGGCAAGTCGATCGCGCGCACGCCGCCGTCTTGGCCCCGAGCGACGATACAGGCTTCGATCCCGGGCAGGGGCTTGCCCATCGATCCCGGCTTGATGTCCATCGCCGGCGTGTTCGCGATCATGATGCCGCCGGTCTCGGTCTGCCACCAGTTGTCGTGAATGGGAAGGCCGAGCGCGTCCGCGCCCCACCACACCGCTTCCGGGTTGAGCGGCTCGCCCACGCTCGCGATGAAGCGCAGATTCGGGAAGGAGTACTGCTTCGGCAGTTCCGGCCCCGCCTTCATCAGCATGCGGATCGCGGTGGGGGCCGTATACCATACGCTGACCGCCTGGTCCTGCAGGATGCGATACCAGCGCTCGGCGTCGAAGTCCGCCTCGTCGACCACGCTGGTCACGCCGTGCAGCAGCGGCGCGACGATCCCGTAGGAAGTGCCGGTCACCCACCCGGGGTCCGCGGTGCACCAGAACACGTCCTCGGGATGCAGGTCGAGCGCGAACCTGCCCGTGGCGTAATGCATTACGACGGCGCCGTGCACGTGCATCGCGCCTTTGGGCGTGCCGGTGGTGCCGCTGGTGAAATGCAGAAACGAACCGTCCTCGGGGCGGGTCGGTTCGACGGCGAACTCGTCCGACGCTTCCGCCATGAGGCGCCCGAGGTCCAGGGTTCCCGGCACATCGGTGGCAGCCTCCCCCTCTCCGGCGAGCAGTACGTGCCTGAGCGCGGGAAGCGAGGGGACGCTCTTCTCGAGCTTGCGCCGGTAGAGCGCTTCCGTGGTGAGCACCACGTTTCCCTGCCCCAATTCTAGGCGCATGCGCACCGGGTCGGGACCGAAAGCGGAAAAGAGCGGGCACACCACCGCGCCCGCCTTCAAACCGCCCAGCACGCCGATGTAGAGCTCGGGAATGCGCCCGCTCAGCACGAACAGCCGGTCGCCTTTGCGGATCCCGAGCTTTCTGAGCACGTTGGCGAAGCGGTTGGTCAGGCGCTTGAGCTCACGGTAGGTAAAGGCGCGCGCGCCGCCCCCACGTTGCAGAAAGCGGAGCGCGGTGCGATCGGCGAGCGCTCCTGCGGCGTGCCGGTCCACCGCCTCGTGAGCGATGTTGAGCGCCCCGCCGGGCAATCCTTCGAGCTCGCGACGCACGCCTTCCCAGGAAAAGCGCGCGCGCGCCTTGTCGTAGTCCGCCAGGTTCGGCGGTACGCGAAGCTGCGCTGCGTTCTTGCGGATAACGCCCGGCCTCAAGGGCTTTCTCCCCGGTTCTGTCCAGTCCATGCTAGGCGCCGCTGCCGCGTCGGCCTTGACCTAGCTCAAAGAGAGTCGCTGGCGGTCATTGCGCTAAGGCTTCCCGGTCTTCTTGTCGACTTGTGCTGCCAGCTCGCGAAGCGTCGGTGAAATCTCGACGCGATACGGCACCGCGGGCTGCTCCAGACCGCGCAGCGACGAGGGCAGGGCGGCCAGATTGCGAGTGGCGTCGGCACGCAGGGAATGAATGCCGGGAGGGGGTGCGACACGCCTGCCGCCCAACATGACCGGCGCAAGCAGCCCGCTCCACGGACGTTCCTCCGATTCCAGCGCGACCACGTCGTGGTCCGGCGTGCCGTCGTCCCGGAAATGACGATGCACTTGCTTGCGCCCCGGCCAGGTTGCTTTTCCCGCCGAGCGCTTGCGCCGCGGGATGCCGGCGTATTCCTGGAGCTTGTAGACGGCGTCGAGAAACGGCGCGTCCGCCGAGGTGACGAGGCTCGTGCCCACGCCGAAGCCGTCGATCGGTGAGCCCGAAGCGAGGAGATCGCGCAAACGGTATTCGTCGAGGTTGCCGCTTGCGAAGATGGTCGCTTGCCCGAGCCCGCCTTCGTCGAGGATGCGGCGCACGCCGCGCGAAAGCGCAGCGAGATCGCCGCTGTCGAGGCGCACGCCGCGGACTGCGATCTCGGCTTCCTTCAGGCGCGGGGCGAGCGCGACGACCTTGCGCGCCGCCGTTTCAGTGTCGTAGGTATCGATCAGGAACACCGTGCTCGAGGGACAGGCCGCGGCGAAGCGCTCGAACGCCGCTGCTTCATCGTCGTGCGCCTGGACGAAGGAATGCGCCATGGTCCCGAAGATAGGGATGCCGAAGAGCGGCGCGGCGAGCACCGTTGCCGTGCCGGAGAAGCCGGCGATGTAGCTCGCGCGGGCGGCGAGCAGGCCCGCTTCGCCAGCGTGCGCGCGCCGCAGCCCGAAGTCGACGAGCAGCTTGCCGGGCGCAACCAGCACCGAGCGCGCGGCCTTCGACGCGACGACCGTCTGGAAGTGCACCAGGTTCAGCAGGCGCGATTCGACGAGCTGCGCCTCGGGCATGGGCGCCACCACGCGCACGATGGGCTCGTTGGGAAAGAAGATCGTTCCTTCGGGCATCGCGTACACATCGCCGGTGAAGCGCAGCTTGCGCAAGCGCTCGAGAAAATCCGATCGAAAGAGTCCGCTTTGCTTCAGCCAGGCGATCTCCGCCTCCTCGAAATGCAGCCGCTCGAGAAACTCCAGCGCCTGCTCCAGCCCCGCCGCCATCAGGAAGTTCCGGTTGTCGGGGAGTTTCCTCACGAACAGCTCGAACACTGCGGTATCCAGCATTCCGTGCGCGAAGTAGGCCTGCAGCATGGTGAGCTGGTACAGATCGGTGAGCAGCGGGCTGGTCAGGGGATTCATGATGTCCTGGCCCGGAAGCCGGATCGATCCGGCGCCGCGACGGATTGCCGGAAACCGCGGCAGCAGTACTTATTCGGAATGCGCCTTGCGCGATCGCGCGCGGCCCGGCTCGCGCTCGAGCAAGTGCCGCTCGAACCAGCGGCCCGCATGCGCTGCGGCTTCTTCGAGCGTTCCCGGCTCTTCGAACAGGTGCGTGGCTCCCGGAACGACGATCAATTTCTTCTCCACGTGCAGCAAGCGGTACGCTTCCTCGTTCCATTCGAGGACGGGCGAATCCCGCTCGCCGACGATCAGGAGGGTGGGCGCCTGCACGCGGGGCAGCCAGGGCGCGGCAAGGTCCGGGCGACCGCCTCGGGAAACGACGGCGTGGACCTTCTCCGGATCGGTCGCGGCGGCGACGAGCGCGGCGGCCGCGCCCGTACTCGCACCGAAATAACCTACACGCAAGGCCCGCGGCGCGGCGACGCCGTCCAGCCAGCGGCGGGCTTCGAGCAGCCTCGAGGCGAGCAGCTCGATGTCGAACACGTTATGCCGCGACGCGGCTTCGTCCTCGCGGAGCAGATCCATGAGGAGCGTGCCCAGCCCGAGCTTCTCCAGCTCGCGGGCGACGAAGCGGTTGCGCGGGCTGAAGCGGCTGCTGCCGCTGCCGTGCGCGAACAGCACGATCGCGTTCACGCCCTCCGGCAGATGCAACTCGCCGCCAAGCTCGCCGCCCGCGGCGGGGATGCTTACCTCGCCGCGGGTGGAAACGACCTCCACGGCTCGCCCTTCCTTACTGGACCTTCAGCTCCTTGCTGGAGCCGTTTGCCTTCTTCGGCAGCTTCAGCTCGAGCACGCCGTCCTGATATTTCGCCTCCGACTTGGCGGAGTCGATGTCGCTACCCAGCGTGAAGCTGCGGGATTGCTTGCCGTAGTAGCGCTCGCTGTGGACGACCTTGTCGCCCTTCTTCTCTTCCTTTTCCTTCTTGATTTCCGCCTCGATGGAAACCTGGTTCCCGTCGATCGCTACGTGTATGTCTTCCTTTCTTACTCCGGGGATATCGGCCTTGACCGTGTACGCTGCGTCGGCCTCCGACACCTCGACCTTGATTCGCGGCTCGGCCTGTACGTCGCTCAACCACGGACGCACGCGAAAGCCCCTGAAGAAATCGTCGGCATTGGCGAGCGGTTGAAGGCGCGCCAGTTCCTCGAACGGGTCGAAACGGGTGATGTTTGCCATGTTGATCTCCTGTGTATGTTAGAAAATAGGTGCCACGAGTTTCCGATCGCCCCTAATGCCCGCAGCGATCACGTTCGCGCTCCGACTTCGCGCGGCCTGCCGGCGGCCTGACCGGGCGCGGACTTCGCACCGTCGCCCGCGAAGATCGCGTCGCACAGGCGCTGAAGCATCGGCAGGCCGCGGACCTCTTTCTCGAACAGCGGCACGACGGCGCGAACGGCTCCGTCGAACTCCCGCCAGATGGTCTGCATGTGCTCCTGCTGCATGGCCACGCGGTTCTTGACGAAATCGGCGGAGTCCTGACTGAGCGACGCCGGGTCAATGAGCATGTTGACGAAGACGCCGCCCACCGGGATGCCGAAGTCCTTGAACCACTGGATGAAGCGCGTGACCACCGCGATGGGCAGCGCCTCCGCCAGCGTCACGAAGTAGAACGCCGTGAGCTTGGGGTCGGTGAGGAGCACGCGCGCGTGCTCCATGCGGTCGCGGAAGGAGACGAGGTACTCCATCAGCGGGTCCGCCTCCTTCTTCTTCGTGAACGAGAGCAGCTCGCGGAGCGTTTTCGCTTCCTCGCGGCTCTTCATCATCTTGTTGACCCACAGCGCGTACACCTTCGACATGCCGAGCAGGCGCCGCGCGTTGGCGGTGGGCGCGGTGTCGAAGACGTAGACGTCGTACTCGTTCTT
>JBGQFD010000153.1:0-5434 GCA_041496705.1 Gammaproteobacteria bacterium | reverse complement strand
GGAAGGTTTCCGGCGCCAGGCCCCGCGCGTGCCTCGACCACATGATTTCGTAAGCTGCTTCCAGGTGCCGGACGAAACCTTCCGTGTCAAACAGGGGATGAGTTGCACGATTCTCGGCCAGCTTGGACTTGAGAATATCGAAATCGCGCTCCTCCAGTGCAAGACGAACTGCGGCTTGCTCGTACTCGCGCAAATTCCCGAACATCAACTCTGGAAGTCCGATCGCGCGCAGGAGACTTGCCCCGGCGCGCGACGGCATTGCCTGGCCAGGACAGGTAATCACCGGCACACCCATCCAGAGCGCATCTATGGCCGTTGTATGTGCGTTGTAATGAAGCGTGTCGAGAAATAGATCGGCGAATCGATAGCGCGCCAGGTGTCGCTCGTGTTCCCAGAAGGGCGCGAAAATGATCCTGTTGCCGTCGATTCCACGCGCTTGTGCCTCTCTCGTGAGACTCTGTTCCAGCCGTTTGCTGCGGCTGAGAAGCCACAGGACGGAGCCATTCACGCGGCGCAAGATGTTCATCCACACGTCGAAGATTGCAGGGTCGATCTTGTAGGAGTTGTTAAAGCAGCAAAACACAAATCCGCCGTCCGGCAATCCGAGTGCGGTTCGCGACAGCGGCGTAGCGGAGGATCGCTGGTGGTTATTGGTGACAAAATACGTGTCCGGGAGATACGCGAGTTTTTCCACCCAGAGGCCCGCGCACCCGGGCGCACAGGCAACTTCATCTACCAACGCGTAGTCAATGTAATCGGCACCCAGGGTTCCCGGGTATCCAAGGAAATTCACCTGGATAGGCGCCGGCTTGAAGGCAAAGATATCGCTGCGCGAGAATTTTGTGTACCCGGCCAGATCGACCAGGATGTCGATCTCATCTTCGAAAATGCGTCGAGCAGCGTCTTCGGTCTGCAGGTGCGAAAAGTCCACGAAACGATCGCAGGAACCGGCGATCTCCTCGCGTACGGGGTTGCCGTCCCCCGGAGTCAGTGCGTAGCCGTATACCTCCATGCGGCTGCGATCGTGCAGACCATATAAGCGCCTGGTCAGGAATGCGCACGGGTGCGTGCGGAAATCCGGGGAGACGTAACCGACCCTGAGCTTGCCGCGCGATCGTGCGTGATGCTGGTATGGACGTGCCCCATGGCTCGCGAGATCGGACTGGATCGAGCCTGCTACGCTGCGAGCCAAGGCGAAACGCACGTACGGATCGATCGGGAACGCGAGCGAGTGGAAGGGCAGGTTGGGGTCCCTGATTTCGTCCGCTTTCCCCAATGCATCCTGGATGAGAAATTCGAATTGGCGGATAAACTCGTCGCGGCGCGACCAGACGCAGTCCTCCTGGCGCGCGTACCGCCTGTGAAGGTAAATCAATCTTGGGTCCAGGTGTTCCAGCCGGACACCCTCGCCCGCATCGAATCCGGACTTGAAGGTGCGCACGCTCTCCGGATCCATCCGATCGGCTGTCTCGAACGCGATTCGCGCTTCCACGAGCCGGCCGATTACGGACAGCGCAAGACCTCGGTCTATGTGGGCTTTCGCAAACCCGGGATCGAGTTCGAGCGCGCGATCACAGCTCGCGAGGGCTTCCTGCGGACGATCCAGCGCAAGCAGAACCTCCGCGACGTTATAGTGGGCTTCGGCGTGACCCGGGTGGTCTTGTGCGAGCTGCGAGTTGTTTTCGAGCGCCTCTTCGAGGCGTCCCAGCCTGGTCAGGACGTAGCCGCGATTGAGGCGCGCGGCATAGAAGGCCGGGGCAAAGCCGAGTACGCGTTGGTATGCCCCAAGTGAGGCTTCGAAGTCCCCCAGGTTCTCGAGGATGATTCCGAGGTTGGTGCCAATCTGGGGGTCTTCCGGCAACATCCGCACGAGCTTCTCGCAATTCCAACGCGCCTCGTCGTGGCGGCCGAGATCGAAGAGTAGCGTGGCACGGGCAACCAGCGCGCCTCGATGCGCGGGATCGAGTGTCAGCGCGCGCTCGAAGGCTGCGAGGGCTTCCGGCAACAAGCCCAGGCGGTGGCGCGCAGCGCCGAGCAGAAACCACGCTTCGGCATCATTCGGCTGCATTTCGCACCACTGTGAAGCCAGAGCCGCTGCTTCCCGATCTTGCCCTGTCTGCAGGAGCTCGCTCAACCGCACCAAGGTGGCATTCATGGGCGAATCAGATTGCGAGGCTATAATCTGGGTACTACTTCGGACATTTCATCCAATTGAATTCCATCGTATCCGATCAAGTTCTTCGAATCAGCGGCGAACCTTTTCTCTACTACGACGAGTCTGCCGTTCATCGTCTTCTTACGGCTGATCCGGCGGCTGCGTTCGACTATTTCGCCGCAGGGCTCAGCGCTGTTGCCCGGGGCATCGTGTCGGTCGAGCAGCCTCCGAAGCAGATTTTCTCCGATCCCGACGGGTTCGGGGATTTTCGCATCATGCCGTGCGTGCTGCGCCAGGGAAACCAGGTGCGCAAGACCATCAAGATCGTCGGCACCAATGTGGCGCAGCGGCTGATTCCCGGCCAGATTACCGTCGGCAAGGCTTTCTGCCTGCATCCGCAAGAAAACTTCGTCACTCACATATTCGAAGCCTGCCTGCTGTCTTCGGCACGCACCGGGCTCGCAGCGGCGCTGGCGATGAAGACGCTCGCGCCTGGGGCCGCCAGACTCACCGTCATTGGTGCCGGGCGGGTCGGCTACTACACGGCTTTGTACGCAATCGCGAACCGGCTCGCAGCCGAAGTCATCTTTCATGATCGCGACCCGGTTCGTGCGCAGGCCGCGGTATCGCGTCTTTCCAGCGAAGTGCGATTTACGCGAGCGAGAGTATGCCCCATCGACCGCCTGCCGGCGACCGACATCGTGGTCGTCGCAACCGATGCCAGCGCGCCGGTGTGCGCTCCGCCTGCCTGGAACGCAAAACTGGTGATCAGTCTTGGCGCCGACACGACGCAGCAGCGGGAACTCGCGCCAGAGTGGATCGAGCGCGCCGAGCTGTACGCCGACAGCCTGGATTCCCTGCGCTACGGCGATCTGCGCGCCTGGCTGGAAGCCGGATTGATGACGGCGTCGCGCGTAACCGAGTTTGGCGAACTTCTGCGCAACGGCAGTCCGTCATTCGAACGGCCCAGCGTTTTCGTGTCCACCGGCCTTGCGCTTTTCGACAATCTGGCGATCGGTTACCTGCTGGAATGCGCCGATCGCTCCGGCAGCTCTGCGCTCAAGCGCTGAGCTTGGAGACGAAGTCCTCGAATTTCAGACCCGGGCTTCGCTGGATCGCCTGCACTCGCGCTATGTCGATCTCGAAAGGGTATCCGAGCGTGGTTTGCAGTGCTGCCTTGAATCGCCGCGTCTCGTCAATCGTCAAGTCGCGGTCGACGACCACGCGGGCCTCTACTGTCGACAGGGACCGCTGAACCAGTTGGATCTGGCGGATCGGCGCAATGGTCTCCCAGCTTTCGGCAGGAAAACTCGGCCAGTGGCGGCTGCCATCCGGCAGGGTCACCATATTCCGCGCGCGTCCCATAATTCGGCGGAGCACGGGCAGCCCGCGTCCGCACGAACAATGTTCCCCGACCTCCGCGTAATCGCCATTCGCGTAGCGAATCATCGGCATGGCGAAATTGTGCAGAGTCGTAATGACGACCCGGCCAACCGCGCCAGGACGGCACGCCCGCCCCTGTTCATCGACTATCTCAACCAGCACGTTCTCAGCCTGCACGTGGTAATGTTCCCGCTCCGGGCACTGCAAGGCGATGTAACCGACCTCTTCCGCGGTGTAGACGTCCGTCAGCTTCACCCCCCAGGCGCGATTGCAGGCTGCGCGCAGTTCGGGACTCACCACCTCGCCAAAGGTCCACGCTTCCCTTAATCCCGGAAGTCCAAGGTCACGCCGGATAAACTCTCGCGCAAGGTCGGAGAGGTTGCTCGGATGAGTAAGCAAATAGGCCGGTTGCTGCTCGAGCAGCCACCGTATTTGCTGGTCGAGGTCGGCAACGATGTTCAGGGTGACGCAGGGGCCGGTGCGAAATGCAACATCCAACGCGGGGCCCCAGCTGGGCAGGGCGGCATTGCCGACCACCGTCCGAATCGTGGCCAGCTTTGCCCCAAGGTCGTGGCCGTGCCAGAGGTGGTTGCGAAGAGCGAGGGCGCCGAAAAAAAAATTGGTTAGCTCGGTGCCGTGCACGCGGATCGGTTCGCCGGTCGAGCCTGAGCTTCCGTACTCGAGCCAGCGTCCGTGGCTGGCCAGCACGCGCGTGCTTCTCAAGGCTGCACCGCGATCCTGGATATCGCGCCGCGTGAGAAAGGGGATCTGAATCCAGGTTTCAGGTGTGATCTGGGCCGGGTCGCCCACCCCCGCCGCAGTGTAACTTTCGCGGTAGTGGGGCACGTAGGCCAGTGCGTGAATCAGCAGGTGCCGCAACTGAACGAACTGCCATTGGTGCAGGATCGTCCCGGGCCAGCGTTCGCTTTGTCCGAGCTGAAACTGCATGGCCAGCATGGACGCACCCAGCGGCGCCGGTACCGCCGGCCATACGATGTCCTCGACACCCGACAACGGAACGAACGAAGAAGGAGGAGCGTCCGACATCAGATTCTGAATCCGCCAACCAACAGCGCCGCCGAGACGTCCCTCCTCACCAACCCAAGAACTCCGGCGCCTCAGCGGCCGGCAACTCTGCTCAAGATCCCCGCTGCTGGGGCTGGGCTGAGACTCGCTTGCTTGAATGTTGCCGCGCCTGCCAGGGTCCCGATGAAAACACCCGAATCGTTTTGAATGCCGAACACGTTGTAAGTCAGGCCAGCCCGCGCAGCATTGATGCCGGCGAAAAATCCGGCGAAGGTGCCGGAAGTGGAGACACAGTTGCTGCAATTTGCCGACATGTTTCCATCGAATTGCGACCCAAACATGGTCCCCGACCCGATGAGCGTAAGACCCGAAATTCCGGCGACCGCCAAGTTCAGTTGCGTGAACACGGACCCCGATCCGAAATTAGCAGTGAAGCTGCCGCCGGTAACGCTGCCCGCCACACTGCCAAAGATGGTTGGAGTGGTAGCGCCAAGGAACGAGTAGGTCCCCACCATATTGTTCGCGGAGAGGTTGACCATCTCCGTATCGAGCGTCGGGAACCCCACCACGTAGTGGAAAGCCTCTCCCGCCGATAGGCAACAGAGACTCGGGCTGCTGACGCCTCCCAGAGCGACGCCCCAGGCGATGATGCGGTCGTTGCCTCCGCCATTCACCGGAGCCCCGGTAATCGCCGCGTCGCCGCTCTGGATGACATCCAGAAGTCCCGAGGAAGACGCCACAAACGAACTCATTGCGCCCAGCGCATCCAGCGTAACCCTGACCGGCTTGGCTGTGTCTACGTTGTTAGAGGCGTCCACCACCGCGATACTCAGATTGTCGACGGTGCCCACCAAGGGATTTGGGATTATT
>JBGQFD010000152.1:0-5478 GCA_041496705.1 Gammaproteobacteria bacterium | reverse complement strand
GGCGTCGATTTCACCATCGAAGCGAAGTCCTTCGTCGCCTTTGTCGGCCCTTCGGGCAGCGGCAAGAGCACGCTGCTCAACATGATCGGCTGTCTCGATCATCCGACGGGCGGCAAGCTGACGGTCATCGGCACCGACGTCGGCACGCTCGATCGCCGCGCGGCAGCCAATTTCCGCGGGCAGCACGTCGGCTTTGTCTTCCAGGACTTCAACCTGATACCGGTGCTCACCGTGTACGAGAACATCGAATATCCGCTGATCATGGTGCAGAACTGGCCGGAGGAGAAGCGGCGCAAACAGATCCTGCGGTTGCTCGATGCGGTGGGGATGTCGGCCCAGGCGGGTAAGCGCCCCGACCAGATCTCCGGGGGGCAGAAGCAGCGCGTGGCGGTCGCCCGGGCACTCGCGACCGACGCCCAGCTCGTGCTCGCCGACGAGCCGACCGCGAACCTCGACCACGACACCGCGTACCGCGTCATCGAACTGATGAAGAAGATGCGCGACGAGCTCGGAACGACGTTCGTGTTCTCCACGCACGATCCGAAGATCATGGGCGAGGCCGAAGTCGTTTTCACGCTCGAAGACGGCAGGCTCCACGTGCCTTCGAAAAAACCGGAGGCGGCTCATGTTTAACGTTCTGAAAATCGCGGTCAGGAACCTCGCCCGCTTCGGCCGGCGGACTCTGCTCACGTCCACGCTCATCACCCTGGGCATCGTCAGCGTGCTGCTGTTCGTCGCCGTGGCCGGATCGTTCAAGGCGATGATGATCGGCCAGTTCACCGACGCGGTCCTGGGCCACCTCGAAGTGCACCGCAGGGGCTATGTCGCCTCGATCGACAACCTGCCCTTGAACCTCAACATGCAGCCCGCGATGGTCGAAAAGGTCGAGCAGGCACTCGACAAGTCGGGCGCGGTCGAGGCCTATTCGGAGCGCATCAAGCTCGGCGCCATGTTCAGCAATTTCACCGAGACCACCAGCATCCGCATCAACGGGATCGATCCGGAGAAGGAAGCCGCGACGACGCCGCTGCTACCCGGGCGAATGATCGAGGGAAGCAAGGAAGGCGCATTGCTGAATCCCGGCGAGATCCTGATCCCCGCGTTGTTGGCCCGGGGCATGAAAGTGAAAACGGGCGACACCATCGTGCTGGTCGCGACCAACCGCGACGGATCGGTCAACGGCAAAACCTTCGTGGTGAGGGGAATACTCGAGAGCGTGTCGGGACCGAGCGGCCGCGACGGCTACATCCGCATCGAGGACGCGAGGAGCCTGCTGAGGATGACGCAGCCCGAGATCAGCGAGATCGCCGTTCGCCTCAAGAATCCGGCGCAGATCGATCGCGTCTACGCGCAGCTCTCGCAGGAGCTGTCGGGCATCGCAGGCCCGGGCGAAAAGCCGGGCGGCATGGCGGGCAAGGGCGGAGGAGCCGGGCTCGAGGTGCATACCTGGGCGGCGCTGTCGCCGTTCTCGAACATCGCGAACATGATCGACCTGCTCACGGTGTTCATCAAGATCATGCTGGTTTCGATCGTCCTGATCAGCATACTGAACGTCATGATGATGGCGGTCTACGAACGCATCCGCGAGATCGGCACGATCGCTGCGATCGGAACGCCGCCGCGCAGGATCCTGTCGTTGTTTCTCACCGAGGGCTTGCTGCTCGGACTGGGCGGGACGCTGCTCGGAACCGCGATCAGCCTCGTGGCGATCTACGCGTTGAATGTCTGGAAAGTCACCTTCAACTTTGGCATGCAGCAGGGGCTGGTGCTCTCCCCCGCGATCGGCGCGAAAGATGTCGCGATCATCGCCGGCATGGTGGTGCTGATGGCGCTACTCGCGAGCCTCCAACCCGCGTGGAAGGCCTCGCGCATGGACCCGGTCACCGCCCTCGGCCACGTTTGATCCTGTAGGACTCTTCATGAAGAAATTGCTGTGGTTGTTTCTTTCCTTCGCCGCGCTGCCGGCCGCCCATGCAATCGACGGCACGCAGATCCTACAGAAGGTGGACCGCAACCTGGAGCCCGAGTCCTACGAGGCTTACCGCAAGCTGATCGATATCCAGCCGGACGGCAGCAAGAAGGAATACGTGCTCTACACCATGAAAAAAGGCCGCGACAGGGTCATCGCGCTGTTTCTCTCGCCTCCCGCCGACAAGGGCCGCGTCACGCTGCGCCTGGAGGACAACATGTGGCTGTACATGCCCGAGGTGGGGCGGCCGATACGCATCACGAGCCTGCAGTCGGTGACGGGCAGCATATTCAACAACGCAGACATCCTGCGCATCGACTACGGTGCGGAGTACAACGTGGAGAATGCGGAAGAGCAAAAGGACGCCTTCCTGCTTTCGCTGAAGGCGAAGACCGGCGAAGTCGCCTACGACCGGCTCAAGATGCGGGTCGACAAGCAGTTGCTGCTGCCGGTCACGATCGAAGCCTACGCGGCGAGCGGCCTGCTGCTCAAGACGCTGCACTTCAAGGACATCAAGGATTTCGGCGGCGGCATCAAGCGTCCTGCGACGCTGGAAACCGACAGCCCGCTGTACAAGGGCTACAAGTCGGTGATGCTGTGGTCGGGCCTCAAGAAGGCGAGCTTCGCCGACGAGATCTTCACGCTCAATTACCTCCCGCGGATCCAAGAGTTGCGAAAATGAAGCTCGTATGGAGACCGCGGCTGTTCTGGCCGTTTGTTCTCCTTGCTTCGGCAGCGGGCACCCAGGCGGCGGAAGAATACAGTTTCGACTCGTCCGCGTTCGAGAAGAAACCGTTCGAGCTCGGCGGCTACGCGCAGCTCAAGCAGGAAGATTTCGCATTCAACCGCGGCGCGGCCTTTTACAAGCTCAACAATTTCGACCAGCCGCAAAGAGATCGTCTCGATCGCACCACCGGCACGTTGCAGTTGGCCGGCAAGCTGCGCCGGGGCATCGGCACCTTCGACTTTCGCACGAATTCCGCCCAGCAGTGGGATCAATCGGCTCGCGATCACGACAACACCGTGTTCGAGGCCGCCTACTCGATCAGACCCGATCCGGGCCTGACGATGGAGGCGGGAAAAAGAGTGCTCCGATGGGGCAAGGGTTACGCCTGGAACCCGATAGGCTTCGTCGAGCGGACAAAGGACCCGAACGATCCGGATCTGGCCCGCGAAGGCTTCGTGATGGCCGACGCCGATCTGATCTTCAATCCGGGCGGAAACCTGCAGACGGTCGCTTTCACACCGGTGCTGCTGCCCGTGGGCCGCGATGTCAACGGCGATTTCGGCGCGAGCGGCCACCTGAACCCCGCGGCCAAGCTCTATCTGCTCTACCGCGATACCGACATCGATTTCGCGTGGCAAGGCAAGGGCAGCCGTCCTGCCCGCTACGGCATGGATTTTTCCAGGAATATCTTGTCGAATTTCGAGATCCACGGCGAATGGGCCCGCGTTCAGCAATTCACGAGACCCGTGACCGATGGCAGCGGCCAGGTGACTAACGAGACCGTGAACGCGACCAGCTACCTAGCCGGCCTGCGCTATCTCACGGCGAGCGACACCACTTACATCGCCGAGTATTACCGCAACGGCACCGGCTATTCCGATCCGGAAGCCCGGCAGTTTTATGAGTTCGTGAACACGGCGTTCACGCAGCTGGAGCAAACGGGCAACACCGCTTTGCTGCAGAAAGCCCTGTCTTTGAGCCAGGGCAGCTACGGGCGTCCCAACGCGGGCAAGGACTACATCTATTTCCGCGCACAGCAGAAGGACGCGCTCGGCATCGTCTATTTTCAGCCGGCGATCACCGCGATGATGAACTGGCAGGACCGCAGCTACCAGGTGACCCCGGAGCTGCTGTACACAGGGGTCAAGAATCTCGACCTGCGCTTGAGGCTTTTCCTCCTGCACGGCGGGAGCTCGACCGATTTCGGTGAAAAGCAGAATTCGCGAAAGCTCGAGTTCTATGCTCGATACTACTTCTGATGCAGCGGCGACGCTGTCGGGCCTGACGAGCGTCGAAGCGCGCCGGCGGCTGGGCGAATTCGGCCCGAACACCGTCGCCGAGGAAGCGCCGGCTGCGTGGCGCACATATCTTGCAAAGTTCTGGTCGCCCATCCCCTGGCTGCTCGAGGCCGCAATGGTTGTCGAGATTGGGCTGGGCAAATATATCGAGGCGGCGGTGATCGCCGGACTGCTCCTCTTCAACGCAACGCTGGGCTTCATTCAGGAAGGCCGGGCAGGCGCGGCGCTCGCGGCGCTCAGGAAAAGGCTTGCGCCCACCGCTCTGGTCCGGCGTGACGGCGAATGGGTCAGGGTTCCGGCATCGGAAGTCGTGCCGGGTGATGCGATCAGAATGGCGCTCGGAGCATTGGTGCCTGCTGATGCGCGCATCGTGTCCGGATCGGTGATGGTCGACCAGTCGATGCTCACCGGCGAATCCATTCCTGTCGATGCAAATTCCGGCAGCCAGGTCTACGCCGGCTCCCTCGTGCGCCGCGGTCAGGCAATTGCCGAAGTCATGGCGACCGGACCGAAGACCTATTTTGGTCGCGCGGCCGAGCTCGTGCGCACGGCCCGCCCCGCAAGCACCGAGCAAGCGGCCATTTTTGCAGCGACGCGAAACCTCGCCGTCGTGAACGGAACCGTCGCAGTCGCCATCGTCGTCAGCGCGTACGCCATGGCGTTGCCGGCGGACGATTTGATCCGCCTCGGCCTCACGGCGCTTCTTGCGACGATACCGGCGGCGCTGCCGGCAACGTTCACGCTTTCTGCCGCATTCGGCGCCCAGATCCTGGCGAGGCGCGGAGTTCTATTAACCCGGCTTTCGGCCGCGCACGAAGCCGCCGCCATGGACGTTCTCTGCGCCGACAAGACCGGGACGCTGACCCGCAATATTCTAGAGGTGGACGAGGTCGTTGCCATGCCGGATTTCGATCGCGAGCGTGTGCTTGCACTTGCGATGCTGGCGAGCTCCGAGGCGGACCAGGACCCCATCGACGCCGCTATTCGAGCGGCGGGGAGCAAAGCAACCGGTAGCGGCCCGGCCCAACGGGTGGCCCGTTTCGTTCCGTTCGATCCGGCGACCAAGATGGCGGAGGCGCTCGCCGTCGATCGGGATGGAAAGGAGTTCCGGGTCGCCAAAGGTGCATTCGAGGTCATAGCCGAGGCCGCGCAAATCCCGGAGGATGCTCTGCGTCTCGTGAACGATCTTGGCCGGCAAGGCCATCGGGTCATCGCAGTTGCCGCGGGGGCGCCGAAGTCGTTGCGGCTCGCCGGCCTCATTGCGATCAGCGACCCGCCACGCGAGGACTCGGCAAGACTCGTCGCCGCGCTCCGGGAGATGGGTGTGCGTACTGTCATGGTGACCGGGGATTCGCCCGTGACGGCGACGGCGATTGCGCGCAAGGTCGGCATCTCAGGCGAGGTCCTCCCGCCCGACGGAATCCCCGGCGAAGCGGGCACCGAGAAATTCGGCGTCTTCGCCCGCGTGGTGCCGGAGGAAAAAT
>JBGQFD010000151.1:0-5563 GCA_041496705.1 Gammaproteobacteria bacterium | reverse complement strand
CTTTTGCCGCCCAGTCGCGCGAGCTCCCCGTGCCGTATTCCTCGCCGCCGAACACCACGGTGGGCACGCCGGCGGCGATGTATTTCATCGCCGCCTCGTAGATCGGCATCTGCTCGCCCGAAGGCTGGTGGAGGGTGACGCCGCCTTCGACGCGCGAGCCGTCGGGCTTCACCGGGATCATCAGGTTCTTGATGCGCACGTTGCCGAAGGTGCCGCGCATCATAATTTCGTGGTTGCCGCGGCGCGCGCCGAAGCTGTTGAAGTCGGACACCGATACGTCGTGCTCCAGCAGGTAGGTCCCGGCCGGGGACGTCGGTTTGATCGAACCGGCCGGGCTGATATGGTCGGTAGTGATCGAATCGCCGAAGAACGCGAGAATGCGCGCGTTGCGGATCGCGCCGGTGGCGCGAGGCTGCATGGAGAAGTCCTTGAAGAACGGCGGCTCGGCGATGTACGTCGATTTCGGCCAGTTGTATACCTGGCCGGAGACCGACGGCACCTGCGTCCACATCGGGTTGGCGTCGGCGAGATTGCCGTAGAGTCTGCGGAACGTTTTCGGGTCCATCGCGTATTTCATGCAGTCCTGGATTTCCTTTGCCGAGGGCCAGATGTCGCCGATCCAGACGTCTTCGCCCTTGTTTCCCTTGCCGAGCGGCTCGGTCATGAGGTCTTTCAGGACGGTGCCGGCGATGGCGTAGGTCACCACCAGGGGTGGCGAGGCGAGGAAGTTCGCGCGCAGGCTCGCGTGGATGCGCGCCTCGAAATTGCGGTTGCCCGAGAGCACGGCGGCGCACACGAGATCGTTCTGGGCGATCGTTTCCTCGATGGTCGGCCGCAGCGGCCCGGAGTTGCCGATGCAGGTGGTGCAGCCGTAGGCGGCGAGATTGAAGCCGAGTTTCTCCAGATAGGGCGTCAGCCCCGCCCTTTTCAGGTATTCGGTCACGACCCGGGAGCCGGGCGCGAGCGAGGTCTTGACGTGCGGCTTGACTGTGAGGCCGCGCTCGACCGCTTTCTTGGCGAGCAGGCCCGCGGCGAGCAGCACGCCGGGGTTCGAGGTGTTGGTGCAGGAAGTGATCGCGGCGATCATCACGTCGCCCGCACCGATTTCGATGCCGTCGCGGGTCTTGACGCGCTTTTTCAGGTCCTCGGGTTTCTTCGAGAAGCCGTTCTCGGCGGCGGACTTCGAGAAGAGCTCGGTGAATTTCGCTTTCACCTTGCCGATCTCGATGCGGTCCTGCGGGCGCTTGGGACCGGCGAGCGAAGGCGTCACGCTGGCGAGGTCGAGCTCGACCACCTGGCTGTAGTCGATTGCGCCTTTAGCGAGGGTGCCGTACATGCCCTGGGCTTGGAAATAGGACTTGAGCGCGTCGATTTCTCCGCGGGTTCGACCCGTGCCTTCGAAGTAGACGATGGTCGCGTCGTCCACCGGGAAGAAGCCCATGGTCGCGCCGTAATCGGGCGCCATATTGGCGATCGTCGCGCGGTCGGGCACGGTGAGGCTGGCCGTGCCTTCGCCGAAGAACTCGACGAACTTGTTGACGACATTGGTCTTGCGCATGAGCTCGGTGACGGTGAGCACGAGGTCGGTGGCGGTGACACCGCCGCGCAGCTTGCCCTTCAGGTGCACGCCGACCACGTCGGGCGTGAGGATGTAGGTCGGCTGGCCGAGCATGCCGGCCTCGGCCTCGATGCCGCCCACGCCCCAGCCGACCACGCCGATGGCGTTGACCATGGGCGTGTGGCTGTCGGTGCCCACCAGGGTGTCGGGGTAATAGATTCCGTCAATCTTGTGCACGCCGCGCGCGAGGTACTCGAGATTGACCTGGTGCACGATGCCGATCCCGGGGGGCACGACGCGAAACGTGTCGAACGCCTGCATCCCCCACTTCATGAACGTGTAGCGCTCCTGGTTCCGCTGAAACTCCAGTTTCATGTTGAGGTCGAGCGCATTCTTGACCCCGTAGTGGTCGATCTGGATGGAGTGGTCGACGACCAGATCGACGGGCACGAGGGGCTCCACCACCTTGGGATTCTTGCCCAGTCTGGCGGCCACGCTCCTCATGGCGGCGAGATCGGCGAGCGCCGGAATGCCGGTGAGGTCCTGCAGCAGGATGCGCGACAGCACGAAAGGGATCTCGTCGGTGCGCGGCGCATTCGGCTTCCAGTTTGCCAGCTGGCGGACATGGTCTTGCGTGACTTTCTTGCCGTCGCAGTTGCGCAGCACCGACTCCAGCACGATGCGGATCGACACCGGGAGCCGGGAAACCTTGGCGCCGAGCGCTTTTTCCAGAGCGAGCAGGGAATAGAACTTGCCGGTCTCGCCCGACGCCATCCTGAATTCTTGCAGCGTGTTGAACAGATTGTGTGACATCTGGTGTTGTCCTTCAGATTACGAACATATCGACGAACTCGTTGGCGGGCGTCGCCTCCAGACGCTTCGGGTCACGGCACAGCTCCAGAATCGCCTCGCGCTGCTTCTGCGGAAAGCGGCGGGCGAGGTTAGTGTGGAATTTTGCCTCGAGCAGGGGAATGCCTTCGCGACGGCGGCGGCGATGACCGATGGGATATTCTACCGCCGCCTTGCGCGTCGTGGTTCCGTCCTTGAAGAAAATCTGCAGCTGGTTTGCGATCGAGCGCTTCTTCGGATCGAGATAGTCGCGCGAGTATTGCTTGCTCTCGACGCACAGCATCTTTGCGCGCAGCGCGTCGACGCGCGGATCCCGTGCCACATCGTCCTCGTAGTCAGCGGCGGTCAGATTGCCCTTGATCAGGCCGACCGCCACCATGTACTGGATGCAGTGATCGCGGTCGGCGGGATTGGCGAGGGGTCCCTTCTTGTCGATGATGCGGATCGCAGACTCGTGCGTGACGATCTCGATCTTCTTGATTTCGGCAATGCGGTCCTTGACTTCCGGGTGCAACTGCACCGCGGCCTCGACTGCCGTCTGCGCGTGGAATTCCGCCGGGAACGAGATCTTGAACAGCACGTTCTCCATGACGTAGGACCCGTACCGCCGCTGGAACCTGAACGGCTTGCCGCGGAATAGCACGTCGTAGAAGCCCCAGGTCCTTGCCGTCAGCACCGACGGGTAACCCATTTCTCCGGTCTGCGCTATCAGCGCAAGGCGCACCGCGCGGGATGTCGCATCGCCGGCAGCCCAGGATTTTCGCGACCCGGTATTGGGCGCATGGCGATAGGTCCGCAGGCTCTGGCCGTCCAGCCAGGCATGCGAGAGGGCGTTGATGGTCGCCTCGCGCGACAGCCCCAGCAGGTTCGCCACCACCGCGGTCGAGGCCACCTTGACCAGCACGACGTGATCCAGGCCGACGCGGTTGAAGCTGTTCTCCAGGGCGATCACCCCCTGGATTTCGTGAGCCTTGATCATGGCGGTGAGCACGTCGCGCACGTTCGCGGGCTTGCCGTTGCGCGACATCCAGTCGGCCACCGCGAGGATCCCGCCGAGATTATCGGAAGGGTGCCCCCATTCGGCGGCGAGCCAGGTATCGTTGAAGTCGAGCCAGCGGATCATCGCGCCGATGTTGAACGCCGCCTGCACCGGGTCCAGCTGGTGCGAGGTCCCGGGCACCCGGGCGCCGTTCGGCACGACGGTACCCGGTACGATGGGCCCGAGCAGCTTCACGCAGGCCGGATACTCGAGCGCCTCCAGTCCGCAGCCGAGTGTGTCCATCAGGCACAGGCGCGCGGTCGCGTAGGCTTCGGCGCTGTCGATCGCGTACTGTCGGGCGTAGTTCGCTATGTCGACGAGAACCTTGTCCGGCTTGGGCCGGACGTTGGATACTTGCAGCGACATCAATCGGTCTTCTTGGCGGGCTCCTGAGCCTCCGGCGCCGGTGGCGGGCTCGCGGGTTCGGCCGCCGGGGCGTCGCTGGGCGACTCGCCCGCAGGGGCAGGAGCCGGCGCGCCCTGTCCCTGGTCGAGCAGGGGCGGGAAGCCCGTACCGCCGGTCAGCGGAAGCCGCAGGCAGCGGTAATCGCCTTTGGCGTCGGACCAGCGCAAGGCCATCGCCGGCGTGCGCTGTTTGACGCCGGCTTCCAGCCGGATCAGGAATTCCTGGCCCCGCGCGGGCTTCACTCTCCACCATCCGCTCGGATCGCCGGAAACCTCGGAGCGGCCGTAGACTTCCCGCGCGAATCCGTCGACCTCGACGCTCACCTCGTTGCTTGCCGTAGTGTCGGCGACGTACAGGATCGGCGGTTTGCCGCGATATTCGACGCCCGCTTGCCGGCATTCCCAGGTCCCGGCGATATCGCCGGCGGGCGAGGCCGCGATGGTCGTGCCCGCCAGCATGGCGAGGAATGCAAGACTCAGCGCTCTCATCACGGTTTTCTCCTTCACGTTTCGCATCAGCGACGCTCCTTGAGCGGCACCCAGGGCCGGTCTTCGGGGCCGATGTAATTGGCGCCGGGACGGATTATTTTACCGTCGATTCGCTGCTCCATCACGTGCGCCGCCCAGCCCGAGGTGCGTGCGATCACGAATATCGGCGTAAACATCGCGGTGGGCACGCCCATGAGGTGATACGAGACCGCACTGTACCAGTCGAGATTGGCGAACATCTTCTTTTCTCGCCACATCACCTGCTCGATACGCTCGGCGATATCGAACAGACGCGTGTCGCCGGCGTGCTTCGACACGCGCCGCGCCACCTCCTTGATGACCTTGTTGCGCGGATCCCCGACTGTATATACCGGGTGGCCGAAGCCGATGACGATCTCCTTGTCGCGAATCCGGCGCATGATGTCGGCCTCGGCTTCGTCGGGACTCTTGTAGCGCGACTGAACCTCGAAGGCCGCTTCGTTGGCACCGCCATGCTTCGGTCCCCGCAACGCGCCGATGCCCCCGCAGATCGCCGAATGCATGTCCGATCCGGTGCCGGCGATGACCCGGCAGGTGAAGGTCGAGGCATTGAACTCGTGCTCCGCGTAGAGGATGAGCGAGGTGTGCATGGCCCGCACCCAGTCCGCGGAAGGCGGTTTGCCGTGCAGCAGGTGCAGGAAATGCCCGCCGATGGAGTCGTCGCCGGTTTCGACCTCGACGCGGCGCCGATGCCGGCTGAAATGGTGCCAGTACAGCAACATCGAGCCGAGCGACGCCATCAGCCGGTCGGCAATTTCGCGCGCGCCCTCGGCCGGGTGCCCTGGTGTTTCCGGTTCGATGGTGCCAAGGACCGACACCCCGGTGCGCATCACGTCCATCGGGTGCGCCGTCGCGGGCACGGCCTCGAGCGCGTTTCTGACCGCAGCCGGCAGGCCGCGCAGAGCCTTCAGCCGGGTCTTGTAGGCTGAAAGTTCCGGTGCGGTGGGCAGTTTTTCGTGCACCAGCAAGTAGGCGATTTCCTCGAACTCGGCCGTGTCGGCAAAGTCGAGGATGTCATAGCCGCGGTAGTTGAGATCGTTGCCGCTGCGTCCGACCGTGCACAGCGCCGTGTTTCCGGCTGGAACGCCGGACAGCGCCACCGATTTCTTGGGTTTCGGAGTTGCGACGGCCTCGCTCATTTGGCCTTTCCTTTGGCGAACAGCTGATCAAGCTTGCGCTCGTAGG
>JBGQFD010000150.1:0-5766 GCA_041496705.1 Gammaproteobacteria bacterium | reverse complement strand
GCGCCGCTCGACGAAGCGCCGTGCGCGATGCTCAATTGCGAGTGCTCGCTATCGGCCACGATGTACTCGGCGTCGAGTTCACCATTGGCCACCATTTGCGCCAGCGCCATCATCGTCGCCGTGTAAGGCCGGATCGGGTAGGCCGTAATCACATCGACGTCGGCGTACTTGGCGGCCTGCGCCGCCGCTACGCAGCCGTTGATCCGGACCGTCTTCTTTTTTCTTTCGGTAACTGTGGCCATGTCTCACTCCGCACGGTCCGCCTGACGGCGAACGCTACGACTGTTGGGTACGCAGGCACCACGATTGGTTCATACGCAGTGCCGTTTCCAGCTCGACCTCACGCCATTCCTAAATGCTCTTCGCCGGACGCTCCGCCAAATTCCTCAACTCTTCTGCCTGCCGTCCGTGCAACCCAGGCGAGATAGCGAACGCCGTGTCCATTCGCACGACGCCGGTATCGAAGTCGAGTTCGGGTACGCCTTCGAGGCAACCCGTCGGGCATTCCTCGATGCACACGCGGCAGCCCTTGCAGTAGTCGACCAGAATCTTATACAGGCCGTTCGAACGCACGGAACGCACGATGCACGGCTCGGGACACACCAGATAACAGTTGTCGCAGGCGTTGCAGGTGCCGCAGCTGAAACAGCGGCTGGCCTCTTCGACCGCCTGCTCTTCCGAAAACGAATGGATCACTTCCTCCTGCGTCTTTCGGCGGCTCGCCGGCGCAAGCATCGTTTGCTGGACGCGCGGGAAGTGCGGGAAATACGTCATGTTCATCCGGTTCAAATCCATGATGACGTCGACGGGAATCGTCCGCGGCTGCAACGCCTCTCCCCGGAGCACCTTGTCCAGATTGAATGCGACGCGCTTGCCGTCGCCGACGGCATTCACCACCATCAGCGGCTGACCCGAACCCAGCTGCACGACGTCGCCTGCCGCGAAAAAGTTTGTGGCGCCGATGCGCCCGAACCCGTCGATCTTGATCGTGCCGCGCTCGGTCTTGAACTCGTCCGGCAGCCAGCCGAGCGACGCCCTCTGCCCCACGGCGATGATCACATTGTCGACGGGAAAGCGCTCGGCGGGGGCCTCCCGATTGATGGTGATCGGCGAGGCGTTGATGGCGCCGGAGAAGCGCGCCGGATGGAGTTGCAAGGCCGCAACCCTGCCGTTGCCGAGCACGGCGGTCATCGCCCGCCCGTGCAACAGTTCCACCCCTTCTTCGACCATGTCGTGCAGATCTTCTGGCACGGCCGGCATCTCCTTGGCGTTGGCCTCCACCGTAATCATGGTCACTTCTACCGCGCCTTGCCGCAGCGCTTCGCGCGCGCAGTCGATCGCGGTGTTTCCACCGCCGATGACGGCAACCCGAGCACCCAGCTTGACCTTTGACTTGCCCATGCCGATGTCGCGAAGGAATGGAAGTCCGTAAACCACGCCGTCTTTATTCTCGCCCTCGGCTCGCGCGCTGTTGGGCTCGGTGAGGCCCACGGCCAGCACGCAGGCGTCGTAGTTCTTTTTCAAGTCGTCCCAGGTGACGTCCTTGCCGACTTCGGTGTTCGTCTTGATCGTCACGCCAATCTCGACAAGGCGCTCGATCTCACGATCGAGCACGTGCGACGGGAGCACCCAGTCTGGAATGCCGCCGCGATTTAGTCCGCCTGCTTTCGGCGATTTCTCAAGGATCGTCACTTTGTAGCCGAGGCGCGCAAGCTGGTACGCGGCGCTGTGGCCGGCGGGGCCCGACCCGACAATGGCGACTTTCTTTCCGTTGGGCGGTCCGGCCTTGACCACGTCGCGCGCCAGCGCCTGTCCGAGATCGCCGAGAAACCGCTCGACCGCGCGAATCGAGATGGCCTCGTCGTACTGCCCACGGTTGCAGGCTTGCTCGCACGGGTGGTAGCACACCCGGCCGGTGACCGACGGGAAGGGCATGTCTTCCTTGATGAGCGCGTAGGCGTCCAGATACTTGCCACGCTTCACGAGGTCGAGATAGCCCTGGATCTTTTCATTGGTTCCGCAGGCGTTGTTGCAGGGCGGCAATTTGTCCCGGTACACCGGCCTGATCGCACGCCAGTTGCCGGTGGGGAACAGGTTCTGCCCTTTGTCCTGCGACGGCGCGGGCGTGATGCCAGCAAACGGGACTGTGAGCCAGTCGGGGATGTGTGTGCCTTTGGTCGACATGTGATCCTTTTCTATGCAGCCACTGGTTTCAGCGGCAGGATGTGCAGCTCGTCTAGCGCCGCCTGGAACGCTTTCTTGTTCGCAATCATCGGCTCAATCGTCTCCATCTTGACGATGCCCGTCGTCTTGACTACAGCCGCGATGAGCGGCGCGGCGATGTCGGGAGCGATCGCTTTGTTTCGCTCAGCGGCGCCTTCAGTCGAAAGGCGGTCGAGACCGAGCTCGCCCAGCCGGTAATAGAGCCACTTGTGGTTGGCCAGCTTCGCGGCATCGATGCAGACGAGCTGGGAGAGCCGCTCGGGACCCGGCACGAAGCGAATCATGTACTCAGGTGAATAGTGCGTGTTGATCACCAGTGTTCCGCCGGGAGGCATCCCCCGCATGTAATCCCAACCCTTGACCATCGTCTCCTCCACCAGTACGACGATGTTGGGATGCTCGTTCTCGTAGGTAAGAGCGTTTTCGATCTCGCCGTCGCTCACGCGACAGTACTTGCGCGTCGGGGCGTTGGTGCGATCGGGATTGTCGACGTAGTTTTCCATCGCCTGCGCGAACTTGCCTTCAAGCCGGGCGGCAGCGGCGACAGAATTGACGATGTCGCGGCCCTCTTTGTCCATGATGATGCCGCGCGTCCACACTGTGAGTTCGGTATAACTCATACTCAGCCCTCGTCATCATTCAGATGCGCCAGGGTGCAACTCCCGGCGATGTTGCTCAGCTTGTTCGCGTTTTTCAACGGCCTTTGAGACACTGCCACGATCGGAGTCCAGAACTGCCAGGAAATCGCTCCGCCGGACGACGAACGGCGCGCCGCGAGTGCCGTCCTGAAATTCCGCAATCGCCAGCAGCGTCGCCTTCTTGCACAAGCTTTCGATATCGGCGCCTGTAACCCCTTCCATCCGGCAAGCAAACTCCTCGAGATCGACCTCGGGCGCGAGCGGCATCCGCCAGCAGCAAAGCCGCAGGATGGCCGCCCGATCGGCAGCGTCGGGTTTTGCGAACTGAAGTGTATAGTCGAACCGCCCGCTTCGCAAGAGCGCCGGCTCGACCCGCTCGGGGCGGTTGGTGGCTGCCAGCAGAATCACCCCTTTGACGTCACGCAGGTTGTCGATCTCACGCAGGAGCTGGCTGAGAATTCTTTGATAGACGTCGGTGCCGAATTGATCGGCGCCGAACTTTGGCGCGACCGCATCGATCGTGTCGAAGAACAGGATGCAGGGTGCCGCCCGTCTCGCCTTCTTGAAAACCTCGCGCAGCGCCCTCTCGGATTCGCCCAACCACTTAGAGTACAGTTGCGGGCCATCAATGGCGATGAGCGGGATCTGTTTCTCACCCGAGAGCGCTCGCGCCATGGCGGTCTTCCCGGTACCCGAAGGTCCGACCAACAGAATGCCTCGTGGCGGCGCAAGCCCAACCTGCTCATAGATGTCGTCGTGCATGTGAGAATGCTCGACCACGGCATCGAGCATTCGTTTCACTTCGTTGAGACCACCGAGGGCTGCAAACGTCGACGAGCTTTTCTCAATAAAGAACTCGCGAGTCGCGCTGGGCTCAACTTCCTTCAAGCCGGCGAGAAAGTCGGCGCGCGTAACCTGCAGCGCCCCCAGTTCAGCAGATGCGGCGCCGTCGGTCTCGAGTGGGACGGCTGCGAGGAAGCCGCGCAACGCAATCATGCCCACTTCCTGGCCCAGCGCCTCGAGATCGGCGCCGACGAAGCCGTGGGAATGCTCGGCGATCTCCTGGAGGTTGACGTCAGGCGCGAGCGGCATAGCGCGCGTGTGGATCTTGAGGATTTGGAGCCGCGCTTGGGTGTTCGGAATGCCGATTTCGATTTCGCGATCGAAGCGCCCGGGACGTCGCAGCGCCGGGTCCAGGACCTCGGGGATGTTGGTCGCGCCGATGACGATGACCTGGCCGCGCGACACAAAGCCATCCATAAGGCTGAGCAACTGCGCCACCACGCGCTTTTCGACCTCGCCGACCACTTCGGCGCGTTTCGGAGCCACGGCGTCGATCTCGTCGATGAAGAGGATGGCCGGCGCGTGGCGTGCCGCTTCCTCGAAGACCTCGCGGAGCTTGGCCTCGCTCTCGCCATAGAACTTCCGCATGATCTCGGGGCCGTTCAGGTGAATGAAGTGCACGCGGCTTTCGGCCGCGACCGCGCGGGCCAGCAGGGTCTTGCCCGTGCCTGGCGGACCGTACAATAGCACGCCCTTCGGCGCGAGGATTCCTAACCGCTCGAAGATGCGCGAGTGCTTCAGCGGCAGCTCGACAATTTCGCGCACCCGCGCCACTTCACGCTCCAGTCCGCCGATATCTTCGTAGGATACGGCGGGAGCGCGGGCCGTCGTCTGCTCGCCTTCCACGACCCGGATGTCGGTGTGTTTCCCGATCACGACCGGGCCAGAGGGAATCGTGCGCACGACCTGGAAGTTCACCGCTTTGGCAAACGTCGGCACACGCACCACGCAGCCCGCGATGACCGGGACGCCCACCAGGTCCTCGAGCATCCGGTCGGGTGCAATGATCGCCGGCGCGGCCCCCACCCACAATGGCGAGAAGCGGACGGCCACCGCTTGGTCGTGCTCGATTGGCGTTACCGTCACCTGTTCCTGCAATCCCGCGCCACAATTACTGCGGGCCGTGCCGTCGATCTGGATCACGCCTTCGTGTCCTTCGGCCGAAAGCTCGGCGCGTGCGACAGCGATCGTGCCGCCCGTAATCTTCAGCACGTCGCCGGCACGTGCACCGATGCGCCTCAGGTCGGCTGGCGCCAGCCGGGCAATGGCGTGCCCGATGTCCTCCACACGTGCCTCCGCAACGCGCAGTGTGAGGGTTTCCTCGAGACGCGTGGGGGCGAGTTCCGTCATGGCGCGACTTGAAACCTGCTCTGAATCTGGTGTGCGAATCCGCCGAAGAGCGCAGCCAGTTTCTTCTTTTCTGCGTGATTCGGCTCGTGAGCCGCGATGGCCACGCGGGTCAAGTCGTTTCCCAGGTCGGTCAATCTGATCGTCCCCAGGTTGGTATGCTCGATCGCCCACCCGTCGCCCTTAGCGGAGGTGACAGCCATGCTCAAGGTGACACGATCGCTTTCCCACGGCACAATGATCGCCGTCAGGCTCCCCTGCCCGGTGGCGTACTCCTCAATCGCGCGGGAGATGACGCGCGGGGAACCGCTGGCCGTGAATTCAAAGGTCTCTTCGTTCATGTCAAACTGTGATACACTGGCCCAGTGATCGAACCAGTTGAGAACCCGAATTTAGCATCCGCGCCCCAGACTGTCAAGCGCATTGCCTACCCCCGGGGCGACAAGACTCGTCTCATCGAGCCGATCAAAAAGACGCGCATCGCCGAAGAGGTTGCCGACCGGATCCGCATTTTGATCTTGGACGGCACGTTTCCGCCGGGCCTGTCGCTGCCCTCGGAACGCGATCTGACCGAAAGGTTCGGTGTGAGCCGCGGGTCCATCCGCGATGCGCTTCGCATGCTGGGGGTGATTGGTCTGCTTGAGACGCGACACGGGCAAGGCACGTTTCCGCTCGAGCTGACGGTGGACCGTCTGGTCGCGCCTCTGGCCTCGGT
>JBGQFD010000149.1:0-5953 GCA_041496705.1 Gammaproteobacteria bacterium | reverse complement strand
TGCAATCGGGGACGTATTTCGGCGAAGACGACATCGAGCGGTTCGAGGATCGGTACAACCGGGGTTGAGAAAATCGGGGTCAGAGCCCGATTTCCTGAGGAAGCGCAAGGCGCGCATCGCGCGACTCGCGCGTAGCATCAACGCGCGTTCTGGAGGGGTCTGCCATGTCGGAAGCGCTGAAGGAACTCGAGAGGCAAGCACGTTCTTTGACGCCGGAGGAACGCGCGCGCCTGGCCGAGCTGCTGCTCGAATCGCTTCGCGACGCCCCCATCGCGGAGATCGAGGCGGCTTGGGATCGCGAGATCGACGAGAGGGTCGCCGCGTACGATCGCGGGGAGCTCGGGACGTTTTCCGCAGAAGACGTATTCGCCGAGGCTAGGCGTCTTGCCCGGTGAGCCGCGCGCGGGGGAACAGGGATGGGTCCCATCCTCATGCATTTTGCTCAGTAAGTTGAGTATTTTTACTCAATGCCGGGAGTAAAGCGCGAATCGGGGTCAGAGCCGGATCTCCGGAAAATTGGGACAGACCCTATTTACTTCGAGGCGGCGCTTCTATCGGCTGAGGCCCCTGACCCAGGCTCCCGCCTCGCCTGCACGAGTCGCGTCCTTTGAAGCTTTCGCGTATTGCGCGCGAAGGTCCAGCTCCGCCGGTACGAACTCGGCGAACGCGTCCTGTTCCCCGTAGGGGAGCTTCGCCGCCCGGGCAAAGGCCTGTTCCAGGAGCTTGGTCATGGGCAAGAGTCTAGATCCCGGAAACAACCAGCGTGGCGGGTCCCCGCGCCGAGGACTTCCCGGCGCACGCCAAAGCAAACCATGTTAGCGGGCCTTGTTCCGCGGCCTGGGCCAGGACCTGGGATCCCGTGCAGTGTGGAGCACTGCGAGCACCACGATCCGCGCGGGTTCAACGCGGTAGAAAACGGCAAACGGAAACCGGGAAACGATGGCCCGTCGCACCTCGCCGTGCGCAGGCGCGAACATCTCGGGAAACTTCTCGATGAAGTCGAACGACGCGTCGACCGAGGCGAGAAACTCCTCGCCCAAGCCGGGACGCTGCTCTTCGTACCAGCCGTAAGCGTCGGCCAGATCGCGTCCGACGCCACGACGGAAAACGATCGGCAACTGTGTCAGCCGCGCCGTGCTTGGGCCAGCACTTCGTCCCGGGTCAGAACGTCGTCCGGATTGCGGTCGTGATCGGCGAGACGCTCGTCGATCACCGCGCGATGGGCGTCCCCCATCGGCACGGCCGACGGATGGGCGGCAATGCTGTCCCAGATCGCCTCCACGAGGCGCAGCCGCTCTTCGACCGGGAGCTTCAGGATTTCCGCGATGTCCGCGTCGCTCATATTGGCCAGCCTGCCATCGCTGGTAGGGGGTTGGTCATGGGGGAGAGTTTATACCCGGCGGGTCGTGAATCGGGCCCCGACCCCGATTTTGCTTAGAATCGCCCGATGGCGAAATCCAGGGTCGCGCTGATCACCGGCATCACCGGCCAGGACGGCGCCTACCTCGCCGAGTTCCTGCTGGGCAAGGGCTACGTGGTGCATGGCATCAAGCGCCGCGCCTCCAGCTTCAACACGCAGCGCATCGACCACCTGTACCAGGACCCGCACGAACCCGGCCGCCGGCTGATCCTGCACTACGGCGACATGACGGACTCTTCCAGCCTCACGCGCATCGTGCAGCTCTCGCAACCCGACGAGATCTACAACCTCGCCGCGCAGAGCCATGTGGCGGTGTCCTTCGAGGAACCCGAGTACACGGCGGATTCGGACGGCCTCGGCACGCTGCGCCTGCTCGAGGCGATGCGCATCCTCGGCATGGAGAAGAAGACGCGCTTCTACCAGGCCTCCACCTCCGAGCTCTACGGCAAGGCGATGGAGACGCCGCAGAAGGAAACCACGCCGTTCTATCCGCGCTCGCCCTACGGCGTGGCCAAGCTCTATGCCCACTGGATCACGGTGAACTACCGCGAGTCCTATGGCATGTTTGCCTGCAACGGCATCCTGTTCAACCACGAGTCGCCGATCCGGGGCGAAACCTTCGTCTCGCGCAAGATCACGCGGGCGTTGGCGCGCATCAAGCTCGGGCTGCAGGATTGCCTGCACCTCGGCAACCTCGATGCGCGGCGCGACTGGGGCCATGCGCGCGACTACGTGGAGGCGCAGTGGCTGATGCTGCAGCAGCCGGTTGCCGAGGATTTCGTCATCGCCACCGGCAAGCAGCACAGCGTGCGCGATTTCGTGAACCTCGCCGCGGAGAAACTGGAGATCAAGCTCGCCTGGCGCGACAAGGGAGTCGACGAACACGCGGTGGACGGCAAGGGACGCAGGATCGTGGCTATCGATCGGCGCTATTTCCGCCCCGCCGAGGTCGACTCCCTGCTGGGCGATGCGACCAAGGCCAGGCAGAAGCTCGGCTGGTCGGCGAAGATTTCCTTCGACGCGCTGGTCGAAGAGATGACGCGCGAGGACCTGCGCGAGGCCGAGCGCGACGCGTTGGTGAAAGATCACGGCCACCGCGTGCCGGACCGGCACGAGTAGCCCGGTGCAGCCCGGCGCGAAGATTTTTGTCGCGGGCCATCGGGGCCTTGTCGGCTCCGCCCTGGTGCGCGCCCTGCGCGCGCAGGGGTACAGCAACCTCGTCACCCGCACGCACGCCGATCTCGACCTCATCGATCCCGCCGCCACGCACGCGTTCTTTCAGTATGAGAAGCCCGAGTACGTGTTCGACGCCGCTGCAAAGGTGGGCGGCATTGTCGCCAACGACACTTATCCTGCGGAGTTCATCCGCGACAACCTCGCTATCCAGACCAATGTCATTCACGAAGCTTGGCGCGCGGGGGCGAAGCGGCTGCTGTTCCTCGGTTCTTCCTGCATCTATCCGCGCGACTGTCCGCAGCCGATCAAGGAGGAGTACCTCCTCACGGGGCCGCTGGAACCAACCAACCGCGCCTACGCGATCGCGAAGATCGCCGGAGTGGAGATGTGCTGGAGCTACAACCGGCAGCACGGCACAAAGTGCATAGCCGCGATGCCGACCAACCTTTACGGCCAGGGCGAGAACTACGATCTCAAGACTTCGCACGTGCTGCCGGCACTGATCCGCAAATTCCATGAAGCCAAGGAATCCGGCAGGCCGGAGGTGGAGATCTGGGGCACGGGCAAGCCGCTGCGCGAGTTCCTTTACTCGGACGATGCGGCCGAGGCTTGCGTGTTCCTCATGAATCTGCCCGACGACAAATTCAATGCGATCTGCGGCAACGCCAAACAACCCCCGTTGATCAACATCGGCTGCGGGGAAGACCAGACGATAAGGGCGTTGGCCGAGATGGTCGCCGGCGTGGTGGGGTTCAAGGGGCGGCTGCGCTACGACACCTCGAAGCCGGACGGGACGCCGAAGAAGCAACTCGATGTCTCGAAGCTCAATGCGCTTGGCTGGCGCCCCAAGACGCCGTTGGGCGAAGGCTTGAAGCTGGCGTACCAGCAGTTCTTGCTTACTGGCTGCGGGGGTCCCTAGGCGAACACCACGGTCAGTTTCCCGCCGGCGCGCCGGCGGGGGGTGTCCTTCACGACGATGTCGACGTCCCGCCCCAGGCCGGTCAGGCATTCGATCAGCTTGCGCTGAGAGACCCCGCGGAACTGTCCGCGAAGGATGCCGGACAGCTTCGGTTGGGGCAGGCCGAGAATCGCGGCTGCCTCCACCTGCGTCAAGCCCATGCCGCGGATGATTTCGCGGATTTTGGAGACGAGCTGCGCCTTGACCAGCATCTCCTCCGCGTCCGGAAGGCCGAGATCGCGGTAGACGTTGTCGCTGCCCTCGTGGATTTCGGGTCTTTCAGTGACTTTGCGTTTGCTCATCTTCCAGCTCCTTGGCGCGCCTGTCGGCCAGCTTCAACCTGCTCCTGATCAGGTCCAGATCCGGTTTTGGTGTCGCGATCCCGGACTTGGACTTCTTCTGGTACACGTGCAGCACAAACACTCTTGCGGCATGGCGGACGGTGTACACGGCGCGGTAGGTATCGCCCCGGCGGTCTTCGACAACTTCGAGGACGCCCGCGGAACCGAAGCCCCGCAACGGCTTCGCCTGTTCATGCTTTTGCCCGACCTGCGCAAGGTAGAGCGCGTAGCCAAAGACGTGGACGACTTCATCCGGCAGTGCCTTCAGGTCCTTCTTCGAGCTCCCGATCCATTCCAGTCGCTTCGGTTGGGCGGGTGCTCCATCACGCATCGCGGTGATTATACCTAAACAGGAATATTCAGGCCAGCCGGGGGGGTGCGCGCCCTGCGCCGGATGTCTTCGGGAAGCGAGTCGAATGCCTTGCGGAAGCGCTCGTTGACGCGCGAGCGCACGCGTCAGAGCGGCCGGGTGCGGCCGGCTTTGTAGTCCGCGGCCGCCTCCTGGGCGAGGCTCGCGAGTTCGTCCTGCGACGCCGCAAACGCCCGGGCCCAGCGTTCCTCCGACTCCAGCTCTGCCAGCACGAACTCGGCGAACGCGTCCTGCTCTCCGGCGGGGAGCCGGGCGGCCTGGGCGAAGGCCTTTTCGAGGAGCTTGGTCATGGACGGCAGTCTATGCCCTCGGGGTCTTGGGCGAAAATAGGGTCTGTCCCTATTTTCGGAGTTTGCGATGCCCTCTTCCCTCCTTGTCACCGGCGGGCTCGGCTACATCGGTTCGCATACCTGCGTGGCGTTGGCCGAAGCGGGCTATGAGTTTGTCATCCTGGACAACCTCGCCAACTCGAAGATTGCCGTACTCGACCGCCTGGAAGAATTGACCGGCAAGAAGATCGTTTTCGAGCGCGCCGACGTGCGCGACCGTGCAGCGCTGGAAACAGTTTTCAAAGCACGTCGCTTCGATGCAGTGTTGCACTTTGCTGGGCTCAAATCGGTAGCCGAATCAGCCGCGAATCCGCAGCTCTACCAGGAGGTGAACGTTGGCGGCAGCAGGACGCTGCTGGATGCGATGCGCGCGCACGGCGTGCGCCGATTCGTATTCAGTTCGTCCGCCACGGTGTACGGCGAACCGGAGTTCCTGCCCTACACCGAGGACCATCCGCTGCGTCCGGCGAACCCGTACGGCGAGACCAAGCTTGCCGTGGAACGCTTGCTGGCCGGGCAGGCTGCAGCCAATTCAAGCTTTCTCTACGCCTGCCTGCGCTACTTCAATCCCATCGGCGCGCATCCTTCCGGACGCATTGGAGAGGATCCGCAGGGGGCACCCGAGAATCTACTGCCCTACGTTGCGCAGGTTGCCGTCGGCCGCCGACCCGCGCTACTCGTCTTCGGCAATGACTACGACACCCCCGACGGAACTGGCGTGCGCGACTACCTTCATGTTATGGATCTGGTCGGCGGGCACGTCGCGGCACTGAATTACGTTGCGCGGAATAATCGCTCCATCACGGCGAACCTCGGAACTGGTCGAGGCCATTCCGTATTGGAAGTGGTCAGGGCGTTCGAGCGCGCGAGCGGCAAGTCCATCGCTATCGAAGTCCGACAGCGGCGGCCAGGGGACATCGGGTCGAGCTACGCCGACTGTTCTCTTGCCGCGAGGGAGCTGGGCTGGAGGGCGCGCTGCAGCATGGACGACATGTGCCGCGATGCCTGGCGTTGGCAGCAGGCCAATCCGCAGGGGTACCCGGGGTAGGGAAGTACGAGGTTCAATAGATTCAGCTACTTGGAAAATAGAGATTGAACTACGGCTGGCCTGTCCCTATCATTCGGGCACCACTCCCCCCACGGCTTCGGTCGTGGGGTGCAAGGCCCCTTCGGGGGCCTTTGCTTTTTGTAGGGGGCCGCAATGCGCACCTACGTGTACGTGGACGGCTTCAATCTGTACTACGGAGCCCTGAAGGACAGCCCCTACAAATGGCTGGACATCAGGGCTCTTTTCAAGAGTGTCCTTCGGCCCACGAACGACATCCTGGCCATCAAGTACTACATCGCCAGGGTATCGGG
>JBGQFD010000148.1:0-6131 GCA_041496705.1 Gammaproteobacteria bacterium | reverse complement strand
GAGCACGGCACGGCCTTCTACCAGGGGCCGGAACGCAAGCCCTACAACCCGGATTTCGCGGCATGGGCGAGGGCCGCGGGCGTGGAGGGCCTGACCGTCACCAAGTCGCAGGACTTCAAGGGTGCGCTCGAACACGCGGTGAAGCTGGGGAAACCCTGCCTCATCGACGTGCACGTCGATGCGAACATCCGCCCGCCCGGCACCGGCGCCTGGGCGTTGCCTCCCATCCCCCACATGGAGCCGATCTTCGGCAAAAAACATGTCCGCTGAAAAAAAATCCGCCTCCGGGGCATCGATCCGCAACGTCCTCGAGACGCCCTGGCAGCAGTTTCCCGGGCACTTCGGCGGCGCGCTGTCGAAGCCGCTGGTGCGCCCGGAGACCGCCGGGTCGCGGCTGGTCGATTACCGCATCTCGACCTACCAGCCGATGGCCTACGTCGAGACCCACACGCACAAAGTGCAGGAGCAGATCTACCACGTCCTCGAAGGCGAGGGCTCGATGGAGATCGAGGGGAAGAAGATGATCGTGCGCAGGCACGACGTCATCTTCATTCCGCCCGGCGTCCCGCATTCGATCTGCAACAACGGCTTGACGGATCTCACGTTCATCGTCGTCACGACCCCGGTCGAGGACAGGTAAATGGCAGCGATTCCGAAAATCGCGGCGGCCACCGTGAAGATGCTGATCGGCGGGCAGTGGCGCGAAGGCGAGAAGACCTACGAAGTGCGCGATCCGTACCGCGGCGAAGTCGTCGCGCGCGCGCCCGAGTCCTCGCTGAAGGATCTCGACGACGCGCTCGATGCGATCCGGCGGCTGCGCGTCGGCGGCGTCATCGTGAACGGCACCTCGACCTGGCGCACCGACCAGCTCGCCTACGGCGGCATCAAGGCGAGCGGCATCGGCCGGGAAGGCCCCAAGTTCGCGATCCGCGACATGACCGACGAGCGGCTGGTGGTTTTCAACCTATAATAAAAAATGGCGTCCAGAAAAAAGACCGCGCCCGACGAAGCTCGGGCGGAAGCACCGAAAGAGCGCGGTGGCATCCAGTCCCTCGAGCGCGCCTTCGGCATCCTTGAGGAAATCGCGCGCAACCGCGAGGGGATCAACCTCGCGGACCTGAGCAAAGTCGTGGGGCTGCACAACAGCACCACGTTCCACCTCGTCAAGACGATGGCGCAGCTCGGCTACATCAGCCATGTCCGCGATTCCAAGCGCTATCGCGTCGGCAGCAAGCTGTTCACGCTGGCCGCGGGCGCGCTGGAGGAGAACTCCTTCCTCGCGCTCGCCACGCCGGTGCTGGAGACCCTCACCGGCGAGACCGGGGAGGCAGCGCATTTCGCCATCCGCTCCGGTAGCGACATCGTGGTGATCGCGCGCACCGCGGGATCAGGGCTGCTGCAGATGGCCGACCGCAACGGCGGGCGGCGCCCGGCGCACGCCACGGCACTCGGCAAGGTCCTGCTGTCGGCGATGAACGATGCGCAGATCCGCCAGTTTCTCGGTCCGGAACCGCTGCGCAAGTTCACCGCCAAGACCATCGTCGAGCGGAATGCTGTCCTGCGTGAGATCGGAGAGGTTCGCCGCAAGGGCGTGGCCTACGACGACGCAGAGTTCGACGCGGAAATACGCTGCGTCGCTGTGCCGGTCTATGATTTCGCGGGACGCGTGGCAGGCGCGGTCGGTATTTCCGGTGCAGTCTGGCGCCTTTCGCTGCAATCTCTCCAAGCTAAAGCCCAGCAAGTCCGCGAGGCCGCCAGGCTCATTTCGGCGCAGCTCGGATACAACGAGAAGACGGCGACCCGCGTCGCCTGACGCCGCTGCGCTAGGTATACGGCCGCATCGCAGGGAGAAACGCTACCGAATCGTTTTGATCCGCGGCGAGATGTAAAAATACCCAACCCGACCGGCTTCGTTTGCGCCCGGAACGAAAGCGTTACTTGGTAAGCCCCATCTGTCTTGCAACGCCCGTGTAGACGCGGATCTTCTCCTTCATGAACGCGTCCATCTGGTCGACGCCGACGTTGACCAGCTCGAAGCCGCTCTTCGCGGCGAACTCCTTCATCTCCGGGTCGGCGTTCAGCGCCGCCCACAGATCCGACATGCGCTTGCGCAGCGCGGGCGGCGTGGATTTCGGCATGCCGATGCCGCGGAAGGCGCCGTCGACCCAGTTCACACCCAGTTCCTTGAACGTGGGAGCGTCCGGGAGCAGGGGATGGCGCTTGTCCATCGCCACCGCGAGCGCGCGCGTCTTGCCCTTGTTATTGATCGCAAAGGCCGTGTAGGACATCGCGCCGCCGACGTGGCCGCCCGCCACCGCGATGGTCATGTCGCCGGTGCCCTTGAAGGGAACGTACAGCGTCTTGATGCCGAACTCGGAGTTGAGGCGCTCGTGCGCGGCGTGGTTCGCCGAGTTGACTCCGGATCCTCCGAGGGTGAGCTTGCCGGGCTCCGCTTTCGCGGCCTTGACGAAATCCTGGAAGGATTTGATGGGGCTCGACTCGGGCACGACCAGCGCGTCCGGGGTGTAGTGGAACCAGAACGTCGGCGTGATGTCCTCGGTCTTGTACTGCACCTGGCCTTCGAAGGGCGCGAGCACGATGTGCGGCAGGTTGATGCCGACGATGTTCAGGCCGTCACCGGGCAGTGCGTTCATCTGGTTCCACATGACGGCGCCGCCCACTCCCGGCTTGTACTGGATGATGGTTTCGATCGAGGGGCACTTCTTTTTCAGCACGAACTGCTGGTGCCGCGCCGAGATGTCGGATTCGCCTCCCGAGGGGAACGCCTGCCAGTACAGCAGGTTCTTCTCCGGGCAGGTTTGCGCGAACGCCGCGGGGGCGGCGGTGAGGCACAGGATGGCGAGCAGTCTCTTCATGGTGGATTGTCCTTTTTTGGATTTTCGCGAAGCGTACCTAAAGAAGCGCCCGGGTTCAGGCGGCGTGGCGCCGTTTGGCGCCCGAGGCGATGCGCGCGCACACTGCGGCGGTGACTTCGGCGGTCGTCGCCCGGCCGCCCAGGTCGCGCGTGTGCAGCACCGGGTTGGCGGTGACCTGCTCGATCGCCTGCATCACCTCGCTGGCGGCGGCGCCTTCGCCCAGGTGCTCGAGCAGCATGACGACCGACCAGAACGTGCCCACGGGGTTGGCGAGCCCCTTGCCCATGATGTCGAAGGCCGAACCGTGAATGGGCTCGAACATCGACGGGTAGCGGCGCTCCGGATCGATGTTGCCGGTGGGCGCTAGCCCCAGGCTCCCGGCCAATGCGGCCGCCAGGTCGGAGAGGATGTCCGCGTGCAGGTTGGTGGCGACCAGGGTGTCGAGCGACGCGGGGCGGTTGACCATGCGTGCAGTGGCGGCATCGACCAGCTCCTTGTCCCATTTCACGTCGGGGAACTCGCGGGCGATCTGCACCGCGATCTCGTCCCACATCACCATCGCATGGCGCTGAGCGTTGGACTTGGTGACCACGGTCAGCAGCTTGCGCGGGCGCGACTGCGCCAACCGGAAAGCGAAGCGCATGATGCGTTCCACGCCGGCGCGGGTCAGGATACTGACGTCCGTGGCCACCTCGATCGGATGGCCCTGGTGGGCCCGCCCGCCGATGCCTGCATATTCCCCTTCGGAATTCTCGCGCACGATCACCCAGTCGAGATCTCCGGGCTTGCAGCGCTTGAGCGGGCAGTCGACACCCGGCAGGATGCGCGTCGGGCGCACGTTGGCGTATTGGTCGAATCCCTGGCAGATCTTCAGGCGCAAGCCCCATAGCGTGACGTGATCGGGAATGTCCGGGTCGCCCGCCGATCCGAACAGGATGGCGTCCTTGCCGCGCAGGGCATCCAGCCCGTCCTCGGGCATCATCACGCCGTGCTTGCGAAACCAGTCGCCGCCCCAGTCGAAGTTCTCGAACTCGAAGCGCAAGTCCTCGCGCGCGGCTGACAGCGCCTCCAGCACCTTGCGGCCGGCCGGCACGACTTCTTTGCCGATGCCGTCGCCGGGGATGGTGGCGATGCGGTAGGTCTTCATCCGGGTTCCTCGTCGACGCGGTGCGTGCAAGTATAGAGCCTGGCCGCGCCCCGAGCGAACCGGCGGCTTCACTCCGCCGCCGGTCTTGCTACGCTGCCTTCGGCCTTGCTACGCTGCCTTCGGCACGGGCAGCCGGATTCGCGCGAGCAGCCCGCCGCCTTCGCGCGGCAAGAGCTCAAAACTGCCGCCGTGCGAGCGCACCACGCGCTCGACGATCGCCAGGCCCAGGCCCGCGCCGCCCTTGTCGCTGCGCGCGACTTCCAGGCGGGTGAACGGCTGCTTCAGGCGTTCGGTCTCGGCGCTCGGGATGCCGGGGCCACGGTCGGCGACCTCGAGCACGGCCGCCGCGGGCTCGGCGCGCACCGAGACGGCCACGTCCTTGTCCGCGTAGCGCAGCGCGTTGTCCACCAGGTTCATGATCACGCGCCGCATCGCCATCGCCTGCAGCGGCAGCCGCACCGCTCCGGCGAGATCGGTCGAGACAGGCTTGCCGTGACGGTGGAAGTGCCCGGCAACTTCGGCCGCGATGGCGGCAAGATCGGCCGGTTGCGGCGTTTCGCCCCCGTCGGTTCGCGCGAAATCCAGGAACTGGTTGATGGTGCGGTCCATCTCCTCGATGTCCGCGGTCATGCCGTCCTTCAGCTGCGCGTCGGCGCCGCTCATCTCCAGCCCGAGCCGCAGCCGCGCGAGCGGCGTGCGCAAGTCGTGGGAGACGCCGGCGAGGATCAGCGCCCGGTCGGCGTCCAGGCGCGCCAAGTCCGCGGACATCTGGTTGAAAGCGCGCGACAGCGTGCGTATCTCCTCGGGACCGGCTTCGGGCACCGGGTCGGGCATCCTGCCCTTGCCGATGGCGCCGGCCGCCGCGGCGAGCGCGCGCAAGGGGTGGTTGAGGCGCGACACCAGGAAATACGCGGCGAGCAGCGACAGCGCGAGGGCGAGCGCCCCCCAGCCGAGCCAGCGCAGCGCGATCCGGCGCTCGATGCGCTCGCGCGGGATGCGCACCCAGTACTCGTCCTCCTCGATGTGGAAGCTGAGCCAGAACCCCGGCCGGCCGTCGCGCTCGCCGGCGAAGCGCGTGTCGTCGCCCAGCTGGCGGCGCACCGCCTCGGCCACCAGGCGCAGCAACGGCCGGTCCGCGGGCGGGACGATGCGCTCGCCGGGCTCGACCGGGTAGACCTGGATGCCTTCGCGTTCAGCGAGCTCGGAGAGGAGCTCGCGCCGGCGCTCGGGCTGCGAAGTGATCAGCGCGGTGCGCGTGAGGTTGACGATGCTCACCATGTTCTGCGAGATCTGCCGCGCGCGCGGCTCGATTTCGTACGCGCGGAAAATCTCGAACCACGCCACCGTGGTGGCGAGGACCAGGGCCGCGAGCAGCAGAAAGGCGCGCCACAGCAGCGAACGCGGCCACAGCGCCGGTACCCGCGACAGGCTGGTGCCCGGTCCGTGGCTGAGTGGCGAGGTTTGCGTTTCCGCGGCGCGACTCAATGCGGCTTTCCGTCGGGCACGAACACGTAGCCGAAGCCCCAGACGGTCTGGATGTACGCCGGCTGCGAGGGATTTTGTTCGACCAGCTTCCTCAGGCGCGAGACCTGGACGTCGATGGAGCGGTCGAAGACCTCGTACTCGCGGCCGCGCGCGAGTTCCATGAGCTTATCGCGCGACAGCGGCGTGCGCGGGTGCGTGACCAGCACCTTGAGCAGCGCGAATTCCCCGGTGGTGAGCGAAATTGTCTGGCCGCCGTGCTCCAGGGTGCGTGTCCCCAGATTGACCGTCATGCTGCCGAACTGCACCGTTTCAGGCTCCGTGGCGGGGGCCCCCGGCGGCAGCGGCGCGGTCCTTCTTCGCAGCACCGCGTGAATGCGCGCGACCAGCTCGCGGGGGTTGAAGGGCTTGGGCAGGTAGTCGTCGGCGCCCATTTCCAGACCGACGATGCGATCCACGTCCTCGCCCTTCGCGGTGAGCATGATGATGGGCAGGGAGTTCTTACTCCCGCGCAACCGCCGGCAGATCGACAGCCCGTCCTCGCCCGGCAGCATCAGGTCGAGCACCAGCAGATCGACGCGCTCGCGGGCGAGCTGCTTGTCCATGCCCGGGGCGTCGGACACCGT
>JBGQFD010000147.1:0-6134 GCA_041496705.1 Gammaproteobacteria bacterium | reverse complement strand
TCGGGCGGCCCCGGCAGCATCAGCCAGCTGGTGGGCGAGTGGGTAAAGTCCGAGACCGGCATCAAGGTCCTGGAAGTGCCCTACAAGGCGGTGAATGCGGAGATCCCCGATCTCCTCGCCGGCGTGGTGATGGCGGCCTACGTCGTGCCGCAGGTGATCGTGGCGTCCATCAAAGCCGGGAAGCTGCGCGCGCTCGCGGTAGCGGGGCCCTCGCGCCTGGCATTGCTCCCCGGCGTGCCGACCACCGCCGAAGCCGGTCTCCCCGGCATCGAGGCCATCGTATGGAATGGCATCTTCGTTCCCGCCGGCACTCCGCGGCCGGTCATCCAGATCCTGCACCGCGAGCTCGTCAAGGCCTACAACGCCCCGGAGGTGAAGAACCAGGTGCTCGCCACCGGCTCGGAGGTTGCCGCCGACACGCCGGAGGAATTCGCCGCATTCGTGCGCTCCGAGTCCGCCAAGTGGAGCAAGGTCATCCGCGACGCGAACATCAAGCCGGAGTGAAAATTTCCGGCTACGCCGTTGCGCTGCGCGCCTCGAACTTGCGCCGGTAGGCGGCGAAGTAGAGAACCGGAATCACCACCAGCGTCAGTAGCGTCGACACGAAAATCCCGAACATGAGCGAAATCGCCAGCCCGTTGAAGATCGGGTCGTCGAGAATGAACGCCGCGCCGAGCATGGCGGCGAGACCGGTGAGGGCGATCGGCTTGGCGCGCGCCACGGCGGATTGCACCACCGCCTCGCCGAAAGACACGCCCTCCTCGAGCTTGAGGTTGATGAAATCGACGAGCAGGATGGAGTTGCGCACGATGATGCCGGCGAGCGCGATCATGCCGATCATCGAGGTTGCCGTGAAATTGGCGCCGAGCAGGGCGTGCCCCGGCATCACGCCGATGACGGTGAGCGGGATCGGCGCCATGATGACCAGCGGCGTGAGGTAGGAGCGGAACTGCGCGACGACCAGCAGGTAGATCAGGATCAGGCCGACGCCGTACGCGAGCCCCATGTCGCGAAACGTCTCATAGGTCACCTGCCATTCGCCGTCCCACTTGATCGCGTACTGCCGATACGGATCGGAGGGCTGGCGCACGAAGTACTCGCCCAGCACGCCCCCCTCCTCGAGCGGTTGACCGGCAACTTTCCCGCGCGCCGAGAACATTCCGTAAAGCGGACTGTCGACGCGACCGGCCTGGTCGCCGAAGACGTACACCACCGGAAGAAGATCCTTGTGATAGAGCGGCCGCTCGCGATCGGTGCGCACCGGCCGAACCACTTCAGATAGAGGCACGAGCGCCCCGCCCGGCGTACGCACCGCGAGCTTGAGGAACTCATCCAGCTCGCCCTGGCGCTCGGACGGGAGCGTGAGCCGCACCGGGGTTTCGTATTTCGATACACCGTCGTGTAGCGGCGTCACGTCGGCACCGGAAAGGCCGACACGCATGGTTTCGACGACGTCGCGGCGCGTGACCCCGAGCAGCGCCGCCCTGCCCTGGTCGACCCTGAGCAGCAGCCGCGGCGCCGCGTCCTCGACGCTGTCGTCGATGCCCACGATATCGGCGGTCGAAGCGAAGGCTTCGCGTACGCGCTTGGCGACGCGGATGCGCCCGGTCTCGTCCGGACCGTAGACTTCGGCGACAATGGGCGAGAGTACCGGCGGCCCGGGCGGGACTTCCACCACCTTCACGCGCGCGCTCCAGCGGCGCGCAATCTCCTCCAGCTTAGGCCTCACTGCCTGCGCGATCTCGTGACTCTTGCGCTCGCGATCTTTCTTGTCCAGAAGGTTGACCTGCAGGTCGCCCTGCTCCGAAGCCGAGCGCAGGTAATACTGCCGCACCAGCCCGTTGAAGCTGATCGGCGAGCTCAAACCCGCGTACGCCTGGTAGTGGGTCACCTCCTTCACGGTCGCAAGGTATGCGCCCATGTCGTGCAGCGCGCCGGCGGTGATCTCGACCGGAGTGCCGGCGGGCATATCGACGACCACCTGGAACTCCGACTTGTTGTCGAAGGGCAGCATCTTGAGGACGACGAGTTTCACGGCGGCGAGGGCCACAGAGAACGCAATGAGAACGAGCACCGCGTAGAGCAGTCTCTTGCGGTTGCGCGGCGCGCGCGGCGCGGAAACGAAAGGCTGCAGCACGCGTCCGAACAGGGACTCGAGCCATTTCGCCGCCGATTGCGGGTGCAGCGACCTGCGCAGCAGCTTGAGCGCGAGCCAAGGGGTCACGGTAAACGCGATCACGAGGGAAATCAGCATGCCCATGCTGGCGTTGATCGGGATGGGGCTCATGTAAGGTCCCATCAGGCCGGAGACGAATGCCATCGGCAGCAGCGCCGCGATGACCGTCAGCGTGGCGAGTATCGTCGGCCCCCCGACCTCGTCGACCGCGTCGGGGATCACGCCGGTGAGCGGCCCAGGCTCGAGCGCCATGCGCCGGTGGATGTTCTCGACGACCACGATGGCGTCGTCGACGAGGATGCCGATCGAGAATATGAGGGCGAACAGCGACACACGGTTGAGCGTGAACCCCCAGCCCCAGGAAGCGAAGAGCGTCGTGGCGAGCGTGAGCAGCACCGCCACGCCGACGATCAGCGCCTCACGCCACCCCAGGGCCGCGAACACCAGCGCGACCACCGACAAGGTCGCGAACACCAGTTTTTGAATGAGCTTCTGTGCCTTGTCGTCGGCGCTCGCTCCGTAGTTGCGCGTGACGGTAACGTGCACATCGTCCGGAACAACGGTGCCGTGCAGTTCCTCCATGCGGCGCAGCACGCGCCCAGCGACTTCCACGGCGTTCTCCCCGGGCTTCTTCGTCACTTGCACGGTGACGGCGGGCTGCTCGGCGCCAGCGCTCCCCCCCGCCGGACCGAATCCGGTCCAGACGTAGCGCGACGGCTGGTCGGGCCCGTCCGACACCTCGGCGACGTCGGAAAGGAAAACCGGGCGCTGGCCGAACGCGCCGACCACGAGCTGCCTCACGTCGGTCGCGGATTCCAGGGTGTTGCCGGTCTCGACCACGACTTCGCGGTTTTCGCGCACCAGCTTTCCCGTCGGCAGGGCGAGGTTGGCGAGCTGCAAGGCGTTGCGCACGTCCAGGGCCGACACCTCGTAGGCATTGAGGCGGTCCGGATCGAGAAGCACGCGCACCGCCCGGCCCGGGCCTCCCAGCGTCTGCACTTCGCGCGTGCCGGGGACGCGCTTGAGTTCGATTTCCGCGGCGTGCGCGACGCGCTCCAGATCAAAGGCGCCGCGCTCGGGGTCCGCGCTCCACAGCGTGAGCGTCACGACCGGCACGTCGTCGATGCCTTTCGGCTTGATGATCGGTTCTAGCGTCCCGAGCTCGGGCGACACCCAGTCGCGGTTCGACTGGATGGCGTCGTGCAGGCGCACCAGTGCGTCAATGCGCGGCACGCCGACTTCGAACTGGACCGTGAGCACCGCCATGCCGGGGCGCGACACCGAGAACACGTGTTCGACGCCGCTCATCTGCGAGAGGACCTGTTCCGCGGGCGTCGCGACGAGCGCCTCGACGTCGCGCGCCGAGGCCCCCGGGAACGGCACGAAGACGTTCGCCATGGTGACGTTGATCTGCGGCTCCTCCTCGCGCGGCGTCACCATGACCGCGAACAGACCGAGCAGGAACGCGACCAGCGCGATCAGCGGCGTGAGCTGCGAATCCTGGAAGAATCTCGCGATGCGGCCGGAGATGCCCATGCGGTCCGGCCGTCGTCGTTCAGCGGGCCGCGCGCGGGACGGCTTCCACGCCCGCCTTCACCGGCTCTATGGCGACGCGCTCGCCGAGCCGCAGGCCCGAGAGAATCTCGACCGAGCGCTCGTCCGACGCCGTGCCGAGACGCACCTGCCGCAACTGCACGCCGCCCTTGTCGTTCACGACGTAGACGCCGGTGACTTCGCTCCGGCGCAGCAGCGCAGCACGCGGCGCGAGCAGCCTCGGTGCGGTGCCGGTCACGAAGTGCGCCCGCGCGTACACGCCCGGATACACTCCGCGAACGTCCGCGGGCAGCTCGAGGCGCACCTGCGTGGTGTGCGTGCGCGGATCCGCCGAGGGCACGATGGTCATCCGCTTCGCCTCGATCCACCTGCCGAGCGAGGGAATCTCGACGCGCGCCTTGCCGCCCGCCTGGATCGCGCCGATGTGGGTTTGCGGGACGGTCGCCGAGACGCGCAGCGTGCCCGGGTCGAACCCGGTCATGAGCGGCTTGCCCGGCGCAGCCATCTCGCCCAGCTCGACGTGCCGGGCCGAAACCACGCCGCTGTAGGGGGCGACAATCGTGGCAAAACCTCTCTCGGTCGCTGCCTGCTCCGCCCCGGCCAGCAGCGCGGTGACGCGCGCCTGGGCCGCCTTGTAGTCCGCTTCGGACTTGTCGAGCGCCGCTTGGCTGAGGAACTTTTCAGCGACGAGCTGTTTCGAGCGCTCGTACTGGGCGCGGGCGTTGCGCAACTCGGCTTCCGCCTGGCGCACCTGGGCTTCGCTCGCCTGGACCGCCTGCGTCGCGGCGCGCTCGTCGATGCGCACGATCACTTCGCCCTTCCTCACGAAGTCGCCCACGTCGAAACGCAGCTCGACGATACGGCCGGAAACCTGCGCGGCGACGGTGGATTGGCGCACCGCCTCGACCACGGCTTCGGCCGAGTAGGCGAGCTCGACATCGCGCATTTCCACCGCGGCGGTTGCGATGTCCGCGGCGCGCGGGGCGGTCTTCGGCGCTTCGCCCTCTCCGCAGGCAGCCAAGAGGAGCGCCGCGGCAAGAGCCGCCCCTCGCGTCACGTTTCCGCCTTGGCGCTCGGCCGCGTCGCCCAGCGAACGAGCGAGCCCGCGTCCATCGCGCCGGAAATCCGCTCGACCTCGTGGGAGTTCTCGAACCGGACGAGGATGGGAATCGAGCGGATGTTAAAGCGCGCGGCGAGCTGCGGCGCCTCCTCGGTGTTCACCTTGGCAAAGCGCACGCTCGTGCGCAGTTGCGACGCCGCCTGCTCGAAGGCGGGCGCCATCGCCCGGCACGGGCCGCACCAAGGCGCCCAGAAATCCACGAGCACCGGCAGACCGGTGCGCGCGATGAATGCGTCGAACCCCGCCTCCCCGAGCGCGACCGGCGCGCCGTCCAAGAGCGGCGCTCCGCACTTGCCGCACTTCGGCTCTTCGGCGAGCCTTACCCGCGGGACCCGGTTCGAGGTCAGGCAGCGGGCGCAGGCGAGGTGCAGCGGAGTTTGCGTTTCCATCGTGCCGGCCTGTTCTCAGAAGGCAGAGCCGAGACGTTCGGTTGTCATGGATGTCTCCTCTTACAGTGCGCTACTTCAGGCGTTGTCCGCGGCTGTCGTACACCTCGACCACCACGGGGAAGGCCGGGCGCACGCTCTGCGTCACGGTGCAGAAATCCTCGAACTGCGCGAGCGCCTGATCCAGGTGCTGAAGCGCGTCTGCAGATGCGCCGAGCGTGAGCCGCACGCTTACCTGCTGTACGCGCAGGCGGTTCTGCTCGTTGCGTCCGACGGTCGCCTCGGCCGAGGCGCGAATCGGCTCGGGCGACTGCTTGAACTTCTTCAGCGCGAACAGCAGGCTGTCCGCCAGGCAATTTCCCACCGCGGCGACGAGGAGCTGCACCGGAGAAGGCCCGGCGCCCTGCCCGAGCGGCGCCGGCTCGTCGGACACCAGCACCGGGATGTCCGGCGAAAACTGCACGGCAAAGCGGTAACCCGCCTGCTGCCTGAGTTCGACGCTCACGTTGTTCTGCACGGACTCTCCATGGCTGCCATGTTGGGCGAGCGGGCGTTGCCGTGTTTTGATCTAACTCAAGTCCGCCGCGTGCAGGCCCGTTCGGCCCGCCCTTGATCCAGGTCAAGGGCCTCGCCGAGGCTACCGGTAGCCTCGGCGCATCGTTGCTGGGACCTGCCGAGTAAGACCATGAGCCTTGTGCGCGCCGAGAACCTGCAGAAAACTTACCGCTCGGGCGAAGTGGACGTGCTCGCGGTCAGGGGCGTCGATTTCACCATCGAAGCGAAGTCCTTCGTCGCCTTTGTCGGCCCTTCGGGCAGCGGCAAGAGCACGCTGCTCAACATGATCGGCTGTCTCGATCATCCGACGGGCGGCAAGCTGACGGTCATCGGCACCGACGTC
>JBGQFD010000146.1:0-6240 GCA_041496705.1 Gammaproteobacteria bacterium | reverse complement strand
GGCTTCGCGCCGGCTTGTCCGGCGCAGGGGTTGTCCGCCGGGACGATATACGCAGGCTGCGCCGGTGCGCCCTGCGATACGTCGATGCGCAGCAGCTTGCCGAGCTGGTCGTTGAGGTTCTGCGCGTGGTTGTCCGGATCGCCGCCGCTGCCGCCGTCGCCGAAACCGATGTAGAGATAACCGTCGGGGCCGAAGGCGATCATGCCGCCGTTATGGTTGGTGAACGGCTGGGTCAGCGTGAGGATGATGCGGTCGGCCGTCGGGTTGGCAACGTCAGGATCGGTCGGGTTCACCAGGTAACGAGCGATCACGGAGTCGCCGATCCCGTTCCTGCCGGTGTAGCTCACGTAGAAGCGGCCATTGGTCGCGTATTGCGGATCGAAGGCGAGGCCAAGGAGTCCCTGCTCGCCGCCTAGCGGACTCGTCAGCAGATTGCCGATGTCGAGGAAAGTGCCGATTGGCATGTTCGACGCGCGGTCCACGATCTGGATCGCTCCGCCTTGCTCGACCACGAACAACCTGGCGGTATCGCCCGGGGGCGCGGTCAGGAACAGGGGCGCAGTCAGCGTGAATCCTGTGTTGATCGGCGTCAGCTTCAACGACAAACCGGCGGGAGGCGTTCCCGGAGCCATGGCCGGGGGCGGGGCGACGGTTGCCGTTGACGGGCAGGCGCCCGTTCCAAAAAGGGCTCCGGAATTCGGATTGCTGGTCGAATTGCAGCCGGAAAACGCGAGCAGGAAGAGCCCGAAGGCAAGCGGCAGAACCGGAATCGCACGGCGTTTCATGACGGGATGAGCGTATTCCAAGGCCAAATAGCCTAGCGCAGGCCCGCGCGAAAGGCGACTCGCGGGGCCGGCAAAGCGGAACTATTGCGCCCTCAACGCACCCTGCCGAGCGCCCGCAGCACCCCCTCGGGGGTGATCGGCTGGCTCGTCACTTTGCCTCCGAGCGGCCGCAGCGCGTCGTTCACCGCGTTCATGATCGCCGCCGGCGCGCCGCCGGTGCCGGCTTCGCCCGCGCCCTTGGCGCCGAGCATCGAGGTTTTCGTCGGCGTCTGCACGTGCGCGGTCTCGATGTCGGGCATTTCCGCCGCCATCGGCACGAGGTAGTCGGCCAGGGTCGCGTTCAAGAGCTGCCCGCGGTCGTCGTAGAGGCAGTGCTCGAAGAGCGCGCCACCGATTCCCTGCACGATGCCGCCGCGCACCTGCTCATCCACCAGTTTCGGGTTGATGATTCGGCCGCAGTCGTCGACGCACCACATCTTGATGAGCTTGACGAAGCCGGTTTCGGCATCGACTTCGAGCAGGCAGCCTTGCGCGCCGTTGGAGAAGACGAAGGGATAGTCCTTCACCCGGAAGTGGCGCGTCACCACCAGTTCCGGCTGGAAATCCACCGGCAGCTCGTTGCCTCGGTAGTAGCAGATGCGCGCGAGCTCGGCGAGCGTGATGCCCTGGTCGCTGCTTTTCTTGACGACTTTGCCGTCGACGATGTCGAGGTCGGACACGTTCTGTTTGAGAATCACCGCGCCGATCTCGAGGATGTTCTTTTTCAGCGCGAGCCCTGCCTGCAGCACCGCTTCGCCGCCGATTCCCGCGGCGCGCGAGGCCCAGGTGCCGCCGCCGTAAGGCACCTTGTCGGTGTCGCCGGTGAGCACCTTGACGCAGCTCATCTCGACGCCGACGGCAGTCGCCGCGATCTGCGCCATGATCGTGTCGGTACCCTGGCCCTGCTCGGTGACGCCGGTCGCGGCGACGATCGAGCCGTTGGCGTCCAATTTGATCGTGCAGCCGTCCTGCGCCGCGATCCTCGCGCCGCCGATGCCGTAGAACATCGGGCTCGGGTTGGTCACCTCGATGAACGACGAGAGGCCGATGCCGCGGTAGACGCCCTGCTTCCGGAGTTCCGCCTGCTCGCGGCGCAGATCGTCGTACTTCATCAGTCCGAGCAGTTTCGACAGGCACTGTTGGTGCGAGAGCGCCTCGAAGCGCATCCCGGAGGCCGACTTGTACGGATAGGCATCGTCGGGGACGAGGTTGCGCTTGCGCATCTCCGCCGGGTCTAGCCCGAGTTTCGCCGCCGTCTGGTCGACCATGTGCTCGGCGACGGCGATGGCGATCGGATGCCCGACCGCGCGGTACTGGCACATCATCGCCTTGTTCTGGAACACCACGGTGCCCGTGGCCCGGTACTCCTTGTGCTTGTACGGGCCGCCGGTCAGGTTGAGTACCTGGTTGCATTCGACAGCCGACGACCTCGGGAACATCGAGTACGGGCCGACGCCGGTAAGATCGTCGATCTCAAGCGCGAGCATGTTGCCCTCCCGATCCACCGCGAGCTTCGCCTTGACGCGGTGGTCGCGCGCGTGGATGTCGGCGACGAAGGACTCGAAGCGGTCGGCGGCGAACTTCACCGGCCGTCCCAGCATGAGCGAAAGCGCGCAGGCGGCGATCTCGTCGCCGTAGGTGTGGATCTTGATGCCGAAGGAGCCGCCGACGTCGCGCGCGATGATGCGCACGCGGTGCTCGTCGAGCGACAAACGACTCGCGATGATCCCCTGCATCATGTGCGGCGACTGCCCGCAGTGATGCACGGTCATGGATTCGTCGGCGCGGTTGTAGTCGGCGAGGATCGCCCTGGGTTCCAGGGTGACCCCGGTGTGGCGGCCGAAGTGCAGCGTGTCTTCGACCACGAGGTGCGCAGCCTTCATCGCGGCATCCACGCCGCCCGTGTCCACGACGCGCCGGAAGCACAGGTTGCTGTCGAATTCCGCGTGGATCTTCGGCTCGGAGGGATCGAGCGCTCGCTCGGCGTCGAGAGCGGCCGGCAGTTCTTCGTACTGCACCTCGAGCGCCTCTACGGCGTCCTCGGCCTCGGCGCGTGAAGCTGCCACCACGGCGACGACCGGCTCGCCCTGCCAGCGCGCCACGTCGATGGCGAGCGGGTATTGCGGCGGCGAGCGCATGCCCGCGAGGTGCGTGAGCACGCCGACGTAGGGCTTGCACACCAGCGCGATCTCGGCGCCGGTGACGATGCGCGCGACCCCCGGCATCGCCGCGGCGGCCTTGGAGTCGATCGCGACGATCTTCGCGTGCGCGTGCGGCGAGCGCAGGTAGGCGACGTGCACCATGCGCGGCAGCACCATGTCGTCGACGTACTGGCTGCGCCCCTGGGCGAGACGCCGCGCCGCGGGCCGGGTCACCGAGCGGCCGATGTAGCTGTTCGGCGAATCGAAATTGAGGTCGTTGAAGTCGATCACGATAAGGCTCGCATCGGAACCTGTCGCGTAGACGCAATTCCCGGCGCTCGCCGGGTGTCGGACAACCGTTCGGCTATACTGGCCGCGAGGGAGGCGCGATGAGAAAGGAGCTGCTTCCGGCAGTCGCCGCATTGGGAATGGCGCTCGCCGATCCGCTCGCCCAGGCCGCGGATAACGATGGCTTCTTGCGCAGGGGCCCGTACATCGGCGGCGCTCTCGGCGGGCAATTTGGCGGCGCTGCCCGTTGTCCGGAATTGGATGGCGATATCGGGATAACGAGTGTTGCCTCCTGCGGGCGCAGCTACATAGAGCACCGCGCCGGAAAGCTGTTTTTCGGCTACCAAATTCTTCCCCAAGTGGCGGTCGAGGCGAGCCACATCTGGCTGGGCAAATTTACCGAGACCTCGAGCGGAACCCGGGCCGGTGCTCAGACAACGAACGCCACCACGGCCAGGCCATACGTACTCGCGATCGATGCCGTCGGAACGTTGCCGATGAGCAATGACTTCGGGATCCTCGTCAGGTTGGGTTGGTCGTCCTGGCGCATACCTTATTCCACGAGCAGCGCCGGCGGCAGCGGTTTCGCGACCGAGCGGAGCGGTACGGACTTCGGTCTGTTCGGGCTTCAAGCCGGAACCGGGGTGAAGTACCTGTGGAACAGGAATCTTGAAATACGCGCCGAGCTCCAGGCTCTGTGGTGCTGCTACATAAGCACGAACATCTCCCCCAATAACGAAAACTGGGGCACCAGTTACCTGGCCTCGGCAAGCGCGGTGTACCTTTTCCGCTAGCTTCGTTCGAAACATCAGGTCCTCGCGGCCCGCGCCTTCGCCACGGCCTCGATCGCGTCGATGATCGCCTGGTAGCCGGTGCAGCGGCAGTAGTTGCCCGCGAGGTACTCGCGGATGCGCTCGCGGGTAGGATTGGGCTCGTCGCGCAGCAGCGCCTGCGCCGCCATCAGCATGCCGGGGGTGCAGAAGCCGCATTGCAGCGCGTTGTGCAGCACGAAGGCGCTCTGCAATTCCTCGATCTCACGCGAGTCCGAGAGCCCCTCGACCGTGTCCACGGTGCAGCCGTCGGCCTGCGCGGCGAACATCAGGCATGAACGCACGATCTCCCCGTCGACGCGCACGGTGCACGCGCCGCACACGCCGTGCTCGCAGCCGACGTGGGTGCCGGTGAGCTCCATTTCGTTTCTCAGGAAATCGGCGAGGTTGAGGCGCGCCGCGACGCTGCGCTTGACGCGTTCGCCGTTGACGGTGAGGGAAACCTCGATCGTTTCCGCGGGAGCGTTCATGCGGCGACGCCTTCCATTTTCTGCAGAACGCGCCCGGCGAGCACCTTGGCGAGGTGGCGTTTCGTGGCAGCGGACGCGTGAAGATCTGCGCGCGGCTCGAGATCGGCCTCAAGCTTTCCGAGGGCGCTCTCGATGGTTTTCGCCGTTGCGGGCTTGCCCTCGAGGGCGCGCTCGAACTGCGCGGCGCGCGCGGGCCGGTCGCCGACGCCGAAAAACACCACTCGCAGGTCCGAGAACTTCCCTCCCGCAGTCGAGCCGTGCACGGCCACGCCCACCATCGCGTAGTCGCCGTGGCGGCGGGCGAGCTCGCCAAATGCCGAGACGTAACCCGGTTTCGGCAGCGGAAATTCCGCGGCGACGAGCAGATCGCCCGTTTTCAGGGCAGTGGCGTAGAGACCTTTGAAGAAATCCTGGGCGGCGACGCGCCGCTCGCCCTTTTTCCTGGCGATGACAAAGCTCGCGCCGAGCGCGATCGCGCACGCGGGCAGCTCCGCAGCGGGATCGGCCAGCGCGCAACTGCCGCCGAAGGTGCCGCGGTTGCGGATCGCCGGATGCGCGACGTGCGGCATCGCAGCCGCGACCAGGGGCAAGTGCCGGGCGATGTCCTCGGAGCGCTCGAGGTCCACGTGGCGCGTCATCGCACCGATGCGGAGTTGGTCCTTCGAAACCTTGATTCCTGCGAGGGCGGGAATGCGGTTGATGTCGACCAGGACCCTGGGCGCGGCGACGCGGAAGTTGAGCATAGGCACGAGGCTTTGCCCGCCGGCGAGGACGCGCGCGTCTTCCCCGTGCCTATCGAGCAGCGCGAGCGCCTCGGCGACATCACCCGGGCGCGCGTAGGCAAAGCGTGCCGCCTTCATCTCCCCTCCTCGGTCGCGTATTATGCAACAAGCCCCGAGCATGCAAGGAGGCGGACATGGACTACCGGGAAACGCTACCGCGCCGCGGCATTTCGCGCCAGGCGATGATGAGGCGCGTCGCACGGTTCAGGAAGCTGAAGGGCTCCGACGGCGGACTGCCGGATTCCAGGATGCCGGGGTGCGAGCGCATCCTCTACAACGTCATCGGCTTCCAGCCGCCCAAGGTCGAGAAAAACGGCAAGCAATCGCCGGTGGGCGACATCGCCGCGCGTCTCGCGGCGATCAAGATCTCCGAGGGCTTCAACCTCGGCTACTGCCGCGCGCTGCCGGGCAAGGGTCCGATGCTGCACAACCACGACACCAACGAGACCTTCATCGCCATGACCGGCACCTGGCGGGCAAGCTGGGAAAACGAAAAGGGCCGGCTCGAGCACGTCGACCTCAAGCCCCTCGACCTCATCTCGTTCCCGCCGGGCGCTTCGCGCCGCTTCATGAACGTGACCCGGGGCCCGAAGAACAAGCCCTCGATCCTGATGTTCGTGATCGGCGGCGATGCGCCCAGCGCCGAGTTCACCCGCGAGTCGATGCGGAAGCTGGAAAAGGCCGGGGTCCTGCCGCGCCAGGCTCGCAAGGCGCCCTAGGCATTCAATCGGCAGTCCGATGCTTCGGGCGGGGTAACACCGGCGCGCCCCTGATGAGATCGCGGCCCGGATAGTCGCGGCGGCAATGGGCCGCGATCTCCTCGACGAACTGTTCCGCGTATGGGGCGAGGAACCGCCGCGGATCCCAGCAGACGCTCGCCCATCTCCCGATCGATGCTCCGCGAT
>JBGQFD010000145.1:0-6391 GCA_041496705.1 Gammaproteobacteria bacterium | reverse complement strand
GGACGTTCGATGCCGCGTGCCGCCTCGCCGGGTTCAAGCCGAACATTCTGCTCGAATGCCGCGCCCCGCACGCCTTGCTCGCGATGGCCGAAGCCGGGCATGGCGTTGCGATCATTCCGTCGGCCCTGCGAACGGATTATTACCGGTTGCGCATGATGCGCGTGACCTACCTGGGCAAGCCGCTCAACCATCCGTTGACAATCCTGTCCAACAAACGGCGCCCGCTGCCGCCCTATGCCGCGGCCTTCTGCGAGATGCTCGCCGAGTATGTGCGCGAGGTCTTCCCGATCACGCGGGCGTCGGCGCGGACGGCCCGTCGCACTGCGAAGCGCGCGACCGTGCGAAGCGCGTGATCACGAGAATTGAATGCCGCCGCGTGAGACGGATCGTGCGAGAGGAAATTCGTCCTGGCCGACCTATGCCACGCGCAGCTGTGCCTTGTCCTGCCCGTGGAACTGCTCTTGCTCGGTCGAACCCGTGAGTGCCGTTACCGAAGACTGCCCGCCCTGTATCACCTGCGTCACCGCATCGAAATAACCCGTGCCCACTTCGCGCTGGTGCTTGGTGGCGGTGTACCCCTGTTTCTCCGCCGCGAACTCTGCTTCCTGCAATGACGAATAGGCCGTCATGCCGTCCGTCGAGTAACGGCGGGCCAGGTCGAACATGCCGTAGTTGAGCATGTGAAAGCCGGCGAGCGTGATGAACTGGAATTTGTATCCCATCGCACCCAGTTCGCGTTGAAACTTGGCAATGGTTGCGTCATCGAGATGGCGTTTCCAGTTGAACGACGGCGAGCAGTTGTAGGCAAGCATCTTTCCGGGATAGACGCGGTGAATCGCCTCGGCATACTGGCGTGCGAAGCCGAGGTCCGGCGTGCCGGTTTCGCACCAGATCAGATCGGCGTACGGCGCGTACGCGAGTCCGCGCGAAATCGCCTGATCGATACCGTTTCTCACCCGGTAGAACCCCTCGGCAGAGCGCTCGCCGGTCAGGAACGGCCTGTCGTTCTCGTCGATGTCGCTGGTGACCAGCGTCGCGGCTTCCGCATCCGTGCGCGCAAGCAACACCGTGGGCACGCCCATGACATCGGCCGCGAGCCGCGCCGCACAGAGTTTTTGCACCGCGTCCTGTGTGGACACGAGCACTTTTCCGCCCATGTGGCCGCATTTCTTGACCGACGACAGCTGATCCTCGAAGTGCACGCCCGCCGCGCCGGCCTCGATCATCGCCTTCATCAGCTCGAATGCGTTCAGCACGCCGCCGAATCCCGACTCCGCGTCGGCCACGATCGGCGCAAACCAGTCCACCTCATTGTCGTCCTCGGCGTGATGCAGCTGGTCGGCACGCATGAGGGCGTTGTTGATCCGGCGTACCACGCTGGGCACGCTCGATACCGAGTACAGCGATTGGTCGGGATACATCTGACACGAGTCGTTCCCGTCTGCCGCAACCTGCCAGCCCGACAGGTAGATCGCCTGCAATCCCGCCTTCACCTGCTGCATCGCCTGATTGCCGGTGAGTGCGCCCAGTGTGTTTACGTACGCTGTGGTGGTGAGCAGCCGCCACAACTTCTCCGCACCGCGGTGGGCCAAGGTATGTTCGACGACCAGCGACCCGCGCAGGCGAAATACGTCTGCGGCCGTATACTCGCGCTTGACGTGGCGCCAGCGAGGGTTCTCGTCCCAGTCTTCCTTGATCGCTGCGATCGCGGCTGCGTGCTTGCTTGCGCTTTGGGTCATTTCATTCCTTGGGTGCGAAATTGACAGGCGCAGGCTAATACAGTTTTTGTGTGAATTACACACAAGAAATGTGACCGTGTGAATTTCACAAAGACTTGCCGTGGATTCCCGCTTGCGCGGGAATGACGATGCTTGCGTCAGGCGGTAGCCAACTCCGCGCCAGCGAGGTACTCGTCGTAGCTGCCGCGGAAGTCCACCACGATCGCGGCCGCACCGGGCTTACCGGGCCGGAGCTCGAGGATGCGCGTCGCCAGCGACGAGACGAACTCGCGGTCGTGCGAGACGAAGACGAGCGTCCCGGTGTATTTGTCGAGCGCGGTGTTGAGCGACTCGATGGATTCCATGTCGAGGTGGTTGGTCGGCTCATCGAGCAGCATCACGTTCGGCATGCCGAGCACGAGCTTCCCGATCAGCATGCGCTGCCCCTCGCCGCCGGAGATCACCTTGAGCGACTTCTTCTGGTCGTCGCCGGAGAAGAGCAGCTGTCCCAAAGTAGCGCGCACGATCTGGTCGTCCTGTTCGCGGTCCTTGCGCCGCCAGCGGCCCATCCATTCGTTGAGCGTATCCTCGCTCTTGAATTCGTCCGCCGGGTCCTGCGGCCAGTAGCCGGTGTTCGCCTTTTCCGCCCATTTCACCGTGCCGGCATCCACCGCGAGGTTCCCGGCGATGCAGCGCAGCAGCGTGGTCTTGCCGATGCCGTTCGGCCCGATGATCGCCACCTTCTCGCCCGCCTCGATCGACAGGTCCACACCCTGGATGAGATTCCTGCCCTTCTCGTAGCCCTTTGCGAGGCCCTTCACTTCCACGGCGAGCCGGTGCAGCTTCTCCTTCGGATCGACGAGGAAACGGATGAACGGGTACTGCCGGCTGGAGGGCTTCACGTCCTCGACTTTCAGTTTTTCGATCTGCTTCATGCGCGAGGTCGCCTGGCGCGCCTTGGCCTTGTGCGCGCGGAAGCGGCGCACGAACTCTTCCAGGTCCGAGATGCGGTCCTTGGCCTTCGCGTTGTCTTTCTGCTGCTGCTGCTTCGCCAGGGTCGAGGCTTCCATGTAGTCGTCGTAGTTCCCCGGGTAGACCTTGATGCCGCCGTAGTCCACGTCCGCCATGTGCGTGCACACCGCGGAAAGGAAGTGCCGGTCGTGCGAGATGATGACCATGGTGCTGGTGCGCTGGTTGAGCACGTCTTCCAGCCAGCGGATGCTGTTGATGTCCAGGTTGTTGGTCGGCTCATCCAGCAAGAGGATGTCCGGATCGCCGAAGAGCGCCTGCGCGAGCAGCACCCGCAGCTTCCACCCCGGCGCCACCGCGCTCATCGGCCCCTCGTGCTGGGAGGTCGGCACCCCGAGGCCCAGCAGCAGCTCCCCCGCGCGCGCTTCGGATGTGTAGCCGCCGTACTCCGCGTACTTCGCCTCCAGCTCCGCCGCGCGCATGAACTCCGCCTCGTCCGCATCCGGGTTGGCGTAAATCGCATCGCGCTCGCGCATCGCCGCCCACATCTCGGCATGCCCCTGCAGCACCACGTCCAGCACCCGCTCCCCCTCGAACGCAAACTGATCCTGGCGCAGCCTCCCCACCCGCTCGTTCGCGTCGATCGCCACCGACCCCGCGCTCGGCTCCAACTCCCCGCCGAGGATCTTCATGAACGTCGACTTGCCGCAGCCGTTCGCGCCGATCAGCCCATAGCGGTTCCCGCCGCCGAACTTCACGGACACATCCGAGAAAAGGGGCTTGGCCCCGAACTGCATGGCGATGCCGGAGGCGACGATCATTTAAGGGTTCCGGAAAATAAAAAGCTGGCCGCGGCCAGCTTGGATGGGTCTAACTGCGAGGGCGGATTATAGCAGGAGCTATAGCGCCACTTCGAGCGGCACGTCCTGCAGCGCGCTCACCCGCACCACAGAGAAACCGAGCACGTTGCCACCAGATCCGGCGGAATAGACACGCGGTGACTCGAGTGCCAGGCTAGAGTTTCCGAGCTGGCCAGTCGCTGATGAATCCGTCGCGGTTCGGCATCTTCACCTGCGGCAGCGTCTGCGCGTTCATCACCGCGTCCTCGCCAATGATGCCGTTGAGGAAGAGCACGTAGGCGCTCACGGCGTAGACCTCGTCGTCCGTGAGCGAGAGCGGATTGGTGATCGGCATCGCCCGCCGCGTGTAGTCGAACAGCGTGGTCGCGTACGGCCAGTAGCTGCCGACCGTGCGCACGGGCTTCGGCGTGGCGAGAGAACCGATCCCTCCCACCAGCGCGTCGGCGGGCTTGCCCGCGCCCTTCTCGCCGTGGCATGCGAGGCACTTCGCCGCATAGACTTGTGCGCCTTGCTTCACCGTGCCGCTTCCGGCCGGCAAGCCGGCTCCGCTCGGCGGAATGCTGATGTCGAAGCGCGCGATTTCTTCCGCGCTCACCGCGGTGCCCAACGCCGGCGGCTTGCCCGGCGCGGACGGCAGGCTCGCGCAGGCCGCGAGGGCCGCGGCGCCGATTGCGATGACGATGGCGTTGCGTTCAGACGTAAACATTTTTCACGCTCCCGTCCGCACCCACCGACCAGCTCGCGATGGAGTTGTTGTGATAGATGTTGCCGGGCGAGTACTGCGCGAGCCACGCCTTGCGCGCCGGCTGCACTTGCCCCTTTTCGTCGGTGGCGCGGCTTTGCAGCACCGCCTCCTTGCCGCTCCACTCCCAGGGAAAGCGAAAGCGCACCAGGGCCTTCGGGCGCTCTTCGCCGGTGAGCGCTGCGTCGTTCCAAGTCGCACCGCCGTCGGTCGAGACTTCGACGCGGCGGATGCGGCCGGCGCCGCTCCAGGCGAGGCCGGTGATCTCGTAGGTGCCGCTGCGCGGCAGTTTCATGGTGGAGGAGGGCTTGGTGATCACCGACTTCACGCCCATCTCGAAGGTAAACTGCAGCGCGCGGCCGCCAGGCTGCAAGTCCGTATACTTGGACGTTTCGTCCTTGGTGTACGTCGGCTCCTCGGTAGCCTTCAGGCGCCGCAGCCATTTCACGCTCATGTTGCCCTCCCAGCCGGGCAGCAGCAGGCGCACCGGGTAACCCTGCTCGGGGCGCAGGCGCTCGCCGTTCTGGTAGAGCGCGATGAGCGCGTCGTCGAGCGCCTTTTCGACCGGGATGCTGCGGCTCATGTGCGCCGAGTCGGCGCCTTCGGCGAGCAGCCATTTTGCCTCGGGTCGCAGGCCGGCTTCTTCCAGCAGCACGCGCAAGGGAACGCCCGTCCACTCGCTGCAAGCCATGTTGCCGTGGATCGCGCCCGCCGGCACCTGCGCGGGCTGCGGCGCAAGGGCGCGGTTGCTGTTGCCCGAGCACTCGAGGAAGTAAATGCGCGTGGTCATCGGGTAGCTCGACAGCGCCCCCACGGAAAATTTGAGCGGCCGCGCCACCAGCCCGTGCAGCAGCAGCTGGTGCTCCTTCGGATCGATGTCGGGCGTGCCGCTGTGGCTGCGAATGTTGTGCAAGCCGCTCGGCGTGATGATCCCTTCCAGCGTCTCGATCGGCGCGAGCGACGCGCCCGTTCCCGGCGCGAGATCGCCGTAAGGCCTGCCGATGTGGCGCATCACCGGCTGCTCGAAACGCGAAGGCTGCCCGTAGCCGGTGAACCCCGCGCCGTACACGCGCTCCCAGGGCTGGCCCGCGAGGCCTTGCGCGCTCGCGCCCGCTGCAATTCCTACGGATGCGGCGCCTGTGACCAGCGCGGCGCCCTGCGTCAGAAAGTCCCGGCGGCCCCGCGATGCCTGGGGCATCGGAGACGCGTCACCTTTGCGGCTTTTCATGTTCCTTCTCCTATGGGTCTGGCAACGGGGTCTTTCATTCTGACCCTATCCCTGTCCTGCTGCCTATATTTCGTTGCGAGACCCTGGGATGGGGACTAACTGCGAGGTCGGATCGCAGCAGCCTCGCCGAATTGCTCGCGCAGGCGCTCCACGGCCTCGGGCTCGCCGCGCACGCGCAGGAACGCACCCTCGGCATCGTCGCGCTCCTCCAGCACCGTGCAGGTGGCGAAGATCTGCCCGCGCAGTTTCTGCGCCGACCAGGGAAGGAAGAGCTCGGCCTCGACGAGATGCCGCTGGAAGAACGCGACGATCGCCTCGCGCAGCCTGGCGATGTCGCCCTCCCTCTTCGCGCTCATGACGACGCAGCCGGGGTACTGTGCGCGCAGCGCCGCTTCGTCCCCGCCGCGGTCGATCTTGTTGAAGACGAGCAGGCGCGGGACGTCCTGCGCACCGATCTCGGCCAGCACTTCCCCGGTCACCGCGAGCTGACGCTCGAACCCGGCATCGCTCGCATCGACCACGTGGAGGAGCAGGGAGGCCTCGAGCGCTTCGTCGAGCGTCGACTTGAACGAGGCGACCAGCCCGTGCGGCAGGTTCTTGATGAAGCCGACCGTGTCGCTGACGAGCACGCGCGGGACGGTTTCGGGATGGAGGGCGCGCACCGTGGTATCGAGCGTCGCGAAGAGCTTGTCCGCGACCAGCGCCTCGCTTCCCGTCAGCGCGCGCATCAGGGTGGACTTGCCCGCATTCGTGTAGCCGACCAGCGCCACGCGGGCGAGGCCCTCGCGCTCCTGCCGCCGCTCGCGCTGCGTTTTTTGCTCGAGGGCCATTCCGTCGAGCTCTTTCTGCAGTTCGGCGATGCGGTCGCGGATCT
>JBGQFD010000144.1:0-6713 GCA_041496705.1 Gammaproteobacteria bacterium | reverse complement strand
GATCCGCCCGCGCGCCGACGTCGAGGCGCTCTGGGAGGCGGTGCTCGAGCGCAAGGTCGACTGGATCGTGAGCGATCACGCCTGCTGCGCCACCGAGCAGAAGTACAGCGCGCAATTTCCGAAGAACATCTGGCTCGCGAAGTCGGGCTTCGGCGGCACCGAGTACCTGCTCTCCGGCGTGCTGAGCGAAGGACGCAAGCGCGGCATGAGCTACAACCACATCGCCGAGCTCCTCTCCTGGAACCCGGCGCGGCGCTACGGGCTGCTTGCCAAGGGCGACATCGCTCCGGGGTTCGACGCAGACCTGGTGCTCGTGGACCCGAACGAGTCGTTCGTCGTCCGCGCGGCGGACTCGGAGTCCGCACAGGGCTACACGCCGTTCGAAGGACAGGAGCTGACCGGGCGCGTGAAGACCACGTTCCTGCGCGGCCAGCTCATCTATCGCGACGGCAACGCAGTCGGCGCGCCGGGCGGAAGATATCTCAGAAGGCCGGCGAAATAGCTACCTCCTTAGGCGCTATTACCCGGGGTTAGAAATAGCGCGCCATTCCCATGGGGGCACCGCCTCATGATCCGCCCATAAGCTTCGGCGCGACAAGGCGGGCGTCGTTTTCAGCGCGTAAGCAGGCTGCTTATTGCCGTAGCAAGCGCCAGTCCGTGAATGACCACCAGCCCGGCAAGCACCCCTGCCACCAACCGGTAGATCGTCAGGGGACTTAGGCTGATTGCGGTCCTGCTGAGGGGGAACGGCTTGGAGAAGGCAGACTCGCCGGCGAGATTTTGGGGGGTGGTCATCGTGGTCTCCTGGTTGTCTTCGGGCTGGCGGAAATCGCTCCCCCGATGACTGACCACTCTAGGCTTGCGGCCGCCCATTCTCGCCGTCGCTCGACACAGCGGTTTTGTGTCTAGTGCACATTTTCCCGTTCGGTGCGGCTTTTTTCACGAACCGATGCACGGGGCGCCCCCGCGAATCGACCGGAGATGATCCTGTCGAACGCACGATCACGCGAAGCGAAACCCTCAGTGCGCAAGCGTGCCCAGACTTGCCCCCGGTCGGGGAGTTACTACGCCGTTACCCGACGTTGGAAATACAGCCGCGATGTAAGTTCATCGTCAGACTTCGATGCGCTTTCATTGATGTGCATCAAGAACCGCGTTTGCGAACTGTCTAACTTCAGAGCAAGGGTTCTTGCGCTTACTTGAAGAGGCAATCATGGACAAACGTTTTTGTGCGGCGGTATTGTCGAGGCTGGCGCGCGTATTTTTCGCTCTAATGATTGGATTGTGCATCGCCGGCACGGCAAACGCGGTCCCATCCTACGCCCGGCAAACGGGCATGGCCTGCCAGTCCTGCCACACGGTATTCCCCGAACTCACGCCCTTCGGACGATCGTTCAAGCTGAACGCGTACACGATCGACAACCTCCCGCAAGTGCAGGGAATGACTTCCACGAAGGAGATGGAGCTGCTCTTGAATCAGATTCCGCCGCTTTCTTTCATGTTTCAGACCTCGTATACGAAAACCGCGACGGCATTGCCGGATTCGAATGTGCCCACATCCGACTCGCAGAACGGACAGGTACTTTTCCCGCAGCAGGCAAGCCTGTTCTACGCCGGCAGGATCGCTCCGAACCTGGGCGCTTTCGTCCAGATCAGCTACGACAGCGCCTCGGGCGTCATGCACTGGGACAATTCCGAAATACGTTACGCAAAGCAGTTGGTGGGGGTCGCCGACGGTCTTACCTACGGCGTCACGATCAACAACAACCCGACGGTGCAGGACGTCTGGAACAGCACCCCGGCGTGGCAGACGCCGTTCGACCAGAAGACCAGCGCGGCACCCGCGCCCGGTGCCGCCACGCAGCTCGATGGTGCACTCGCGGAGCGGGGCGTCGCCGGCCTGACAGGATACGTATGGTGGAGGAATTCGATCTATGGCGAGCTCGGGCTCTACCGTTCCTCACCGCAGGGCGTTGGAGGCAGGGTGGGTTCCGGACCGCTCGACAGCAACGCCGGGGGTGTTCTCACCAACTGGGCGCCCTATTGGCGGTTCGCGTACGAGCACCAGTGGAACCGAAATTCGCTGTCGGTCGGCACCTACGGCATGGTGGCGAAGATCAGTCCTGCCGGCGATCCGGGCGGGGGAGTGTTCGTTCCCGTCGGGCCGCCCACCGACAAATTCAGCGACGTTGCGCTCGACGGCCAGTACCAGTTTATCGGCGACGAGCACATCCTCTCCGCGCAGACGACCTACATCAAAGAGAAGCAGACGCTCGACGGGACGTTCGCGCTCAACGAGGCCGAGAACACGAACAACAATCTGAAGACCTTCAGGCTGGGCGGCAGCTACTACTACCAGCGCACTTACGGCGGCGCCCTCGGCTATTTCTCCACGAGCGGCAGCTCGGACGCGCTGCTGTACGCGCCCGCCGCGGTGACCGGATTCGCGAACAGCAGTCCCAACAGCAGCGGCTGGATCGGCGAGATCGCCTACGTGCCGTGGCAGAACGTGAAGCTCCTCGCGCAATTCGTGAACTACCAGAAGTTCAACGGCGCCAGCAAGAACTACGACGGCAACGGCAGGAACGCGAACTACAACAATACGCTGTATGTGCTGGGTTGGTTCGCGTTCTAGACAAGTCGCGGCAATCCCGGATCTCGCTGAACCGGCGCCGGGATCGCCTTCTTCGATACGGGGACCAAAATGAAACCCAGACTCATTGCAGGACTTTCGCTGATGACGATCTCGTGCGTAGCGCCTACGCTACAGGCACAGGAAGCGCGTCCCGAAACCACGGCGATACAGATATGCGCGTCGTGCCACGGGCCGAAGGGTGACAGCATCTCGCCCGCCTTCCCGCGACTCGCCGGCCAGCGAAAGGAATATCTGGATACCCAATTGAAAGCGTTTCGCGACCGAACCCGCGGAGATCCCATGGCGCAGGCCTATATGTGGGGAATGACCTCGCAGCTCAGCAACAATGCCATCGAGGGTCTCGCCGCATACTATGCCAGCCAGAAGTCGCCAAAGGGCAAGACCGGCGATCCCAAGCTCCTGCAGGCAGGACGCACGATATACGAACAAGGCATTCCCGGCGCCAGCATCCCGGCCTGCACGACCTGCCACGGCAAGGACGCGGAAGGCATCGCGGCGTTTCCGCGGCTCGCGGGCCAGCATCCGGAGTATCTGGTGAAGCAGCTGGTGTTGTTCAAGAATCAGCTGCGAGCGGATGCCAGCGCGCCTGTCATGCACAACATCAGCTCGGGCATGTCCTTCGAGCAGATGGAGGCGGTCGCCGCCTACTTGATGTCGCGCTAGCGATCCTCGTCCATGGCGGGAAACGCGACGCGGCGCGCACCGAAGCGGTGGCGCTGCGGGCTGCTCGCGGCGCTCGCCTGGACCGTGGTGGCGAGCCCGAACACGAGTGCGACGGTTCGGTGCCGGACTCCCTCATATCGTTTGTCGTAGCAGTTCAATTGTGAATGTGACAAACGCGACCCAGGCAACCGTAAACAATACGGTACGAGCCCTGAAACGACTGAATCCACTGATGTGGATCACGGCATGCGCGGCGCGTGCATAGAAGTAGACCGCAGCGGAGATCGCGGTAATGGAAGTTGACACCCCGACTGAATGAGCAATCAGAACAACCGGTGCGAAAGTCGCGAAGTTTTCGACTGCGTTAGTCTGCGCGCGATTGGCGCGATTGACCCAGGGAGGGAGAGGCGATGTTGGCGCGACCTTGTAGTCGGAAGGTTTAAGGGGTCCGCGAGACAATACGTAGCCTGCGACGAGAGGAATCCAGAGCACCCCGGTGAGAATGGCGGTAAATAAGAGATAAAAGAGTTCGGTTGTCATCTTTGCCTCCACATGATTTGTTGATCAGCCTCTGCAAGTTTCAGTGTTTCGACCGCAGCCCGACGTTCCCTCTCGAGCGTGGGGTTGGGTTGCTGTAGGCAGGCAAGCTGAGAGCGACGCGCAATCGACGCCGAGGTCGGGGAGACCGCCGGATCCTGGCTCGCGGCGCTCTCCTGACCCGGGCAGCGTCGAGCAGCACCTCGGCGGCATCGCGCGCGGAGCGCGCGAGCGCGGGATCGCCACGGACCAGGGCGGCGGCGAGCGCGCCTTCGAAAAGGATCTGGAGCTGGGTGGCGAGGGCGTCGGGGTTCCTCACGTCGAGGCGCTCGAGCAGGGCGCGATACCAGAGCCGGCGCTGCTCCTTGAACTGCACCGCGATCTTCCTGGCGGGGTGCTTGGGGTCGCCGAGCTCGGTGACGGCGTTGACGTAGGGGCAGCCACGGAAGCTGCCGTCGGCGATCAGGCGCTGCAGCCGGTCGAAGTTGCCGAGGATTTGCTCGCGCGCCGGGGCGTCGGAGGGCGCGAGGTGCTTGAAGCGGCCCGTCAGGTAGGCGGCGATCAGCGCGTCCTTGGAAGGATAGTGGTTGTACAGCGTGCGCTTGCTCACCCCGGCCTCGGCGGCCACGGTGTCGACGCCGACGGCGCGAATCCCCTGCGCGTAGAAGAGCTTGTCGGCGGCGGCGAGGATGCGCTCGGCCGGGGAGGAAACAGATCGGTGTACTTTCACGTTGACAGCACTATACCGGATGTTGGATCATAGGTACACCGACCTGTTCACTTCGGAAGCCACATGACACCCGTGCAGAACCGCCGCTCCATGCTGCTCCTCATCGTGCTGAGCGGGCTGATCATCTCGCTGTGCATGGGGCTACGCCAGAGCCTGGGCCTGTTCATGCGGCCGATGACGCTCGACCTCGGGATCTCGGCGGCGACCTTCGGCTTCTCGATCGCGCTGCAGAACATCGTCTGGGGTGTGTCGCAGCCCTTCGTCGGCGCCCTCGCCGATCGCTACGGCCCGCGGCCGGTGCTGGTCGTCACTTCCTTGCTGTACGCCGCCGGGCTGCTGCTGATGACGTTCTCCAAGGGCATCCCGGGCGGGCTGGAGGTGGCGGGCTTCCTCATCGGCGTCGGCACCGCCGGCGCCGGCTTCGGCGTCCTGATCGGCACCATCTCGCGCGCAACGCCGCCCGAAAAGCGCAGCCAGACCGTCGGCCTGGTCGCGGCGGCGGGCTCCCTGGGCACGATGGTGATCGCGCCGCTCGGCGGGTGGCTGATCGACGGCTTCGGCTGGCAGGCGGCGATGGTGGCGTTCGCGGCCATCGCGGGCTCGATGGCACTGCTTTCGCTGCCGATCCGCGAACAACCGGTTTCGGATGGAAATCTATCCAAAGTAAATCAAAAACTCGGCGAGGCGCTGCGCGAGGCGATGGCGCACCGCGGCTACCTCTTCATGACGCTCGCGTTCTTCGCCTGCGGTTTCCAGCTGGTGTTCATCACTACGCACCTGCCGGCGTACCTGCAGCTCTGCGGGGTGGCGCCGGGCGTGGCGGCGAGCGCGCTCGGGCTGATCGGCCTGTTCAACGCGGTCGGCACCTACATGTTCGGCCTGCTCGGCGCGCGCTACAGCCAGAAGCACCTGCTGGCGCTGATCTACCTGCTGCGTACGCTCATCATCGTCGTCTTCCTGCTCGCGCCGATCAGCGCCGGCTCGACCCTGGTGTTCGCCGCCGCGATGGGATTCCTGTGGCTCGGCGTCGCGCCGCTCGTCACCGGGATCATCGGCCGGGTGTTCGGCCTCACGCACTTCAACACGCTCTACGGCATCGTGTTCCTGAGCCACCAGGTCGGCTCGTTCTTCGGCGCCTGGATGGGCGGCGTGGTGTTCGACCGCTTCGGCAATTACAACTTCGGCTGGGGCGCGCTGATCGTGATCGGCGTCAGCGCCTTCACGCTGCAGTGGCTGATGGACGAGCGCCCGCCGCGCGAGCGCAGGCCCGTGGGCGGGCCCGCGCCGGTGCCGGCGTAGTCAGCTGAAGGAAGTGATCGACCGGACCGGTATGCACGCGGATTGACGGCACCCCGTCGGGGAGTCGTCACGCCTTAAGGGCTATTATCCGAGGTTAGAAATAGCGAGGTTTTCGGCGTCGGACAGTTTGCGGTCTACGAAGAATCAACTTGACGAGCCTTCGTAGTGCTTTAGGGTTCCGTCGGGGTGTGTTTCACCTGAAGTCCGGATCGAATTACCGTCGTAGAATTTCGGCCTCAAGCTTACTGGCCACATCCCATCCCGGCGACAAAGACAGTGCACGCTGCACCTCTTGCAATGCAAGTTCGCGCTCGCTCGCCCCTACCGCCGCTTGGGCAACCGCAAGCCGGGCCTGCGGTAGCTTTGGATAGTCCGCGGCGAGACTCTGCACGAGTTTCAGCGCCGCTTGCTTGTCCTGGGCAGTCGCGAGCGTTCGGGTGAGCTGCGGGAAGCTGTTTGCCGGGGTGGCCGCGGAGTTGGCGAGCAGTTCTTTCAGTTTGGGCAGCGCTTCGTCGTAGCGGCCCGCGGTGACCAGTAGCCCGGCAAGAGCCTGAAGCGGGCGCACCGTGCCGGGTTCCGTCTCGTGCCAGATCTTTGCGGCGTCGATTGCAGCGTCGTTCATGCGCGCGTAAAGCGCGATCTCGGTGGCGCGGCGCGCGATCCGGGAGTCGCGGGTGCGTTTTGCAAGGTCGACGTAGGCCTGCGCCGAGAGCCTGGTATTGCCCTGTTGGCCCGCGACCTCCGCGACCAGCACTTCGTACGCGAACGTTTCGAGAGAGATTTCTTTGGCGATCGTCTCGGCGGGTTGCTGCCCATACGCTCGCGCCG
>JBGQFD010000143.1:0-6729 GCA_041496705.1 Gammaproteobacteria bacterium | reverse complement strand
CTGGTAATGTCGCTTGCCACCAGCTCGCTCGGCTGGAAGAGCTTCCAGGCAGGCGTGATGGGTGCGATGAAAACTTCATGCATGATCGCCTTCATCCTGACCGGCGCCGCGTTCCTCACCGTGGCGATGGGATTCACCGGCATCCCGCGCGCGATGGCCGATTGGATCGCGCACCGGGGCTTCACGCCCGGATACCTGATCGCCGTGCTCATGCTGCTCTATATCGTCCTGGGCTGCTTCCTCGACGGAATCTCCATGGTGGTGCTGACCTCCGCGGTAATTCTGCCGTCGGTGAGGGCGGCCGGAATCGATCTGCTCTGGTTCGGCATCTTCGTCGTCCTGGTCGTCGAGATGGCGCAAATCACCCCGCCGGTCGGATTCAACCTGTTCGTCCTGCAGGGCCTCACCGGCAAGAACATGTTCTACGTGGCGCGCGCTTCGCTGCCCTTCTTCTTCCTCATGGTTCTGGCGGTCGCGATCATCTGGGAGTTTCCCCAGATCGTGACCTATCTGCCGGGCAGAATGTTCCGGCTGGGCTGAGTTCGCGCGTCACGGTCGACCCCGTCACGCTATCATTGAGGGCCACATGGCCCATTCCCCGATCTACACCACCGCCGCGATGCGCAGGCTGGAGGCGCTCGCGGCCGGCGGCGCTCTCACGCTGATGGAGCGCGCCGGCGCAGCTGCGGCGGAAGCCGCGCGACGGATGTGCGGCGAGAAATCCAGGAGCATTCTCGTCGTCGCCGGACCCGGCAACAACGGCGGCGACGCCTTCGAGGCTGCGGCGCGGCTCAAGGGCGAGTTCTTCCGCGTCATCGTCGTGTTCGCCGGCGAGCGCGGCAAGCTGCCGAAGGATGCGCAGGCTGCACTGGGCAAGTGGGAGAGTGCGGGCGGGACGTTGCTCGCCGACATCCCGCGTGAGTCTCACTTCGATCTCGTCATTGACGGCCTGTTCGGTATTGGACTGACGCGGCCGCTTGCGGGTGCCTATGCGGCGCTGGTCGGAAGGATGAACGCGCTGGGTGCGCCGATCCTCTCGCTCGACATCCCGAGCGGCATCAACGCCGACACCGGCGCGGTGATGGGCTGCGCGGTGCGCGCCACCCGCACCGTCACCTTCATCGCGCACAAGCCCGGGCCGCTCATGCTGGACGGTCCCGATCACTGCGGCGAGTTGAGCCTGGACTCGCTGGGAAAGACACAGCCAGAGCTTCTGATTGAGCCGGAAGGCAGGCTTCTTGACGCGGCCATCCTCGATGGTGTCCTCGCGCCGAGGCCGAAAAACTTCCACAAGGGACGCGCGGGCAGCGTCGGCGTGCTCGGCGGCGGTGCCGGCATGGTCGGTGCTGCCGTGATCGCCGCTCGCGCCGCGCTCAAGTGTGGCGCCGGCCGCGTCTACGTCGGACTGCTGACTCCGCGGCCGCCGTACCTCGACTACGTCCAGCCGGAGCTGATGCTGCGCAAGCCCGCGGAGCTCCTCGCAAGCGATCTCGTTGACGTTCTTATCGCGGGTCCGGGCATGGGCGTCGCCGCGCCGGGGCCTAAGCTCCTCGGCAGCGCGCTCAAGACGGAAGCGGCGCTGGTGCTCGATGCCGACGCGCTGAACCTCATCGCCGCGAACCGCAGGCTCGGGGCGGTGCTCGCCAAACGCACCCGCCCGAGCGTGCTCACGCCGCATCCGGGCGAAGCCGCCAGGCTTCTGGGCAGAACGACTCAGCAAGTGCAGGCCGACCGCCTTGCCGCCGCGAGGGCGATCGCGCACAATTTTCGCAGCTTCACCGTCCTCAAGGGCAACGGCAGCATCATTGCGGAGCCGGGCGGAAAGTTCTGGATCAATCCCTCGGGCAACTCCGGCATGGCCTCGGCGGGGATGGGCGACGCGCTCAGCGGCATGGTCGCCGCGCTATGCGCCCAGGGCGCGGCGCCACTGCAGGCGCTGCTCGCCGGAACCTACCTGCACGGGGCCGCCGCGGATGCTCTCGTCGCGGCCGGCGCCGGACCGGTCGGCATCACGGCGAGCGAGGTAATCGAAGCCGCACGCCGCCTAATCAACCGTCCCCGGCGCTCCTCCACCTAGCGCGGAACGCGTCAGAAGCGGAATCCCACCTTCACGCCGTAGCTCGTGGCGTCGCCCGTGCGGTCGCCTTCGAGCGCGAGATTCATCGCGCCGAAATTCATGTTGACGCCGGCGAACCACTTGTTGAGCGAGAAGGATTCCTTCGCAAGGCCCGCGATGCCCTCGGGCGTGCCCGACACCCACACCTTGCCGACGCCGGCGTAGGGCGTGATCATGGCAAAGCCCTTGGAGATCGACAGGTCGACGCCCTTGGTATTGAGCTCCAGCTGATCGACCCCGGCGAGCTTGGTGTAGCTGCCGCGCAGGCCGATCGCCGGCGTCGCCGCGCCGCCCGACACCAGCGCATAGCGTACCTCGCCACCGACCAGGCGGATGTTGGTGCCGGGAATCCCGCCGTACATCGCGCCGACGTCGATATCGAACGGCAGCCCCTTGTTGAGCCGCAGCGTCGGCGCGACGACGCTCGTACGAGTGCCGGCGCCGGCCTTGGCGAGGACCGCGCTGTTATCGAGCTTGGTCACGGTCGCAGCAATGCCCATGTCGAAGCCGGTGATACCGAGCGGCGCGGCAGGCGTGAGCGGCTTGTACGACAACGCGGCGCCGAGATCCTCGGACAGCGCGCGAAACTCCGTTTGATTCAGGGTCTGGATGTTTACGTCGCCCGCGGCGACGGGCAGCGACACCAGGAGTGAGGCGATGCAGGCAAGTTTCAGTTTCATGGGCGTGCGTCGGTGGTTGAGAAGCGGCTCCTGCCGATGCGCAGGCGCCGAACCGCGGGCATTATACTTCTCAGCGCTGCGGGAAAACCGTCTTCGCATCTTCGGCAGGAACTGCGTCACGTTTTCGGGGATCGCTTTCAGGCCGCCTTGCGCCTGGCACCGTGCTCCGGATACGGGAACATGATGTTGAGCGCTACGCTGTGGCCGGCAGTCTGCACGATGCGCACGTGCTCGCGCCGCAGCTCGCGCGCGTGCCGGCAGCCACAGGAGTGCGCGATCATGTCGATTTCCCGGTTCATGCCAGTCGCGTAGTTGGCGACGCGCACGGACTTCTCCTCGACGACGAGTCCGCGCTGCAGCCTCGGGTTGTGGGTGGTTACGCCGGTCGGACAGGTGTTCTGGTGGCAGCGCAGCGCCTGGATGCAACCGAGCGAGAACATGAATCCGCGCGCCGTGTTGACGAAGTCCGCGCCGACGCACAGCGCCCAGGCCGCCTTGGCGGAGGTCACCAGCCTGCCCGCCGCGATCACGCGCACGCGCTCTCTCAGCCCAGATTCGATGAGCGCGTCGACGACGCGCGGCAAGGCCTCGGCGATCGGCAGTGCCATGTGATCCATGAGCGCCTGGGGCGCCGCACCCGACCCGCCCTCTCCTCCGTCGATGGCGAGAAAATCCGGCGCGTACTCCAGCCCACGCCGACTCACCGCGTCGCACACCTCGTTGACGAACTGCCAGCCGCCGACCGCGGTCTTCACGCCGACGGGCTTGCCGGTGAGCTCGCGCACAAATGCGATCTTGTCGAGCAGTTGCTCGACGTTTGCGACGTCGCGGTGGCGGTTGGGGCTGATCGAGTCCTGGTGCGACGGGATACCGCGGATAGTCGCGATCTGCTCGGTGACCTTGGCGGCCGGGAGCACCCCGCCTTTACCGGGTTTCGCACCTTGGGAGAGCTTGATCTCGAAAGCCTTCACCTGCGGCAGAGCGGCCAACTCCTTCGCTTTCTCGGGCGAGAATTTTCCGCTCGCGTCGCGCACACCGTAGTTGGCGGTTCCGATCTGCATGATGACGTCGCAGTTGCCTTCGAGGTGGAACGGCGAGAGGCCGCCCTCGCCCGTGTCCATCCAGCAGCCCGCGCTCGCTGCCCCGCGCGAAAGCGAGCGCACCGCCGGCTCGGAGATCGCGCCAAAGCTCATTCCGCTGATGTTGACCACCGACTTCGCCGTGAAGGGCTGCTCGCAGTAACCTTCGCCGATGGCGAGCGGCGGCGTCGGCAGCCGGTCCTCCTCGAGCACGGGGTAAGGATGGTTGACGAACAGGATCGAGCCCGGCTCGTTGGTGTTGTTGGTCGAGCCGAAGCCGATCACGCCGCCCTCGGCCTTCGCCAGGCGGTAGACCCAGCCGCGCGTGGCGCGGTTGAACGGAAGCTCTTCCCGGTCGTTCATGAAGAAGTATTGGCGGAAGTACTCGCCCTGCTTCTCCAGCAGGTAGCGCAGGTGCCCGATGACCGGATAGTTGCGCAGCACGCTGTGCTTTTTCTGCGTGATGTCCTGGATGAACACCACGACGAGAAAAGCGATCAGGGCGAAGCCGACGATGGTTCCGAGCCCGTACGAAACGATACTCAGCATGCCCGACATGCCTTCTCCTCCTTCAGACGCGGCGTCGCGGTGCACCCGCGACTGCTTTCAATGATAGGCGAATTCGGCGCGCCACGCGTCCGCGTTCAACTCCGCGCCGCGGCGTTCAAGGAAGGATGCGCAGGATCACCGATTCCGGGTCGTCGGCAGCGCGGCTCTCGATCTCGGCGAGCGTGGCTGGCCGCACGGCGACCACGGCACCGGAGAACTTCAGCGCCACGCCGGCGAGCGGGTGATTCGCGTCGAGCACGACCTTGTCCTCGGCAATGTCGGTGACCGTGAATATCCGCTGCTCCTCGTTCTCGCCATCGGCCTTGCCCTCGAAGCGCATGCCGACTTCCAGTTCCTCTGGAAAACGGCTGCGCGGCTCGACCTTGAGGTGGTTCGCGTCGTAGTCACCAAACGCTTCTTCGGGCTCGAGCCGGATTTCCACGCGGTCCCCGACGCTCTTGCCCTCCAAGGCCGCTTCCGCCGCGGCGAACAGGTTTCCGTAGCCTCCATGAAGATATTGCACGGGCTCCCCGGAGCGCTGGACGGGATTGCCCCAGATGTCGGAAAGAGACACGTCCAGAGAAACGATGGTGTTCTTTGCGATCCGCACGGAAGCTCGAGCGGCGCGCTAACGCAGAGATTTGATCAGGTTCAGGATCTCGATCGCGTGTCCGCGCGGGGTGACTCCGTGAAACGCGTGCCTCACCAGTCCCTCTTTGTCGATGATGAAGGTGGAGCGGGTGACGCAGGACTTCCGGCAGCCGTTCGCCTCCTTCTCGTGCACGACGCCGTACTTGCGGCTGACTTCGCTCTCCGTGTCGGCAAGCAGCCGGATGGAAACCCCGTGCTGATCGCGGAAATCCGCGTGCCTGAGGCAATCGTCCGGGCTTACGCCGATGACCACGCAGTCGTGCCGGGCGAATTCGTCTTCGTGATCGGAGAAGTCGGTCGCCTGCAGGGTACACCCCGGCGTGCCGTCGCGCTGATAGAAGTACAGCACGACGTTCTTCTTTCCGTGGAACTGCGCGAGATCCACGGTTTCCATGTCGGCGTCGGGCAGCGAGAACGAAGGCGCGATCTGTCCGGCCTGCAGGAAGCCCGCGGGGCTGTCCGCAGTCCTGGGCGACGCTTCGTTTGCGCGAGGCACATTTCCTCCGCCGGGTTCGCAGGCGGCTACAGACTATAATCGCCGCGATGAGAATGCAACTGCTCGGCGGCCGCAGCGCAGCTGCGTTCCTGTCGCAGTATTGGCAAAAGCGTCCCTTGCTCGTCCGCAAGGCGATTCCCGGCTTTAAAGGACTGGTGCAAGCGCCTGAATTGCTTGCGCTCGCCGAACGCGACGACGTCGAGAGCCGGCTCGTGTCGCGAATCCGCGGCGCGTGGCAGTTGCGCCAAGGGCCTCTCGCGCGTGCCGACCTCGCCCGCCTCCCGCAGAAAAACTGGACGCTCCTCATACAGGGACTGAATCTCGTTCTCCCCGAGGCGGATGCACTGCTGCGGCGCTTTCGTTTTCTCCCTTACGCGCGGCTCGACGACGTCATGGTGAGCCACGCCATGACCGGGGGCGGCGTCGGCCCGCACCTGGATTCCTACGACGTGTTCCTGCTGCAGGGCCCGGGCCGGCGCCGCTGGGAAGTGAGTCGGCCGCGGCCGGGGCGGCTCGACGCGACCGCGCCGTTGAAAATCCTCCGCGACTTTCGTCCCGAGCGGTCCTGGGTGCTCGACCCGGGAGACATGCTCTACCTGCCGCCCGGCTGGGCCCACGACGGCGTCGCGATCGAGCCCTGCCAGACCTACTCCATAGGGTTCCGCGCCCCCTCGGATGAGGAGTTGGCGCGGGAATTCCTCGCGTATCTCCAGGAACGGATCGAACGCCGCGGCAGCTACCGGGACCCGGGACTCGCGCCGCCGCGGCACGCCGCGGAGATTCCCGCGAGCATGGTGCGCCACTCGGTGGCGCTCGCGGCCGGGATCCGCTGGCGCGCGCGCGATGTGGCACGCTTTCTCGGCGAGTACCTCACCAGTCCCAAGCCGCAAGTGGTGTTTGCGCGGCCCCGGCGGCCTGCAGCGCCGGCGCGCTTCGCCACGCTGTGCGAGAAACGCGGCCTGCGGCTCGATCTGCGCACGCAGTTGCTGTTTCGCGGACCCGATTTCTTCATCAATGGAGAACGCGCCGCTGCGCCGGCGCGCACTCGGGTGGCGCTGCAGCGCCTGGCCGACGAGCGGAGCCTTCCCGCCGCAGCATTGTCACGGGCCCTGCTCGCCCTGCTTCATGCCTGGTATCTTTCCGGCTGGGTTCGAATCG
>JBGQFD010000142.1:0-6740 GCA_041496705.1 Gammaproteobacteria bacterium | reverse complement strand
TTCGCCTCCTCGCGTCCGTCCTTCAGCGCGTGCGCCCGCGCATCGACGCCGGGTGGCCCGGCAACTGAAGCGACTTGCCCGTGTTCACGATCTGATCGCCGTCCACGCGCAGGATCGAGATGTCCTGGTCGATGAAGTTGCCGACGTAGATATAGCGCCCGTCGTCGCTGAACACCACGCCCTCGGGCAAGCCGCGTACCTCGACTTCGTTGGTGCGCGTCACCTTCTTGCCGTCGATCTTCAGCGCGACAACCAGGGCATTGCGGTTGTAGAAGAAGGCGCTCGTCGAAGCGTTGGTTCCGCGGAGCAGCACCGCCACCGCGAGTTTGCCGGTCGGGCTGATCGCAAAGCCCTCGGGCGCATCGCCCACCACCACCTTGTCGATCACGCGCGGCGGAGCGGCCTCGAGGTCGATCACGCTCACCGTGTCCACGTGGCCATCGGCCGCGCCGCTGTTGCCATTGTCCGCGGTGAGTGCGAGCCTGCCGTCGGGCGTCACGTCGACGTTGTACGGCCAAAGGCCGGCTGGAACGTCCTGTTTGTTGTAGCTGACCTTGTCTCCGTTCACCTCGAGGAACGCGATCTTGTGCCCCGGGAACTTGGCCGCGAGCGCGCGCCGGCCGTCGGGCGCGAACACGACGTGCGCGACCTGCTCGCCGATCGTCACGGTGTCGATCAGCTCGACTTTCTTGCCGGTGATGCGCAGCACGCTGATCGAGCCGTCGGCGCGGTTCGCGACGAGCGCAAGATTCCCCGCGCGGTTGATCGACATACCAGAAGGCTGCTTCCCGGCCGCGATCGTGCCGATGAGCTTGGCCGGATCGGTGGTGAGGTCGACCACCCAGATGCGGTTGTCGGGCACCTGCTTCCAGGCGCCGCCCTCCTGGACGACGTTCATCGAGTTGGCGACGAGCGCGAGGCTCCCGTCCGGCGTGATGGCGAGATTGACGGGCGGGCCGACGATGGTGTTCGCGAGCGGCAGGATGACGAGGATCTTCGGCGCGAGCGGGTCGGTGCCGATGTCGATGATCGCGACCGAATCGCGTCCGGGCGGACCGATGACGGCCTTTCCGGAGGCGTCCCAGCTCTGTTTCTCGTCGAGGCCGACGATCATCAGCTCGCGCTTTCCTGCGGCCGGCGGATTCATCGTGGCGCAGCCCGCGAGTACGACGAGGCTCACGCTGGCAACCAGGGTCTTGAAAAGATCGAACGTGGAAACGACGATGGACATGATTTCCCCTTTTCTTAGGTGTGGAACTTCTGTACTGCTATTCGATTTTCACCCCGGCCTGCTTGACCACCTTCGCCCAACGCGCGATCTCGCTCTTCAGCAGCGCCTCGAACTGCGCGGGCGTCCCTCCGGCGGCGGTCAGGCCGTCGGCGGCGAGGATCTTCTCGACGTCGGCGGACTTCAGGGCCTCGTTGGCTTCCTTGTTGATCCGGTCGACAACTTCCTTGGGGGTGCCCTTGGGCCCGACCAGACCGTGCCAATTGACCACCTGGTATCCGGGAAAGCCCGCCTCGGCGACAGTTGGGACGTCTGGCGCCGCCGCGATCCGCTTCGGCGTAGTCACCGCGAGGGCCCGCAGCCGACCGGCCTTGACGTACTGCAGCGCGGTCGCGACGCTGCCGAAGATGAGCTGCGTGTTGCCGGCGATGGTGTCGTTCAGCGCCGGTCCCGTGCCCTTGTAGGGCACGTGGACGATCTTCACCCCGGCGACGTCGAGAAAATACTCCGACGCGAGGTGCACGATGCTGCCGTTCCCCGACGAAGCGTAGGCGAGCTTGTCCGGATTGCGTTTGGCGTACTCGACCAGTTCCTTGAGCGTCTTCGCCGGCACCGAAGGATGCACGGCGACGACGAACGGCCCCTGCGAGAGCTGGATGATGGGCGCGATGTCGGCAAGCGCATCCCAGGAGAGCTTGTACAGGCTGGTGTTGACCGTGTAGCTCGCCGGCGTGAGCAGCAGGGTGTAGCCGTCGGGCAGTGATCGCACCACGTATTCGGCGCCGAGGTTGCTGCCGGCGCCGGGGCGGTTCTCGACGACGACCTGCTGGCCGAGGCGCTCCGAAAGTTTCTGCGCGATCAGGCGCGCGATGAAATCCGATCCCCCGCCCGGGGCAAAGGGCGCGACCAGGCGCACCGGCTTGGTCGGCCAGGACTGCGCCGACGCGCTCGCCGCGGTGAAGGCCGAGAGGAGGAGCGCGAGGAATGCGGCCGGGGTTCTCATGGAGTTCTCCCTGCAATCGTTGGAGGTGCCTATGATGCCACGCGCAGGCGAAGAACCGGAACAGCTCATCTGTCCGCGTGGTGTTTGACGCAGGTCAAGTCGCGCCAGTCGATCCCCTACAGAATCGTGAGCATCAGGAATGGTTTGAGCGATGAGAGCGGAAACCCGGTATCCCGCAGTCGGCCCGATCGTCGTGCCGCGCTATCTCGCACAGACCTACTGGTGGGCCTACGTCCATCCGCGCGCGGTGAAGCTGTTCGAGCGCGAGTGGCTGGTCAATATGATCTTGTGGGGCAACTTCGGCCGGCTGCGCGACGCCGCCCTCGATGCGCTCGGCGGCAGGCTGGATGGCCGGACGCTGCAGATCGCGTGCGTGTATGGCGACCTCACGCCGCGGCTCGCTTCCAGGGTGGCGAACGGCGGCCGGCTCGACGTGCTGGACGTGCTGCCGATCCAGCTCGACAACCTCGCGCGCAAGCTTCCGCAAAAGGCCCCGGTCGAGCTGGTGCACGGCGACAGCGCTGCGCTGCCCCTCGAGTCCGCGAGCTACGAGCGCGCGCTGCTCTTCTTCCTGCTGCACGAGCAGCCCGAAGAGGCGCGGCGCAAGACGATCGCCGAGGCGCTGCGCGTGGTGAAGCCCGGCGGCCGCCTCGTCATCGTCGACTACCACCGCCCGAGCGCTTTCAATCCGCTGTACTGGCCGATGGTGGGCACGCTGCGCACGCTCGAGCCGTTCGCGATGGATCTCTGGAAGCACGAGATTTGCGAGTGGTTTCCGAAAACCCGGGAAGTCTCCTCCTTGAAGAAGCAGACTTCATTCGGGGGCTTGTACCAGCTCCTGACCATAACGCTGTAGGTGCTGGATGCAAGTCGTGCAGGCGGACATCGTGGTGGTGGGCGGCGGCGGCGCGGGGCTGCGCGCTGCAATCGCGGCTGCCGAGCGCGATCCGAAGCTGCGCGTGGCCCTGGTATCGAAGGTCGTGCCCATGCGCAGCCACACCGTGGCGGCCGAAGGCGGCGCGGCGGGCGTGACCCGGGATGAAGACAGCCTCGAAGAGCATTTCAACGACACCGTGTCCGGCGGCGACTGGCTGTGCGACCAGGATGTGGTCGAGTACTTCGTCGCGCACTGCACCGAGGAGCTGATCCGGCTCGAGCATTGGGGCTGCCCGTGGAGCCGGAAGGACGACGGGCGCGTCAACACCCGGTTCTTCGGCGGCATGACGGTGCAGCGCACCTGGTTCGCCGCCGACCGCAGCGGCTTTCACATCCTGCACACGCTGTTTCAGACCTCGCTCAAGCATCCGTCGATCGTGCGCTACGACGAGTTCTTCTGCGCCGATCTCGTCGTCGAGGACGGCCGCGTGCGCGGCGTGCTTGCGATCGAGATCGCGACCGGAGAAATGTTCCTCTTCGAGTGCGCCGCGGTGGTCCTGTGCACCGGCGGCGCAGGCCGCGTGTATCGCCAGAACACCAATGCGGGCACGGTCAACGGCGACGGCATGGGGCTCGCCTTCCGCGCCGGCGCGCCGCTGCGCGACATGGAATTCATGCAGTGGCATCCGACCTGCCTTCCGGGAACCGGCATCCTGATGACCGAGGCGTGCCGCGGCGAGGGCGCCATCCTCGTCAACAAGGACGGCTACCGGTACTTGCAGGACTACGGCCTCGGCCCGCTCGATCCCTGGCCGCGCGCCAAGGCGATGGAGCTCGGCCCACGCGATCGCCTGTCGCAGGCGTTCTGGCAGGAGAACCTGAAGGGACGCACGGTGGAGACGCCGCAGGGACCGGCGGTTTATCTGGACGTGCGCCACCTCGGGGCGAAGAAGATCCACGAGCGGCTGCCGCTCATCACCGAGGCGGCAAAAACTTTCGCGGGCGTGGATACGGTCAAGGAGCCGATTCCGGTCTGTCCGGCAGTGCATTACACGATGGGCGGCATCCTCACCGACGTGCGCTGCGAGACGCCGCTGCGCGGGCTGTACGCAGCCGGCGAGTGCGCGAGCGTCGGCATTCACGGCGCGAATCGCCTGGGGTCGAATTCGCTGGTCGAGATCGTGGTGTTCGGAAGAGTGGCGGGCGAATCGGCCGCCGAGTATGCCCGCTCGCCCGTTCCTGTCGCGAAAGGCCTGAAGGGGAGAGCCGACGAATCGGCACGGCGCTTTCTCGGCATGCTGCTGCCCAACGACGGCGAGCGTCTCGCCGTCCTGCGCGACGAGATGCGCGACAGCATGGAGGAGGGTGTAGGCATCTACCGCAGCGAGGAGGGGATCAGCACGACCTGCGCGAAGCTCGCCGAGCTGCGCGGCCGCTACCGTCGCGGCGTGCGGCTCGACGACCGCAGCCGGGCGTTCAACACCGAGTGGCTGACCGCGATCGAGCTCGGTCTGATGCTCGAGGTGGCCGAAGCGCTGGCCCAGGGGGCACTGGAGCGCCGCGAGTCGCGCGGCGCCCACATGCGGCTCGATTTCGAGCGGCGCGACGACGCGAATTTCCTCAAGCACACGCTTGCATACCACGGCGGCGAAAGCGCGCCGCGCATCGAGTTGCGCCCCGTAACGATCACCAAATCGCCGCCGAAGGCGAGACACTACGGCGGTGAAGGCAAGAAGGCGGTCCTGTCATGACTCGAGCCCCTGCGCAAAGAACGATCTCCATCGAATGCCTGCGCTACCACCCGGAAACGGACCGCGAGCCGCGCTATCAGACCTATGAAGTTCCATTCACCGACGACATGTCGCTCCTGCAGGGGCTGCAGTACATCAAGGACCAACTCGATGGCAGCCTCAGCTTCCGCTGGTCCTGCCGCATGGCGATCTGCGGCAGCTGCGGCAGCATGGTGAACGGCGTGCCGAAGCTCTCCTGCGAGACCTTCCTGCGCGACCTGCATCCCGGGAAGGTGCGCGTCGAGCCGTTGAACCATTTCCCCATCGTGCGCGATCTCGCCATCGACCAGACCGACTTCCTGAAGAAGCTGGAATCGGTCAAGCCGTATCTCATTCCGAAAACCCCGCCGGGCAAAGGCACTTTCCTGCAGACGCCGGAGCAGATGGAGGACTATTACCAGTACTCGCAGTGCATCAACTGCCTGCTTTGCTACGCGGCCTGCCCGCAATATGGACTCAACAAGAACTTCACCGGTCCGGCCGCTCTCGCGCTCCTGCATCGCTACAACGCGGATTCTCGCGACTCAGGCAAGTCGCAGCGCATGGAGATCGTGAATGCCGAAGACGGAGTCTGGGGCTGCACGCTGGTGAGCTACTGCTCGGAGGTCTGCCCCAAGGGAGTCGATCCCGCGCGCGCGATAAACCAGAACAAGATCGAGAGCACCAAGGACTATTTCCTGCGGTTCCTGATGCCGAAAGCGAAGGTCGAATGAAAACCTACGTTCGCCCGATGGCCGGCTGGTGGCGCAGGAACCCGTTCTATCTGTGGTACATGCTGCGCGAGGCAAGCTGCGTGTTCATCACGGCCTATGCGCTGATTCTCCTGGCGGGACTCGCGAGACTGACGCAAGGCGCGGCCGCGTTCGAAGGCTGGCTCGAGATCCTGTCCAGACCCTGGTCGATCGGCTTCCATGCCGTTATGCTGGTCCTCGTCCTGTATCACGCCTGGACTTGGTTCAAGGTGATGCCGAAGACGCTGCCGTTCGTGCGGCTCGGCGGCAGGCGCGTTCCGGATGTCCTGATCGTTTCCTCCGGCCTCGCCGCTTCCGTAGCGCTGTCGGCGATCCTCTTCGTCGCCGTAAGGGGGTTCAGCCTGTGAAGCGCTCGAACAAGCCGATTTTCTGGTCGCTCTTCGGCGCCGGCGGGATGCTGTCCGCGCTGATCGGCCCGATGCTCATCTTCATCACCGGCATCGCGGTACCGTCGGGAATCCTGCTGAGCGGGGAAACCATGAGCTACGAGCACGCGCTGGCGTTCGCGCGCAACGGCTTCGGCAAGCTCGCGATCCTCATCGTCATTTCGCTGTTTCTGTTCCACGGGCTGCACCGCATGTATCACAGCGTGCACGATTTCGGCGTCCACGTCGGCCCGGGACTGAAGGCGCTCTTTCACGGCATTGCCATCGCCGGCAGCCTCGTCGCGGCATACCTGCTCGCGATTGTCTAGAGCGGATCGAACCGCATACACCCGCACGGATAGGTACGACGGACCTGCATGAAGCTGCGCAATTTCATTGCCTCGCTGCTGGCGGGATTCGGCGCAACCACGGTCCACGTCGCTCTGATGACCATCAAGCATCGCGCCGGAATCTTGCCCGATTTCGAGCCCTACGAGGACCTGCAGCGGCTGCTGTCGTCCGTGACGGCGCTCTCTCTCGAGGCCCCCTTCTCGTGGTTGCTTCCGTACATCAATGGAGCATTGGTCCTGGGTTTCGTGTTCGGAAAGCTCTTCATCCATTTGCCTGGCCGCACGGCGATTGCCAAGGGCGGGGCATTCGGCTTTGCGGCGTGGCTGGTGATGGGCCTCGGTCTCCTCCCGCTGGCCGGTCGCGGGGTTTTCGCGC
>JBGQFD010000141.1:0-6744 GCA_041496705.1 Gammaproteobacteria bacterium | reverse complement strand
GCTCAGCGCACCGGAAATCGATACGCGGATCATCAGCCGCGGTCTGGCCCACTTGCAGTACTACAACGGCGCGATCCATCACGCGCTGTTCGCGCTGCCGAACTTCGTGCGGGAGCTAACCGTGGACGCGGTACCCAAGCCCAGACTGGTGGCGTCAAAGAAGCGCGCCTGAACTGATCGAATCGTCGCGAACGGGCGGGCTGGTGAAGCAGCAGCCTGGATTCTCTGCTTTCCGCCCGTGCGCGGGATCCCGTGACCACCAAGAGAAAATTCAAGCTTGATCCGGCCTGGAGCGTGCCTCAGGCACTACGGCACGTCGTGCACTACTCCCTCACGCGCCTCCAGACCGGGGAACGGGGCGTGCTCGCAACGCACGACGGCAAGTTCGTGCACCGCACCCGAGTCGCGCTTCGGCGCATTCGTTCGGCACTGAAGCTGCTTGGCCGCACCGACGAGTCGGCGGCGGCCCTGAGGGTCGGACTCAAGGGCGTAGCGAGGGCGCTGGCCGACGCGCGCGATTGGGACGTCCTGCTCGAACACACCTTGCCACCGATTATCGTGCGCGCCTTCGGCAAGCAGGCCGACGTCGGCCGGATCGTGAGCGAGGCGCGTCACAGGCGAGGCGACGCGCACGCCTGGGCCCGCGAGGCGCTGTCTTCGCTCCGTTACCGCGCCCTGATGACGGAGCTCGCGCGCTGGCTGGCCCTTCCGGCCGTCCCGGGCGAAGCCTCCGCGACGCTGAAGAGATTCGCGGCGCGCAGCATCCGCAAGCGCCACAAACGCCTGCTCCGCGACGGCTCGGACCTCGCCGGGCAAACGCCCCTCCGGCGCCACCGACTCCGGATCGACGCAAAGCAGCTTCGCTACACGGTGGAATTTTTCGAATCCCTTTTCGACCGCGAGCCGGCGCGGGCCTATCTGCGCGAGCTGGTGGCGATCCAGGACGCGCTGGGCGCGATCAACGACTGCGAAACCGCGGCGCGCCTGCTCGCACGCCTGCGCCCGAGCGCAGAATTCGCGCTTTTCACGCGCGAGCGGCTGGCGGAGCACGAGAAGACCAACCTTGCCGCCGCACAGGCGGCGCTCGCTCGGCTCGAAGAGTGCGAGCATTTCTGGCGTTAAGCGCGTATGACGGCACGGCGCAGGATCCGCGCACTGCGCGCGGAAGCGGGACTACTTGAGGCTGCGCTTGAACCGGTAGCCGGTGCCGCGGACCGTCTCCACCAGGGCGTCGTGCCGACTCGGCTCGAGCGCCTGGCGCAGCCGGCGGATGTGCACGTCGACGGTCCGCTCCTCGACGAAGACGTGGTCGCCCCAGACCTCGTCGAGCAGCTGCGCGCGGCTGTAGACCCGCTCGGTATGGGTCATGAAGAAGTGCAGCATCCGGAACTCGGTAGGGCCGAACTCGACGTTCGTTCCGTCGGCGCTCACGCGATGCGCAACCGGGTCGAGCCTGAGGCCCGCGATCTCGACGACGTCTTCGGTGAGCTGCGGCGCGCGGCGGCGCATCACGGCCTTGATACGCGCAAGGAGTTCCCGAGGCGAGAAGGGCTTGGTGACATAGTCGTCCGCACCGCCTTCGAGCCCGGCGATGGTGTCCTGCTCCTGTGCGCGCGCGGTGAGCATGATGATGGGGATGTCCTTGGTGCGCTGATCGGCACGAAGCTGGCGCGCAAAGTTCAGGCCCGGGGGACCGGGGAGCATCCAGTCAAGCAGTACCAGGTCGGGCAGGACCTCGCGTACCAGCGCCTCGGCTTCGGGCACGTTGCCTGCCCGCAGCACCTGGTGCCCGGCATGCTGCAGGTTGACCGCGATCAGCTCCTGGATCGCCGGCTCATCCTCGACGACCAAGATCGCTCCGCCCATGCCTGCGCTGCCCGGAATTTCCGTCGACGCCTGCCGCATCAGCCGTGAGCCTCGCGCTCGACGACCTCGACCGCGGTGTGGCGCACGTCGGTGCCCTTGACGATGTAGATCACGTCCTCGGCAATGTTCTTGGCGTGGTCACCGATCCGCTCGATGGCCTTGGCGATCCAGACGATCTCGAGGGCCGTGGAGATCGTGCGCGGATCCTCCATCATGAAAGTGATCAGCTGCCGCAGGATGGCGCGGAACTCGTTATCGATCGCCACGTCCTGGCGGATGATGCTGGCCGCGTCCGAGGCGTCCAGCCGCGCGAAGGCGTCGAGCGCCTGGCGCAGCATCGACAGGGCGATGTCCCCTGCGTGCCGTATGGTGGCAAAACGGTGCACATCCGCATGTCCGCGCTCGTGGATCTGCCGCGACATGCGCGCGATCTTCTCCGCTTCGTCGCCGATGCGCTCGAGGTCGGTCACCGTCTTGCTGATCGCCATGATCAGCCGCAGGTCGCCCGCCGCGGGCTGGCGCTTGACGATGATGTGACTGCAGTCGTTGTCGATGCTGACCTCGCAACCGTTGACCTTGGGCTCGTTTGCGATGACCTGGTCGATCAGATCCTGGTTGCCGTCCGCAAAGGCCTCGATGGCCCCCCGTACCTGCGACTCCACCAGGCCGCCCATCTGCAGCACCCCCGAGCGCAGGGTCTCGAGGTCGCTCTCGTATTGCTTGGAAAGATGTTCGTTACCCATGGTGGTGCTCCCGCTCAGCCGAACCGGCCGGTGATGTAGTCTTCGGTCTCTTTCTTCTTCGGTTTGATGAAGATTTCGTCGGTAACGCCGAATTCGATCAGGTTGCCAAGGTACATGTAGGCAGTGTAGTCCGAAACGCGCGCGGCCTGCTGCATGTTGTGGGTGACGATCACGATGGTGTAATCGGCTTTCAGCTCGTGCACCAGCTCCTCGATGCGACCCGTGGAGATAGGGTCGAGCGCCGAGGCGGGCTCGTCGAGCAGCAGCACTTCGGGGCGGACCGCGATCGCTCGGGCGATGCACAACCGCTGCTGCTGGCCGCCCGAGAGGCTGGTGCCACTCTGCCTCAACTTGTCCTTCACCTCGTCCCAGAGCGCCGCCTTGTGCAAAGCCCACTCGACGCGCTCGTTCATCTGGCGCGGCGTCAGGCTCTCGTACAGCCGCACCCCGAAGGCGATGTTGTCATGGATCGACATCGGGAACGGCGTCGGCTTCTGGAACACCATGCCCACTTTGGCGCGAAGCCGGTTCAAATCCTGGCTCGGATCCAGGATGTTCTCACCGTCCAGCAGGATTTCCCCGCGCGCCTCCTGGTTGGGATAGAGCGCGTACATGCGGTTGAATGTCCGCAGCAACGTCGATTTGCCGCAGCCTGAGGGCCCGATGAAAGCCGTCACTTTGCGCTCGGGAACCTCGAGGTTAACGTCCTTCAGCGCGTGGAACCCCCCGTAGTAGAAGTCGAGACTCTTCACCCGGATCTTCTGGGTCAGGGATTGCTGGACCGGCTGCAGGACGGCTGCGTTCATGATGTCAATAGGTTGCGGTGCGGTTGCGGAAGAACACGCGGGCGAGCACGTTGAGGGCAAGCACGCTGAGCGTAATCAGCAGGGCACCCGCCCACGCGAGCCTGTGCCAGTCTTCATAAGGGCTCATGGCGAACTGGAAGATGACGACGGGGAGGTTCGCCATCGGCGAATTCATGTTGGAGGTCCAGAACTGGTTGTTGAGAGCGGTAAAAAGCAGCGGCGCCGTCTCGCCGCTGATGCGCGCTATCGCGAGCAGAATCCCGGTGATGATGCCCGCCTTGGCGGCGCGCACGGTCACCAGCACGATTACCTTCCATTGCGGCGCGCCGAGCGCCGCTGCCGCCTCGCGCAGGCTGTCGGGCACGAGGCGCAGCATGTTTTCCGTCGTGCGGATCACCACCGGGATCACGATCAGGGCAAGCGCAAAGGCGCCGGCCCACCCGGAGAAGTGCCCCACCTGTATCACATAGGCTTCGTAGACGAACAGGCCAACCACAATCGACGGAGCGGAGAGCAGGATATCGCTGATAAAGCGCGTCGCCGGTGCGAGCCATCCGCGGCTGCCGAATTCGGCGAGATAGATCCCCGCCATGATCCCCACGGGCGTGCCGAGCAGGGTCCCGACCCCGCCCATCATCAAACTCCCCATGATGGCATTCCAGAGCCCGCCGTCGCTGCCGGGCGGGGGAGTCATCTCCAGGAAAAGCTTCGCGCTCAGACCGCCAAACCCCGCCTTGAACAGGGTCAGGAGAATCCAGCCGAGCCAGAACAGCCCGAACAGCATGGCCAGCAGCGACACCACCAGGTTGAAGCGGTTGATCAGCAGGCGGCGTGTGTATAGATCCATGGCGCTTCAGGTCAGTTGACCCTCGCGCCGCGCCAGGCGCAGCAAGAGCAGTTTCGACAATGCGAGTACTACCAGGGTGATGAAAAACAGGACAAGGCCGAGTTCGATCAGCGCCGAAAGGTAGAGATCGCCGACCGCCTCGGTGAATTCGTTGGCGAGGGCCGAGGCGATGCTGTTCCCGGGCTCCATCAGCGAGACGCTGAGTCGATGGGCGTTGCCGATCACGAAGGTGATTGCCATGGTTTCGCCCAGCGCCCGGCCCAATCCGAGCATAACCCCGCCTACCACCCCGACCTTGGTGTAGGGCAGCACCACGTTCCAGACGACTTCCCAGGTCGTGGAGCCGAGCGCGTAGGCCGATTCCTTGAGCACCGCCGGAACGACTTCAAATACGTCGCGCATTACCGAGGCGATGAAGGGAATGACCATGATGGCGAGAATGATGCCTGCCGTCAGGACGCCGACTCCCATCGGCGACCCTTGGAACAAGGCGCCGACGACCGGGATCGAACCCAGGGTCTTCGTGAGGAATGGCTGGACGTGGGCTGCAAACACTGGCGCGAAGACGAACAACCCCCACATGCCGTAGATGATGCTGGGAATCGCGGCCAGCAGTTCGATCGCCGTTCCCAGCGGCCGGCGCAGCCAGGTCGGCGACAGCTCGGTGAGGAAGAGTGCAATGCCGAAGCTGACCGGAATGCCTATGAGGAGCGCGATGGCCGAGGTGATCAGCGTTCCGACGACCGGAACGAGAGCGCCGAATCGCTCGGTGACGGGATTCCACTCGGCGCTGACGAAAAAGCCCAATCCGAACGCCCGGATCGACGGCAGGCCGCCGACGAAAAGGGCAACCAGGATTCCGGCCAGGACCGCCAGCACCAGAAACGCGAAAAACCGCGTGGCATGACGAAATAGCTGGTCGAGTCGATGCTGTTTCCTGAGACTTTCGTCCGGAATCGCCCGGGTCATAAGCGTCGCCGGGAGCGCTTGCGCCGCTCCCGGCAATGAGTTGACGACGGCGCTCATTGTAAGCGTGGCGGACCTAAGCTGCCGCCCGAACCGCTACTACCAAACCGGCTTTCCGCTTGCGTCCTTGACTTGGTCCTTCCAGGACCTCTGGATCATCCTCACCACCGAGTCGGGCAGCGGGACGTAGTCCAGATCCATCGCCAGCTTGTCGCCGTCGGCGTAAGCCCAGTCGAAGAACTTCAGAACCTCCTTCGCGCGATCGGGCTTTTCCTGGGCCTTGTACACCAGGATGAAAGTCGCACCGCTGATCGGCCAGCTGCTCTTGCCGGGCTGGTCGGTGAGAATGAGGTACATGCCCGGCGCCTTGTCCCATTGCGCTCCCGCCGCCGCCGCCTTGAAGGTGTCGATATTAGGAGCGACGAAGCTGCCGTCGCGGTTCCGGACCAGGGTGTAGGTCAGCTTGTTCTGCAGGGCGTAGGCATACTCGACGTAGCCGATGGCGCCGGCGAGCCGCTGCACGTAGGAGGCGACCCCTTCGTTCCCCTTTCCGCCCACCCCGGCAGGCCAGTTCACCGACGTGCCCTCCCCGACCTTTTCCTTCCACTCTGGGCTGACCTTGGACAGATAGTTCACCCAGATGAATGTCGTTCCCGAGCCATCGGAACGGTGCACCACCGTGATGTCCTGGTCGGGCAGCTTCAGGCCCGGATTGAGGCTGGCGAGAACCGGGTCGTTCCACTTCTTGATCTTGCCAAGATAGATGTCCGCGAGAACCGGACCGGTCAGCTTGAGTTCTCCGGGCTTGATTCCGGGGAGACTGACGACGGGAACGTCGCCGCCGACCACGGTCGGAAACTGCAGCAGGCCGATCTTGTCCAGTTCTTCCGGCTTGAGCGGCATGTCGGAGGCGCCGAAGTCGACGGTCTTGTTCTGGATCTGGCGGATGCCGCCGCCCGACCCGATGGACTGGTAGTTGAGACTGTTGCCGGTCTTCGCTCTGTAGGCTTCCGCCCATTTCGCGTAGATGGGGTAAGGAAAGGTCGCGCCGGCGCCGGTGATCTCGGCGGCGACGGCGCTCTGACCGAGCAACCCGAAGACGAGCGGCAGGGCGGCAGCGAGGCGTTTGCCGCGGTTTGATGTGAATTGCAGGTAGGACATGTGGGCTCCTGTTTCCTTTGCGTGAATACTCATAGAGGACAGGCGGCATCCTACGCACCGCATATTACGGTTGTGTTACAGCCGGGAAGCGCGGGAAGACGGCTCAGATCGCGCGCCCGCGACGCCCGCCGGCAGGCGCATTGGCCGCCGCCACCCAGGGTTGAAGGCGCACCGAAGACTCCGAGGCTGGAAGGTGCCGCCGATTCGGGGGCGGCGCGCTTCGCTTCAGAGATCCGGGGAAATCACCCCCCGAACGATCACCTCGCCGCTTCCGCCCTCATCCAGTCCCAGCCACCAGATCGATCCTTTAACGATGCGCCAGTCCGCTTCGACTCCAGTAAGCGCGAGCGAAGCG
>JBGQFD010000140.1:0-6872 GCA_041496705.1 Gammaproteobacteria bacterium | reverse complement strand
GGCGCGACGCCGCGCTGACCGTGACCCTGGTGGTGTTCTGCCAGGGCTTCAACATGCTGTCGATCGGCGGCATCGCGCTGTTCCTGCCGCTCATCCGCGAGGACCTGCACATCAGCTTCGCGCAGGCGGGCATGCTCTCGGCCGCGGCGACTTTCAGCTACGCACTGTGCCAGATTCCCGGCGGCTACCTCGCCGACCGCTTCGGGCCGAAGCGCGTCTTCTTCATCGGCGTCCTCGGCTCGACGCTCCTGTCGATCAACTTCGGCATGATCGAGTCCTACCAGGCGGCGCTCGCGAACCAGGTCGTGTCCGGCGTGTTCCGCGCGCTGATCTTCGCCCCGGGCCTGACGCTCGTTGCCTCGTGGTTCCCGCCCGACCGCAGGGCGACGGCGATGGGGGTATACGTGATCGGCGGCGTGTCCGGGAACATTCTCCTTTCGCTCATCGGGCCGTTCCTGGTGGGCCACTACGGCTGGCGCCCGCCGTTCGTCGCCTTCGCCGCGCTCGGCGTGTTCGCGGCCTTTGTCTACCTCGCCTTCGGCAGGGAGAAAGCCGCGACGGGGCCGAAGCATCCCGTGGCGATGCTCGACGCCTTCAAGCTTTTCCGCTACCCGATCATGTGGGTGTGCGCGGGGATCCAGTTCGTGCGCTTCGGCGTCACCACCTCGTTCAATTTCTGGCTGCCCTCGCTGCTCGTCGCCGACCGCGGCCTGTCGCTGCAGAGCGCGGGCCTGATCACCGCGGTCGGCTTCGCGCTGAGCGGCCCGTCCAACGCGGTGGGCGGCTACGTGTCGGACCGGCTGCGGAACCCGCCGCTCGTGATCGGCGGGTCGCTCGCGGTGCTCGCCTGCACCTCGGCCCTGCTCGTGGTAGTCGACTCGATCCCGCTGCTGGTGGCGGTGGTCGCGGTCAACGCGGTGTTCGTGCAGTTCTATTTCGGGCCGCTGTTTCACGTGCCGGTCGAGGTGCTGGGAGCGCGCGTTGCCGGCATGTCGGCTGGATTCAGCAACATGTTCGCCAACCTGGGCGCCCTCACCTTCGCCTACGCGCTCGGCGTGGTCAAGGACACCGCCGGCGCGTTCAAATGGGGATTCATCGGCACGAGCGCGATCTGCGTCGTCGGCGTTGCGCTCGCCGTGGTGCTTTCTCACATGAGAGCGCGGGCTCTATCCGCCGCCGAAGGCCCCGCTCGCAAATAAATGGGATTTCCGGTAGGGTTGGTTCTCCGGTCTCCATGGCAGAGTCGAGCACGACGGATTGAGCCGGCTTTGCCCGAGAACCGCGACTTCGAACCCAAGGCATGACGAGCGAACCTGCCCAGCACACGCTGCTGATGCGCTTCAAGACTGTCGCAAAGGCCGTCGGTCTCATCATCGCTGCGGTACTGGTCGTCTCCACCGTGGCAGCGCTGTGGGGAGTTTCAGAAACTGCCGTCGAGCGACCGAGCAGTCCGCCGATTGTCAACGACGTCACCCAGCTCAATCCGATCCAGGTGGCGAAGATCATCGCCCCCACGACAACCGAAGAGATAACGCAAGCGGTACGAAGCCACAAAGGTCCCGTTTCGATTGGCGGCGGCCGCTACAGCATGGGTGGCCAGACCGCGACGGCGCAAACACTGCAAATCGACATGCGTCGGTTCAACAAGATTCTCGGCTTCTCCAGGACCGACAAGGTCATTACCGTTCAAGCGGGCGCTCGCTGGCGGCAAATACAGGAGTACATCGACCCGCACGATCTATCGATCATGATCATGCAGACTTACTCGAATTTCACCGTCGGCGGATCGCTTTCGGTCAACGTGCACGGCCGCTACGTGGGATCGGGGCCGCTGATCCATTCCGTGAAGTCGCTGCGTGTGATTTTGCCCGATGGCACATTGATCGAGGCCAGTCCGAAGGCGAGGCGCGACATCTTTTATGGAATCATCGGCGGGTACGGCGGTCTCGGAGTGATCACGGAGGCGACGTTGCAGCTTGAGGACAACGTCAGAGTGGAGCGCAAAGCTGAAAAGATGCCGATCGCGCGATACAAGGAACACTTCTTCAAGAACATCCGGGATTCGCGATTGGCAGTGTTCCATAATGCCGACATCTACCCGGATGAGTTCGACAACGTGCATGCAGTGTCCTACCTCAAGACCGACAAGCCGGTAACGGTGAAGGAGCGCCTTGTTCCGACGGATCGCTCCTACCGGCTCGACCGGTTCGTCTACTGGGTCGTTTCTGAATGGCCGTTCGGCAAGACCATTCGTGAATACGTCATCGAGCCGCTGCTGTTTACTGGGGAGAGCGTGCGGTGGCGCAACTACGAGGCGAGCTACGACGTCGCCGAGCTGGAGCCCTCTTCACGCAAGGATACGACCTACGTCCTGCAGGAATATTTCGTTCCCGTTCAACGCTTCGACGAATTTGTTCCGAAGCTGCGCGAAATACTTCGCGCGCACCGCGTCAATACCATCAATGTCTCGATCCGGCACGCGCACAGCGACCCGGGCGCGTTGCTCGCCTGGGCGCGCGAAGAGGTTTTCGCGTTCGTTCTCTACTACAAGCAGAACACCGACGCCGAGTCGCGCAACCAGGTGGCGACCTGGACCCGGGAACTCATAGACGCAGTACTGAACGTCGGCGGCTCGTATTACTTGCCTTACCAGCCTCATGCGACGCAAGAGCAGTTCCTGAAAGCCTACCCGCGCGCTGCCGAGTTTTTCGCGATGAAGGCGAAGCTCGATCCCGAGAACCGTTTTCGTAACAAACTCTGGGACAAGTACTACGCCCCTGCAGGCTCCATGCGCAAGGCGCTCGCACCCGAGGTGCGAGAGAATCTGCGCCGCCGCACCGGTTACCTGCGCGACGGGGGCCAGACTTATCTGACACATCCCGAGTGGTATATTGTCTACAGCTACGACGAGTTCGCGGCCCATCTCGAGAAGCACCTGCCTTCGTCCTTCCCGTATGTCTCGTCGATCGGGCAGTACTGGACCAATTACATCGAGGTAAATCGCCTGACGGGTGACGCGTATCCGCCGAACTGGGGATATCAGCTGATGCTCTGGGTAATCGGTGTGAGCTACTCGGTCGAATACACCCTGAAAGGGCTCTACGAGAACACGATCGGGCGGATCTCGGAATGGTTCAGCGACAACCAGCAAGTCGACGAAGACCGCTATGCCTATCGGGTTGCCAAGGAATACTCTGACTTCACCCACGTCAGGCCGTGGTACGAGTACGACTTTTGGAACAAGTTGACCGGGCTGTGGAGCGAAACACCGCTGTGGGGAAGAGGCGTGATTCGGAAATGGGAGCGCAAGCTCATCATGAGCCTCGAGTTCGGCGCGAAGTCCGCATATGGCTGGCTGATCGCGGTTGGCTCGGGCACGGTGTACAACGCGGAGGCCGACAGGCTGCAGATGGTGGTCGCCGGCTGGGGCGCCGAAGCAGCAGCAGCGGGTATCGCGAATTTCGAAATCGTCGACAAGCTCGACAATACTTACGCGCTGGCAGCGACGCCCAGGTACGACGCCTTCAGAGAGGCCATGCTGGCGCTGGCACGTTCCGGCGCGCAGATTGAACTGTCCGAAATCTCCGGCAACAGCGATATCCTCGTCACCGGCGTGGCGCCGCGGACGTGGTTCTACGACGGCAGCCGCGGCACGACGCTGTATGCGCTTCCTCTTCCGACCGACGCTTCGCGAAAGCGCGTCGCCATGCGAGTGTCGACGCGGGATCTCATCGCATTGCTGCGCGAGACCCAGTCATCCGGCGGAGGTCTGGTTGTCGACCATATCTACGACTACTGAGGTCCGGCCATGAACCCACACCGCAGACGACTGCTCAAGCTGGCAGGTTTGGTTGCCGCCGCGATGGCGGCAAACCGTGGATTCGCGATGGACGCGCCGCCGCGCGGTGATTCGGCCGCCGCGCAGGCTGGAAGCGGCGACTTCAACGTCCACGCGCTCGCCGGCTCGTCGAACTTCAAAGCCATTTACGGCGACCCCAGGCTCAAAGCCGAGTTTCTGCTGTTCCTGACGAACGTCTTTCACGTCTTTCCGGAGGAACGTCTTCAGCGGCTCATCGAGGATACGACGATGGCCGGAAAGACCGACCGCGAGATCTATTCACGGGCGCAGTCCCGGCTTCCGGAAATCAAGCCGTTCCTGGCGGAATTTCGCTACGCGCTGCCGGCGCTGTCGAAACAGAAGGACGAGATGGTCGCGCAAACCCTTGACCTCCTGGGCGCGAGGCGCTCGATCAGCGGCTATATGGAAATCGGCACTACCGGCCGCTACGTCAGTCGCCTCAAATCGAAAATCGAGATCAATGGCGACTTGGTGCTCGTACACGACAAGGCGCCGGGGTACTCGCCGACCGACATCGTCGAGCGCGGCGGGATTTCCAGACCGGGGCGCTTCGTGCCGATGAACGACTATGCGCCCTTGCCGTCCTCCGAAGTGCCCGATCGGAGCTTGGACTTGGTCACCAACTACATCGGCTTCCATCATGCGCCGCTGCCCAAGCTCGACCCCTTTGTTGCATCGCTGCACCGAGTGCTGCGCCCCGGCGGCCGCATGATTGTGCGCGACCACGACGTGCATTCGTCCGCGATGAACAGGATGGTCGCGTTGGCGCACGATGTCTTCAACATGGGTCTCGGCACGGCCTGGCAGGTCAACCAGGCGGAATTGCGTCACTTCACATCACTGCGGCAACTCGTCGCCTACCTGGAAGCGCGCGGCTTCCAGAGCGATGACAGAAGGCTGCTGCAGCGGGGCGATCCGACGCACAACGCCCTCATGGTGTTCGTGCGCGTCTGACCTGGCAGTCCGCGGTGCTTGCACGCATGCGCGCGCGGGCGCTGGCTGGCGCGGGCCCGGTCCTAGGGCGCCGGGGATCGCTCGCGCCCAGCCCTAGCGCGTCGGGAGGACGTCCCGCCGGAATGTCTTGCAGTACTCCGCCGGCCCCTGCCAGTTCTGCTCGTCGACGCGACCCGCCTTGAATATCAGGGTGCGCTCGCAGCGCTGCGGCTCTCCGCCGCTCGCGCCGAACATCACGCCGGTGCCTATGCCGACCCCGCCGCTGCCGAAACCTATACCCACCGACGGCTGAGCACGCGCCCGGGTGCCAGAACTTTCCGACACCCAGGTGTAGACATCGCGACCGTCGTTGAGCTTGGTGCTGCGCACCGCCGTGCCCCAGCGCAGCACCACCTCGTCGTAGGTCGCCCCGTACCAGCTGTCCGTGGCTTCGCCGAGCTCGGGTGACGTGGCACAACCGGCGAGCAAGACGGCAATCAGTGCAATGAATCTCATCGGCTGTGCGCCTAACGGCTTGCCGGCAGCGAGGGCAAGTCGCTGAAATACTCCGGATGCGACTTTTCGGCTTCTGCGAGGAAGCTGAGCGCGAACTGGTTCGGGACGTTCAGTCGCGCCGCGCCCTGGAGCGTGTTCTTCAGGACGTCATCCTCCGCGGCCTCGAAGGCCTGCATCACCGGGAGCGAGACACGCGGGTCGAAGCTGATGTGCTGGATCGCTTTCTTGCCGACCGTCAGATCGATGCCCGGCACCCATTTCGCAAAGATCTCGACCGCTTCGTTGCGGTTCCTGCGCGTGTACTGTGAAGCTTCGGCGAGGCCCGCGACAAAGTTGCGCAGTACCTGCGGGTTGTTCGCGATCGTCGGCTCGTGCGTCGTGGCCACCATGATGTAGGAAAGATGACCGCCGCCGCGAACGACGACGTAAGAGTCGGGCACCTGCTCGAGTACCGCGGTGTTGTACGGCTCCCAGGAGACCACCGCGTCGACCTTGCCCGCCTTGAGCGCCGGCGCGAGCGCCGGCGGCGCCATGATGTTCTCGATCACCACGTCTTCATACTTCATGCCGCGCCGCGCCAGGACCATCTTGAGATACTCGTCGGAAGTCTGCGCCCTGGCGAGGCCGACGCGCTTGCCCTTCAGGTCTTCGACCTTGCTCACGCCCGAGCCCTTGCGCGCCACGATCGCGAGCGGCTCGTCGGCGTTCGATCGCGTCGCGTCGCTCATGATGATGCCGATCACGCGAAACGGATCGCCGGCGTGGCGCGCCTTGAGGAAAGTGGTCACGCTCATGTCGCCGACCTGGACCTCGCGTTTCTGCATGGCGTTGACCATGTCCGTGCCGGTGTTCACGACTTTGAGGCGCACGTCGACGCCGTGCTTCTTGAAGATGCCTTTCTCCGCGCCGATAAACATCGGCAAGTGTCCGAAGTTGTTGCCGACCACCACATCTAGCACGGGCAGGGGCTGCGCGGCGGTGACCCCGGAAAACCCGGCCGCCCAGACGAGCACCGCGGCTGCGAACCCGATGCGTTTGCGATGCGAAGTGTTCATGATTTTCACCTCTTTGATAGGACTGCCGTACCATTCGGAAAGCCAATTATGCACTGCGCGAGGCAACTTGTTTGATCTGGATCAAAGCGTAGAAGGCATCCTCGGGATTGGGCGGAGCATCGCGTACCCGACCGTGAGATTGCGAACCCGGCGCACGCCTGCCGGTCCGTAGTCCATGCCATCGCTGCCCACGATCCTGTCGGGTGTCGCGTCGATTTTCCTCGTCTTGCTCCTCGCGGCCTGGCTTTTCATCGCCTATGCCAAAGCCGGGCTCGGGGAATTCCCGCCGCCGGGCGAGCTGGTCGACATCGGCGGATATCGCCTGCATTTGCATTGCCTTGGCAAAGGCCGCCCCACGATCGTTCTCGAAGCGGGACTCAACGAGTTCTCGGTGTGGGCGCAGGTGCAGAACGGCCGAACCCGGCACGCCCGCGACGCCGTCACCCGTGCGCACCATGAAACCGAGGCCGAAGCTGTATCCCTTGGTGCCGAGTAGCAGCTCTCCCGGC
>JBGQFD010000139.1:0-6944 GCA_041496705.1 Gammaproteobacteria bacterium | reverse complement strand
TGCCGACGCGCTGGCGATGGCGCAGGGCCGGCGCTTGCACGGCGAGCCCGAGAAGATCGTCGCGCGCGCGCTCGCCGCCGATCCGAACAACATCAAGGCTCTGGCCCTTGCCGGCACCGCCGCCTTCGACCGCAAGAACTATGCTGAGGCGGTGCGCCACTGGGAGCGCATCCGCGGCCTGGTGCCGCCAGCTTCGCAGTTCGCCGACTCCCTGCAGGCGAGCATCGCCGAGGCGCGCGAGCTCGGGGGCATGCGTCCGGCGGCCGGGAAGGCGCAGACGCCCGCCGCTGGTCCGACGCAGACGCCCGTCGCCGCACCGGCGCGCGTCTCGGGCACGGCCACGCTGGCGCCGGCGCTCGCCGGGAAGGTCGCCCCCACCGACACGGTATTCATTTTCGCGCGCGCCGCCGAGGGACCGCGCATTCCCCTGGCGGTGTTGCGCAAGCAGGCGCGGGACCTCCCGGTCAGCTTCGTGCTCGACGATTCGATGGCGATGTCGCCGCAGATGAAGCTCTCCGGCCAGACGCGGATCGTGGTGGGCGCGCGCGTCTCGAAGACCGCGAACGCGACCCCGCAGGCCGGCGATATCCAGGGCTTGAGCGCTCCGGTGAAGGTCGGCGCCTCGGGCGTCGCCGTGACAATCGACACCGAGGTGCGCTAAGGGACTCGGGAAAAACCGATCCCGGGGATGAAGCCAGTCCTGGCTAACCGACTCCGCCCGAGCAGCTAGGGTCCCGAAAGAGAAACGGCGCGGCGGAAATCATCCGCCGCGCCGCTTGCAGCCGCCTGGCCTAGAACTTGTAGGTTCCCATCACGTAATACACATCCAGCTTGTAGCTGGGGTTGGCGAAAGCGCCCGAAAACCAGGAAAGATTCGTCCCGCCCAGATTCTGGTAATACGGGTAGTAGCTCTGGTAGCTGCGCATCTGGTCGTCCGCGTAATCGTACTTCTCGTGCACGTAGCCGAGCGTGGCGCTCCAGCGCTTGTCGAACTTGTAGTCGCCCTTCAGATTGAGCGTCTGCTTCTTGGTATTGTCGGTCACGTAGTTTACGAGAGGCCCGCCGTTGTAGTTCCCCTGACCAGCCGGCGTGAAAGGCGAACCGCTCGTAAAGTCCACGCCGCCGCCGGTCTTCGTCCAGGTGTAGGAACCCTTCAGCGCCAGGCGCTCGATCACCGGCCAGTCCGCGATGAGACCGAACAGACGATTCGTCTGCGTGTTCTTGGTACCCCAATCGAAGGTAGTGGTAGTCTGCGTCCCGCCGGGAGTCGGGCTTTGGCCCGCCGCAATGTTGCGATACGCCTGATTAAATTCGACGATCTCGTAGTTCGCCAAGCCGGTGATCCGGAACTGCTTGGGATTGCCGAATGAAACCGTCACGTTGTACTCCTGGCGCAGGTCGTCGGTCCGGCCGTAGTAGAGCGCCTTGTAGTCGGTTTTCTTCAGCCCGAGCTCGAAGCCCGTGTCGAGCAAGGGCATCGGCGTCCAGTCGAGCACCAGCTTGATCTGGTTCTGGTCGTTGTTCGAGACGTCGTAGGCACGGTAGTAGTACGGCACCTGGGCCGGCGTGAATCCGGTATTGGGGGCTCCGGTATTGTTCAAGAAGGGGCTCGTGCCGGGAGGAAATGCCGGATTCAGGTCGGAGCGGCGACGCAAGAACTGGTATTTGAGCCGCCCGCTCAGGCTTTCCAGCATGCTGTTCTTGTATTCGAGCCAGAACTTGCTCTCCTTGGTCAATTCTGCGTCTTCCCGGCCTTCGCGATCGACCTCGAGCAAGTTCGCGCCGCCCGAAACCTTGTTTCCCCGGTTGATGCGCCACCCCACATCGATGCCGTAGTCCTGCTTGTTGTACGAAAGCAGCGAATTGGGATAGGGGCCGATACAAAACTGTGTCGCCGTGGAAGTTGATGCGAAACTCGCCCCCGGGCAGGGGCCCGTTCCGAGGAAACCCTGAGCGTAGGTAACCACGGTCGAATTGTTCAGCGTGTCGTAGTAGTTCCAGTAGATCCTGCTGTCCACTCCTCCGCCCCAGGCGGAGGTGTACGAAAGGGATGCAGTCCTGGTCTCGGTATCGCCGTTAAAGGTACCGGAGCTCGGCGTCGTGACGAGCGTTCCGACCCCGCCGACCGGCGGCGGTGACGCGCTCGAGGTCGGCATGAGACCGCCAGAGGTCACGCCAAAGTTGTTGGTCTGCTTGCTCCAGGTGAAGCGCACCGCCAGCGTCGAATCCAGCGGCAATTGCCTCAGCATGCCATTGAAGCTCACCCTCTTCAGGTCGTTGTCGGGAGGCAGCAGGTTGGTGTCGAGCGCGTTCTGCATGTAGAAGTTGGTCCATTGCATCAGGGGGTTGCCGTTGGTGAACTTGCTGTCGAGCACGCTGAAGCGCCAGCTGCCTTCCTTGGTCGAGTATCCGGTGTCCAGGGAGTACGTTTTGGTCTTGTAATCGACCGGTACGCCGAACTCGATCATGCCGTTGCCCGAACCGGTGCCGAGCCGACTGCTCTGCGGCCGCACGCCCTCCATCTGGTTTTCAACGTAATCGACGCGGACGTGCCACGGCGAATTGGCCGTGAACTCGAAATTACCGGCGTAAGTGTTCCGCTGCAGCTTGTAATCGAATGCCTTCCAGTTCGCCGAATTCTCGAGCTGGGCGTTGGTGCCGGGTGTACTGGGATAAACGCCGCCGGGGCCGGTCAAAAGCGTTCCGCCGGTCCCGCTGAGCGGCGTCAGCGCGTTCCACGACAGGTTGTGCGGCATCTTGTCCTGGTACAGCTGGTACTTGAATTCGCCGTACTGACCGCCGCGCAGATTCAGGAACTCATCGTCGCGGCCGATATTCTCGCCGAAGAAGCGCACATAGTCCTGGCTGCTCCTGCCCTGGAGGTCGATGTTGCCGATCGCGCCGCCGCTCACGTCCCGGTATTCATTGAGCTTGGCTTCGTCGCGGGGACCGGTGAACGGCGCCGTGGTGGTCGCGGACGTGGCGTTCGCTCCGTTACGGGTACCGCCTTCCCGGCTGGTGCCGCGCGCGCCTATGCTGACGCTCCCGCTCAAGGTGAATTCGTCGTCTGCGGCCGCAGCAGCGGTGGCCGCAAGCAGAGAACCTACGAGGAAAGGTATGAGTTTCCTGTTCATGTTGTTCCCTTCTACCTAAGGAAGAATCGACCAAATGCCGACGCCGGGGCGTTGCTGCCGTGGATCTGGCGATGGCAGTTGATGCAACCGCTGTTTTCGATCCGGATGTTCCCCGGGTTTTGCCCGGGTATGGTTCCTCTCCCGTCATAGATGCCGTGCGTGTGGCCGCCCTGATGGCAGTCCGCGCACAGCGCCGGCGGTTTTTGGGCGAGCAGCCGGTTATGCGACGAGCCGTGCGGCGTGTGGCAGATGGCGCAGTTTTCCGCCGCCGGCCGGTGCTCCCAGATCCACGGGCCGCGCTTGTCGGTATGGCAGGTCAGACACAGATCCCGGTAGGACTCGGCCCTGAGCATGACCGGCGTCATCGCGCCGTGCGGCTCATGGCAGTCGTGGCACTGCACCTTGCCCTCGACGATCGGGTGGTGCGAGGGCTTGAGGATCTGCGCACGCTGCTCCCTGTGGCAGGCGACGCAAGTCTCGTACGCGAGTTGCCGCACCGTGGTCCGGTACGGGGTGGCCGCGGGCGTGTCGACCCTGAGCATCTTGTCGTTGTTCAGCGACCGATCCGTGTGGGGGTTATGGCAATTGCTGCAGGTCACGTCATTCTTCTTGTGCTGGCCCGCGTCCCAAAAAGCGAGGTGCCGATCGGTGCTGTGGCAACTCAGGCAGATCTTGCTCTTCTCCTCGGCGGGCATCGACTTGTTGCGTGGGCTGGGGTTGATGATCCCGCCGACGCCCCTGCCGCCGCCGGCCTTGACGTGCTCGGTGCCGTCGCCGTGGCACACGACGCACCCGCCGGCGTTCGCCGGACTGCGCGGATGCCCCTTTTGGCCGTGCACCGAGTCGGCGAAGCTCTCCGCCTGTGCCGCATGGCAGGCCGCGCAGACTTCGGGGCCGGGGGGATTCTGCGCCAGCGCAGGGCTGGCAAATACTCCGGCAAGCGCGATCGACATCGCGCACACGCTGCTGAGCAGACTAAGTAAGGTCGTTCGCTTCACGGGGATACCTCCCAGATCGAGGTTTGCTGCTGTTGATTTTGGAGCTGAAGGTTACGCGGATACCGCACGGCGACGGCCTGTGTGCACCGTCGTTGCCCGACCGATCTCGTAGCATGGTCCATCGTGCCGATTCTTCTTCTTCGTCTCACCTGCGCCGTCTTTCGTGAGGCAACTCGCAACGCCGACTCCATTCGCCGTCGGCCCGATTGACACCTTTGGTTCCCCGCGCGCCCCCGTTCGGGACACGCAAACGACTAGCTAAGCCCTCGTTCTTATCGTATGTATAGCAACATTGACCGGGGCGCTTTTGATCTATGTCAAACCCGGCCGCCAAAGGGCCGGAATACTAGCCGGGACAAAGGGATTTGCGGAAGGCTTCGGTCGCGAGTCCTGCCCTGATTTGTCGTTCAACACAAGGAGCAAGCATGCAGCGCGCTGTCATCCCAATAGCAGCAGGAATCCTCGCCGTCGTGTTCCACGCCACCGCGGTTGCCCAGAAAGTCGATGCCGAGCAGGCGAAATCGGAGGCGAAGGAGCGCGGATGTTTGAATTGCCACGATATCGACAAGAAGAAAGTCGGGCCCGCATTGCAGGACAGCGCCGCGAAGTTCAAGGGCAAGAGCGCCGCCGACCTCGCTGCCTCGGTCAAGTCGAAGCCCGTCCACGAGAACTCGCTCAAGAAGACGAGCGACAAGGACCTGAATCTGATTGCCCGGTGGATCCTGACGCTCCGCAAGTAGCAGCGGCGCGGTGATGCGGCGCCGATCTCGTCACGCGATCACTTGCCCGGAAGCATGCTGCCTGCGAAGCCAATCAGCACGAGGGCGAGCAACGTCAGCCCGAAGGCGAGCAGAACGATCCCCAAGATCTTCGAGCCGAGGGTCAGCTGCGGTGACGGGGCGTCCACCAGGTAGTTTTCGAGCCGGCCGCTTTTCAGCAGTTCCTCGTATTCCAGAGTGTGCTCCCGCGCGAATTCCTCCAGGGACAGCACGCCGGTGAACATCGAGGTATCCGGTGGGGGATACTTGTCCGGCCGGAAATGGTCGTTGAAGAAGTGCACGGTGAACAGGAACACGATGGCGAGGAACGCCTCCTCCCCGTGGGCGAGCATGGCTATGTTGAAGATCCATCCCGGCCACACCGCGGCGGTCAGTTCCTTGAACCACAGCATCAGCCCGCTGCCCCCGACGATCGTCAGGCCCCAGAACGGCGCCCAGTAGTCGAACCTCTGCCAATAAGACCACCGGCCGAACACCGGCCGCGGCCCTTTGCCGAGGAACCATTTGAACATGGCGATCATGTCCCTGAGGTCCTGCAAGCTCGGTATCAGCGAGGTGTGCCCGAACCACTTGAAGGTCCGCCACTGCGGGGCCAGCCGGACGATGAAGTAGACGAGGTGCGCGAGAAATATCCCCAGTATGGTCACCCCGGCGACGCGGTGGATGATCGCCGCCGCCTGCGGGCCGCCGAGCACCCTTACCACGAATTGGGCCCAGGCAGTCTCGGCGTAGAACGCCGCCATGCCGGTGAGCGAAAGCACCATCAACGACAGCGCGAAAAAGAGGTGGGCCAGCCTCCACATCGGCCCGAAGCGCCGGTAGTGCTTGCCCTTCAGTTGCGGCATTCCGGCAGTCAGCACGTGCGGCCGGCCCTTGCCCTCTTTGCGCTCCTTGTATTCCCGGTAGAACCACAGCGCGCAATGCGTCCAGAAGAAGAGGAACACCCCCATGATCAGCGCCATCATGAACTTCGACACGACCCACATGTACGGATAACGAGCGTAGTCGTGGGTATTCGCGTGGGGCTGGAATGTCACGAACCCCGCCGTCGCCCCGGTGTGGCATTTCTGGCAGGTTTGCAGGCGGTTGTTCGGGTGCACGGTGGATCGCGGATGGCTCACCCGCTGGATATCGTGGTTGCCGTGGCAGTCGAAGCAGGTCGCGGTATAGGCGTAGCCCAGAGTGCTGACCTGGCCATGGTAGGTGTTCGCGTAGGATTTCAGGTTCGCCGAGTGGCAGGTTCCGCAGTTCCGGGTGATGACGAGCTTGATCGCGTCGAGTTTCGGCCGGTCCACGTCATGGGTCGTATGGCAATCCGAGCAGACTGGAGCTGCGGCATTGCCCGCTGCCATGACCTGCCTGCCGTGGACCGAGTCCACATACTCGTCGCGTTGTGCGCTATGGCATTTTCCGCAGACGTTCGGTATGCCCAGGTGCCATTGAGCCCGCGCCGCGCTTCCCGGCGGATAAACGTAGTGGGCGTCGTGACAGTTGTAGCAGGTTGCGTTCGTGCGCGACTGGTCTTCCCTGCTCGGGCGGGCGTGGATGGATTTCATGTAGCGCTCGATCTGGTCCACGACCACGCCCAGCCTCGCGAACTCCTGGGTCTTCCCCTCCTTCTTCGCGGTTGCCCACAACTCCTCGTGGCAGGTCACGCAGCTGACCCTGCGCACGCCCTTCTGGTGCGGGATGTCGGTGATATCCTTGTGACACTCGACGCAAGACCGCTTGCCGTGGACGCTTTGCTCGAACCGGTCCTTGACCACATGCAGCGAGCGCGTTTTCCCATCTGTGCCGGGGACCGCGAATCCCTCGTTTCCGTGACACGACAGGCAGACTTCGTTCGGAAACTTTTCGGTGGACTGCGCGGCGGGCTGCGCGACCGCGGTTGCCGGCGCGCCAGCGAAGCCGATAACGCCCGCGGCAAGGAGCGCATGCGGCCAACGGCGAATGCCGAGGGTGAGGCAGAAATTCCGGAAGCGTGCGAGGAAACTATCGTTCATGTTCGGCCCGCCCTGGATGAGATCAGCGCT
>JBGQFD010000138.1:0-7070 GCA_041496705.1 Gammaproteobacteria bacterium | reverse complement strand
TCCACTGGACCTTCGCCTTCAGTCCGAGAGCACCGGCGGGTCCGGATCGTCGTCCCAGCCGCTGACCGGCTCCGGCGTCCGCTTGAGCCAATCCTCGATCAGCCGCACGTGCCCGGCCTCTTCCTCCGCCATCTCCCCGGCCGCCTTGCGCACCGCGGGGTTCCGCGCCTTGCGCGCGTAGTTGGCGAAAAACCGGTTTGCGCGCTTCTCGCACGCCAGGGCGATCGCCAGCGCGTGATACGGCTGCATGCGGTAGTGGAGGTCCCCCGGGTCGGCGGTTTCGGGCCCCTCCTCGCCTTCGTCCCAGCGCATGCCGCCGGCCGGGAGCCCGGGCGGACGCGCGGACGGACTTTCCGCCGCGAGCTGGTCCGCGTGCAGTTGCTCGATGCGGGCGAGCTTGCGGAACAGCTCCGCAACGTCGCGATTGTTGTGCTCTTCCATTGCGTCGGCAAGCATCGCGTAACGCTCGGCCGCTTCGACCTCCATGACCCAAGCGCGGGCCAGAAAATCGGCGCGGTCGCCTCCGGTCCGCGCTCCCGCGGATTTCCGCCCCGGTCCGCCGCGCTTCGCCGCGTCCCGCCGCGTCTTGATCTTCCTCGCAGGCTTGGCCGGACTCATATGCTGAACTCCGCTTCGAGATCGGCGGGAAGGCGGGTGCCACTGCCCACCGGCGGCTGAAACGGTTTTCGCGCTCCCTTGTAGAGCACGCCGATGTTGAATCCGTCGTCGGTCATTATGCGCTTGGCGGCGCGTGCCGGGTCGTCAGTCGGAGCGACGGGTGCCGCGCGCACCTGGTCTTTCCAGCCGCGCTGCTCGGGACGGAACGTCACGCAGGGACTGAGAATTTCGACGAACGAGAATCCGGGAGTGCGGATGGCTTCGGCGAGAATTTGCGCGGTGCCGTTCGGATCCCCGGAAAAGGCGCGCGCGATGAAATTGGCACCTGCGGCGAGTGCGATCACCAGCGGATGGAAGGTGCGCAAGCCGGTACCGCCGGGCGAGAGCTTCGAGTCCCAGTCGGGTTCCGTCGTCGGCGAAGGCTGTCCCTTGGTCATGCCATATACGTGATTGTCCATCACGACGTAGGTGAGATCGACGTTGCGGCGGCAGGAATGCAGAAAGTGGTTGCCGCCGATCGAGTAGCCGTCGCCGTCGCCGCCCGCGACCAGCACGGTCAGATCGGGCCGCGCGATCTTGAGCCCGGTCCCGGCCGCCAGTGCGCGACCGTGCACGCCATGGAAACCGTAGCAACTGGTATAGGCCGGTATGCGCGAGGAGCAGCCGATGCCCGATACGACGGCGATGTTTTCCGGCCTCAGCTCGAGCATCGCGAACGCCTTGGTGAACGCGGCGAGGACGGAGTAGTCGCCGCACCCCGGGCACCAGATCGGTCTGTAGTCGGTCTTGAACGCCTGTGCGGTGAGGGGAACTGCGGCGGCAGCGGTCGTCATGCGCGACTCCATTCGGTGATTTGTCGGTAGATTTCGCCGGGGCGGATGGGCAGCGGGCCGGGACGGTGGAAGCTGCGCACTTCGCCGGGAAGCTCGAAGTGCGCGCGCAGATATCGATAGAACTGCGCGCCCTGATTCTGTTCCACCACCAGCACGCGCTTCGCTCCTTCGAGCGCTCGAGCCAGACGTTCGGGCTGTGCCGGCGCGAGCAGCCGCATCGACACCAGCCGCGCCCTGCCGCCTTCCGCCGCGATGCGTGCAAGCGCCTCGCGCACGGGTCCGGTACACGAGCCGAAGGTCACCACCGCCACCTCACCCTCGCCTGCGAGTTCGGCCCAGTGTCGGCCGTAGTCGTGCAGTCGGAGCTTTTTCTCCCGCTTCGCAAGCTGGGCGACGTGGTCGGCCGACTGGCTCGACGGAATGCCGCGCTCGTTGTGTTCCAGCCCCTCGGCGGTATAAGCGGTGCCGGGCGTGCCCGGGACGGCCATCGGTGATACGCCGGACGGTGTTGCGGCGTAGCGTTTGTAGGCCTCTGCGCCGCCCTTAGCGCGGGACCTCTCCCCGATGAAATTCAAGTCCGCAGGACGATCCACGACTCCGCGGGTCTGACCGAAATACTGATCGGAAAGAACGATCGCCGGCACCTGCAGGCATTCCGCCAGGTGCACGGCCCATTGCGTGGCGGTGAGACAGTCCGCGATCGAATTGGGTGCGACCACCACACGGGGCGCGTCGCCATGCAGCCCGTACACGGCAATGTTGACGTCGCTTTGCTCGCTCTTCGCCGGGATGCCCGTCGACGGCCCGCCGCGCATGACGTCGACCACCACGACGGGCACCTCCGCGGCGACCGCGAGCCCCAGCGCCTCGGTCATGAGCGAGAGCCCTGGTCCCGCCGTCGCCGTGAGCGACGGCACGCCGCCGAAAGAGGCGCCGATGGCCATGTTGATGGAGGCGAGTTCGTCCTCGGCCTGCACCAGGATCCCGCCGACGCGGGAAAGCGCTGGGGCCAGCCACTCCAAGACCTCGGTTGCCGGCGTGATCGGGTAGGCGGCGGCAAAACGCACTCCACCTCGTATCGCGCCGTAGCCCGCCGCTTCGTTGCCCGTGATCAACCAGCGCGCCTTGTCGGTGCGCCTCGCCGAAACCAGGCGCGGGATCGCGGGCAACGCCTGGGCCGCGGCGATGCCGGCGTCGGCCGCCGCAAGCCTGGCTGCCAGCCCCTCACCGCCCTTCTTGTACGACTTGCGCAGCGCGTTCCGCAGCGCATCGAGGGGCAAACCGATCGACGCCGCCGCCACGCCCAGCATGATCATGTTCGGCCAGCTCCCGGGAATCGATTTGGCGATCTTCTTGAAGGGAACGTGCCCCAGGCGCGGACCCTGTTTGAGGAAGACCTCGGGCGGGGTTCCCTGGTCCGGGTCTCCTACCATGACGCTCGCCGCATCCAGGGGAATCTCGTCGGCGAAGCGGTGGATGTTCTGCCAATCGGCTCCGATCACCAGGTCGAAGCGATCGTCGAGGCAGTCGACCGGCCGGGCGGCGATCCGCAGCAGTGCGGCGGCTTCGCCCCCACGAATCTGGGGACCGCTGGAGCGCACCATCAGGCCGTACCATCCGGCTTCGGCGGCAGCATTCAGGAGCATGGTGCCCGCCGTCATCACCCCGGCGCCACCGCTCCCGGTGAGCGCGATGGAAATGCTGGATGCCTCGGGCCTCGCTAGCGGTGTCTCAGCCATTGGATTCCTCCTGATCCCCGTCTTCCACGGATTCTAGGGTCCGGGATGCGGCCGGATTTGATCTAACGCAAATCCCCGTGCCGGGAACAGGTAGAAAATCAGCATCAGCCTTGTGGCCTTTGATCGTATAATGGTACTATAATACCATTATAGAGATTGGCCGGTGGAACGGTCAAGCCGGCTACCGGAAGGCGGCAAGCACCAGGAGGAACCATGAATACACCCGCAGCGCCCTTTGTACTCAAGAGCCACGATCTGGTGGAAGGCTATGTCGCCAGGGGCGTGCGCTACGAGAAGCGTCCCGCCCTGACCCCGGAGGGCAAGACCGTCCCGCACTTGTTCAACGCGTGGATCTGGCTCGACAACCCCGACCAGTACAACTCCTACACGACCGAGATGGCCAAGGGCGTGATCATGGCCTTTCGCGCGGCATCCAACGCCCGGGACGTCAGTGCCGTAGTGTTCACGGCCTCGGGAAACAAGGCCTTCTGTTCGGGCGGCAATACCGCGGAGTACGCCGAGTACTACGCCGGCCGACCCCAAGAATACCGCCAGTACATGCGCGTATTCAACGACATGGTCTCCTCGGTCCTCGTTTGCGACAAGCCGGTGATCTGCCGCGTCAACGGTCTGCGCATCGGCGGCGGCCAGGAGTTGGGCATGGCCTGCGACTTCTCCGTCGCGCAGGATCTCGCCCGCTTCGGGCAGGCGGGACCCAAGCACGGCTCGGCGCCGATCGGGGGCGCGACTGATTTCCTGCCGCCCATCATCGGCGCCGACCGCGCCATGGCGGCGTGCGTCCTGTGCGAGCCCTTCTCCGCCCACAAGGCCTACCACTGGGGCATGCTCGTCGACATCGCGCCCGCGCTCAAAGTGGAGGGCAAGTTCATCGCCAACCCTCTGGTCGAGACGCAGCGCTACTCCGACGAGTTCGGGCGCATCGTCTTCGGCGATTTCAAGACCGGCGAGGCCGCGCGCGAAGGCAAGGTGCTGATGGCCACAGGCAGCGTCGATCTGTCTCAGCTCGACGCCAAGGTCGAAGCCCTGTGCGCGAAGCTCCTTCTCACCATGCCGGACTGCACCACCAAGACAGTCGAGGAGCTGCGCAAGCCAAAGCTCGAGGCCTGGAACCGCAACAAGGAAAACCACCGCGCCTGGCTCGCGCTCAACATGATGACCGAGGGCCGCGCCGGATTCCGCGCCTTCCACGAGGGAACCAAGGAAGACCGCGAGGTCGACTTCATCGCGCTGCGTCAGGCCATCGCCCGGGGCGAAGGCTGGACGGATGCGCTCACCGAGCGCATCCAGCCCGGACGCGCGAAATGAACGCGTCTCCCACCCACGGCCTCGCCGCAACGGGCCCGGTCGAGATCTGGCTGGACCGGGACGAGTCGCTGCTGCGACTGCGGCTCGATCGTCCCAAAGCGAACATCCTCGACTCGACGATGATCGCCTCGCTCGGGCAATGCTTTGCCGCGTACGCACAGCCCGGCGTGGTGCGCGCTGCGCTGATCGACGCCGAGGGGCCACACTTCAGTTTTGGCGCTAGCGTCGAAGAACACCTTCCCGACCGGTGTGCGGAGATGCTCGCGAGCCTGCACCGACTGCTCACCGACATGCTCGAATGGCCGCGTCCCATCCTGGTCGCGGTAAGCGGCCAGTGTCTGGGCGGAGGACTCGAACTCGCGCTCGCAGGCAGCCTCATCTTTGCCGGCCGCGACGCCCAGTTTGGCCAGCCCGAAATCAAGCTGGGAGTATTCGCCCCCGCGGCATCCTGCCTGCTACCCATACGCATCGGACAGGGCGCGGCGGAAGACCTCTTGTATACAGGGCGCTCCATCGACGCCACCGAGGCCAGAACCCTGGGCCTGGTGCACGAGGTGGCCGACGATCCGCAAGCGGCGGCCCTCGCCTATTTCGAGGCACATTTCGCGAAGAAGAGCGCGGCCGCCCTGGCGTGTGCCGTTGCGGCTGCGCGCGGCGGATTCGTCCCCGAAGTGAAGCGCCGCCTCGCCCAAGTCGAGCGGCTGTACCTGGAGCAACTCATGAAAACCCGCGACGCGAACGAAGGCCTCGCCGCGTTCATCGCCAAGCGCGACGCGCAATGGGAGCACTGCTGATGAGCAAACTCACCGACATAATGCAACGCTGCCAGGCCCTGTTCGAGGACCTGCACTTCAACGCCGTGAAGGAATGGAAGGCGGCGGCACCGGGCCGCAAGGCGATCGGCTACATGCCGATCTACGTGCCGCGCGAGATCGTGCACGCCGCCGGCATGCTGCCGGTGGGGATCCTCGGCGGCGGCGACCAGATGGAAGTGATCCAGGGCGATGCCTACTACCAGAGCTACATCTGCCGCATCCCGCGCTCGACCCTCGAGCTCGGCCTCACCGGGCGGCTGGACTGCATGGACGGCATGCTGTTCCCCTCGATCTGCGACGTCATCCGCAACCTCTCCGGCATGTGGCAGATCCTGTTCAAAGACAAGTACGTGCGCTACTTCGACGTGCCGCAGAACTTCGACGACGGCATCGGCGGTGAGTACTACGTGCACGAATTGCAGGTGCTGCGCGACGATCTCGGCAAGCTCGCCGGCAAGCCGGTCACCGACGAGGCGCTGCGAAACTCGATCGCCGTTTACAACGAGAACCGCCACGCCATGCGCGAGCTGTACGCGTTCCGCTCGCAGAAGCCGTGGCAGGCACCGACCGCCGAGGTCTACCTGGTCACCCGCGCCGGCATGCTGCTGCCGCCGGAGGAGCACACGCAGCTGGTGCGCGACTACATAGTCGCGGCAGACGCCGAGAGCCGCCCGAAGCGCGACAACGCCCGCATTGCCCTCACCGGCTCGTTCTGCGAGCAGCCGCCGCTCGGGCTGATCAAGTCGATCGAGATGTCGGGCTGCTATATTGTCGACGACGATTTCATGCTCATCATGCGCTGGCTGATGGACGACGTCCCCGTCACCGGCGACCCGCTCGAGGAGCTGTCGAAAGCCTTCCTGCATCGCTCGGTGTCGACCGCCTCCAAGTGGGAGAACAAGCGCGAGGAAAAAGGCCAGTACCTGCTCAAGCAGGTCAAGAACACCGCCGCCGAGGGCGTGATCTTCGCCGCGCCCTCGTTCTGCGATCCGGCGCTGCTCGACCGCCCGATGCTGCTCGACATTCTCGGCAAGCATAAGATCCCCTACACCGCGTTCAAGTACGCCGAGAACACCGGCCAGATGGCCCCGATTCGGGAACAGGCCGGCACCTTTGCCGATTCCATCAAGCTGTGGAGCGCCGCGTGATGAAACAACGATCCGAAATCAAGGAGGCCAGCGCATGAGCACCCCGATCCAGATGATGCCCTCGAGCGCGCCGAAGAAGAAGCCGGCGCCGGTGCAGAAAGAGGACTCAATGCTCCTGCAGAAGGAGATGATCAACCGCAACTACCACGAGCTCGCCACCGCGCACGACGAGGGCCGCAAGATCGCCGCCACCTTCGTGCCGGGGAATCTCAACGAGCTGCTGATGTGCTTCAATCTCGCGCGCAGTCTGCCGGAAACCAACGCGCTGCAAAACGCGATGCGCAAGCGCTCCGGCAAGATGATCATGGACGCCGAGCGCGACGGGCATTCGGAGGACGTCTGCACCTACGTCAAGGCCGACCTGGGCATGATGCTCGAAGGCGACATCGGTCCGACCGGCGAGCCGCTGCCCAAGCCCGACGTGCTGCTGCTCTCCTACACCGGCTGCTTCACCTTCATGAAGTGGTTCGAGCTCATCCGCCAGAAATACGGCGGCGAGACCGTGATGATGCACGTCCCCTACCAGGGCGACGGCAAGATCGCGCCCAACATGCGCGACTACGTCGTCAAGCAGATCAAGGAAACGGTGAT
>JBGQFD010000137.1:0-7103 GCA_041496705.1 Gammaproteobacteria bacterium | reverse complement strand
TTTCCCTCGAATCCCACGGCGATGTGCGTCGAGCTGGATTTCTTCGAGCGCGTGATCGCTCTCGCCCGGGCGCACGATATCTTCGTCGTGCACGACCTCGCCTACGCCGACATCACCTTCGACGGCTGGAAGGCGCCTTCGATCATGCAGGTGCCCGGCGCGCGCGAGGTCGCGGTGGAGTTCTTCACCATGTCGAAGAGCTACAACATGGCCGGCTGGCGCATCGGCTTCATGGTGGGCAACGCCGACTTGGTGAACGCGCTCGCGCGCATAAAGAGCTACCACGACTACGGCACCTTCACGCCGATCCAGGTGGCCTCGATCGTGGCGCTGGAAGGCCCGCAGGACTGCGTCGAGGAGCACCGACTGAAGTACCAGAAGCGCCGCGACGTCATGGTGCCCGGCCTGCACGAGGCCGGCTGGCAGGTCGACACTCCCAGGGCCTCGATGTACCTGTGGGCGAAGATCCCCGAACCGTACGCCAAGCTCGGGTCGCTGGAATTCGCGAAGAAGATTCTCACCGACGCCAAGGTGGCGGTGTCCCCGGGCATCGGCTTCGGCGACTACGGCGACGGCCACGTGCGCATCGCGCTCATCGAGAATGAGGCGCGCACGCGCCAGGCGATCCGCGGCATCAAGGAGATGTTCCGCAAGGACGGGCTGGTCCGCGCATGAACATCATCGACATCACCGACGACAGGGGCGCCGTCGTCGCCCCGGACTGGCTCGGGAAGGCCGAAGCCGTGCACCGGCAACTGCGCACCGCGCTGCCGGCGGAGTACGCGGCGAAGATGCAGCGGGTCTTCGCAGGCGGCGCGCGCATGTGCGTTGTGATCGAAGGAACCGAGGTGGCCGGGGTCGCCGTATACCGTCTCTACGAAAACACCTTCACCGGCACGCAGCTCTACGTCGACGACCTCGTCACCGACGAGAAGCGGCGCTCGACCGGCGTGGGCCGCACGCTGCTCGGCCACCTTGAACGCAAGGCGCGCGCGCTGGGCTTCGACAACCTTTCGCTCGACTCGGGAACGCAGCGAACCCAGGCGCACAAGTTCTACTTCCGCGAGGGCATGGTGGTCACCTCGTTCCATTTCGGGAAAAAGCTCAAATGAAACCGATCAACGTGGGGCTGCTCGGCATCGGCACGGTGGGCGGGGGCACCTGGGCGGTGCTGGCGCGCAACCGCGAGGAGATCTCGCGCCGCGCCGGCCGCGCGATTCAGATCAGTGTCGTCGCCGACAAGGAGCTCGAGAAGGCGAAGAACCTCACCGGCGGCAAGGCGCGCGTCACCGCCGACGCGTTCGAGGTCGTGCGCGATCCCGAGGTCGACATCGTGATCGAGCTGATTGGCGGCACTACCGTCGCGAAAGACCTGGTGCTCGCCGCGATAGAAAATGGCAAGCACGTGGTCACCGCCAACAAAGCGCTGCTCGCGACCCACGGCAACGCGATCTTCGCCGCGGCGCAGAAGAAGGGCGTGATGGTCGCCTTCGAGGGGGCGGTCGCCGGCGGCATTCCCATCATCAAGGCGCTGCGCGAAGGCCTCACCGCCAACCGCATCGAGTGGATCGCCGGCATCATCAACGGCACCTCCAATTTCATCCTCTCGGAAATGCGCGACAAGGGCCTCGCGTTCGACACCGTGCTCGCGCAGGCGCAGAAGCTCGGTTACGCCGAAGCCGACCCCACCTTCGACATCGAGGGCGTGGACGCGGCGCACAAGCTGACCATCATGGCGGCGATCGCCTTCGGCATCCCGATGCAGTTCGACAAATGCTACAAGGAAGGCATCTCGAAGCTGACGCAGGCCGACATCCGCTACGCCGAGCAGCTCGGCTACCGCATCAAGCTCCTGGGCATCACCAAGCACGTGAAGGAGGGCATCGAGCTGCGCGTGCATCCGACCCTCGTCCCGGCGCGGCGGCTGATCGCCAACGTCGAGGGCGTGATGAACGCGGTGCTGGTAAAGGGCGACGCGGTGGGACAGACGCTGTACTACGGAGCCGGCGCCGGTGCCGAGCCGACCGGCAGCGCCGTGGTTGCGGATCTCGTCGACATCACCCGCCTGCACACCGCCGATCCCGAGCACCGCGTGCCGCACCTCGCCTTCCAGCCCGACCGCATGTCGAGCCTCCAGGTGCTGCCGATGGAGGAGGTGGTGACGTCCTACTACCTGCGCATGCAGGTCGCCGATCGCCCCGGAGTGCTCGCCGACATCACCCGCATCCTCGCCGACGCGTCGATCTCCATCGACGCCATGGTGCAGCGCGAGCCGGCGGAAGGCGAGCAGCAGGTGGACATCATCATGCTCACCCACCAGACGCGCGAGAAGAGCATCAATACGGCCATCGCCAAGATCGAGGCGCTGCCGGTAGTGACCGGCAAGGTGACGCGCATCCGGCTCGAGGAGCTGGGGCCGGCCTGAGGGCACCGATGCGCTACCTCAGCACCCGCGGCGGGGGGAAGCCGCTGCCGTTCACCGACATCATGCTCGAGGGCCTGGCACCGGACGGGGGCCTGTTCCTGCCCGAGGAGTTTCCGAAGCTGAGTGCTGCGGAACTCGCCACGATGCGCGGCATGAGCTACCCGGAGCTCGCGTTCGTGATCCTCGCGAAGTTCGCCGATGACATTCCTTCCACTGACCTGAAGCGCCTCGCCGACAGGACCTACACGAAGGAGATTTTCGGCAGCGAGGACATCACGCCGCTGAAAAAGCTCGAGCCGGGCTTGTTTCTTCTCGGTCTCGCCAACGGGCCCTCGCTCGCCTTCAAGGACATCGCGCTGCAGCTCCTCGGGAATCTCTTCGAATACGTGCTCGACAAGGACGGCAGGCGGATCAACGTCGTCGGCGCCACTTCCGGCGACACCGGTTCCTCGGCCGAGTACGCGCTGCGCGGCAAGAAGAACGTGCAGGTCTTCATGCTCTCGCCGCTTGGCCGCATGAGCGCCTTCCAGGCGGCGCAGATGTATTCGCTCAAGGACCCGAACATCTTCAACATCGCCGTGCGCGGCGTGTTCGACGACTGCCAGGACATCGTCAAGGCGATCTCGGGCGACTTTGCGTTCAAGGCGAGGCATCGCATCGGCGCGGTGAATTCGATCAACTGGGCGCGCATCGCGGCGCAAGTGGTGTACTACTTCAAGGGCTACTTCGCCGCGACGCGCGCGGACGGCGAGTCGGTTTCCGTCGCCGTACCCTCGGGAAACTTCGGCAACGTCTACGCCGGGCACGTCGCGCGGAGCATGGGCCTGCCGATCGGGAAGCTCATCGTCGCCACCAACGAGAACGACGTGCTCGACGAATTTTTCCGGACCGGGCGCTACCGCGTGCGCAAGACGGCCGAGGTGAAGGCGACCAGCAGTCCCTCGATGGACATTTCCAAGTCCTCCAACTTCGAGCGCTACGCGTACGACCTCGTCGGGCGCGACGGGGCGAGGCTGCGCGGCCTGTGGGAGAAGCTCGACCGAGAGGGCGTGCTCGACCTTTCCGGTGGGGAGTATTTCCCGTGCGTCGCGGCGACCGGATTCGTTTCTGGAACGAGCAGGCACGCCGACCGCGTAGCGACCATCCGCCGCGTCTGGAAAGACTACGGCGTCATGATCGACCCCCACACCGCCGACGGCGTGAAGGTCGGTCTGGAGCACCGGGAGAAGGGCGTGCCGCTCGTGTGCATGGAAACGGCGCAGCCGGTGAAATTCGCCGAAACCATCCGCGAAGCGCTCGGGCGGGAGCCGGTAAGGCCGCGCGGATTTGAAAACCTCGAGAAATTGCCGCAGCGTTTCGAGGTCATGGATGCCGACCTCGGGCAGATCAAGCACTACATCTCGTCGGCGACGTCGCGCTCTGTGTAATGAGGCGGCGACCGCGTGCTCTCGAACCCGGTTTTCCGGCTAGAATCCCTCCATGAGCTCGGTCCTCTCCAAGGAAAAAAATGTCCTCGGCGGCCCCCTGCTCGCCTGCAGCTACGCGCCGCTCACGGGTTTCTTCCGCGACGGCTGCTGCGCGACGCACAATATGGAAGGGGTCGCGCATCTCGTTTGCATCAAGACGACCGCTGAGTTCCTCGAGTTCAGCCGCTCGCGCGGCAACGACCTTTCCACCCCGCGCCCGGAGATGCGCTTCAAGGGCCTGCATGCGGGCGACCGCTGGTGCCTGCACGTGCTGCGCTGGGTCGAGGCCTACAAGGCCGGCATGGCGCCTCAGGTGGTGCTCGAGTCCACGCACGAGGACGTGCTGGAGTACGTTCCGCTGGAAGCCCTCAAGGGTCACGCGCTCGACTTGCATTGATTCCGCGGGTTGCGGAAACAATTTGCAACCATTTGCCGCGCTGCGGCAATACTCTGGATACGAATGCCCGCCAGACTGCCCGGCGTAGTTCGAACATTCTCCAGGAGCGAAAGATGATCAAGAGACAATCAATCAATGCCATGGTGTTCGCGGTCGCGGCGCTCGCCGCGGGCTCGGGCTGGGCGCAGATGCCCGGCGGTCCGCGCGGTCCGGAAGGCATGGGTCCAGAGGGCATGGGGCCGATGCGCGGCTACGAGCGGTTGCACAAGCAGTTGAATCTCAATGCGGAGCAGGAAGCGCTGTGGCAGAAGGCGAGGGACGCGCAGCGGGAAGCCTTCAAGGGGATGCGCACCAAGGGCGAGGAAACGCGCGCCAAACTGCGCGCCGAGATCGACAAGCCCGGCGCCGACCTGAAGCAGTTCGCGCAAATGAGCGACCAGGTGCGCGCGCAGATGCACGAGCAGATGGAAGCGGCGCACAAGCAGGTGCGCGGCGCTTGGTTCAACGTCTACGACGCGCTCGACGCCAAGCAGAAGGAGCAGGTGCGGGTGGCGGTTCGCGACGGCATGGACCGCGCCGGCCGCATGCGCCGGCATCACCGCGGACCGCAGGGCGGCCCCAACCAGGGCTAGCGCCGCCGGCGGGGCTACTGACCCGGTGCCGTTTGAGGCACCGGGCTCAGCTCGAAGACCTGCGGCAAGGCCGGGTCGACGCCGGCGCGGATCCAGCGCGTCTGCGGCGAGCCGAACACCACCACCCGGGTGAAGTTGGCGATCGGCAGGCCGCTTGCAGGATCGGCGAGCGGCTTGTCGAGCTTGTAGAAGTGCGAATCGCCGTTGACGAAGAGCACCGGCTTTCCGAATCGCAGGGCGAGATCGCGCAGCGCGGCGCGGAACTCTGCGAACCCGTCTCCGCCTTTGCGCCGCGCCTTGCGCTCGAAGTCCGGGTCGGCCTGGGCGAAGATCAGCATTCCCGAGAGCTTTTTCTGCACGGCGAGGCGTTCGCTCTCCTCCAGCCAGGCGAAAACCGCCGCCATGCGCGCAAGGGTTTCGGCGTCCATGGCGGGCGTGCGGCCGAGGTTGTTGTTGCTCCCCTGCACGTCAACGCCGACGAAGAGGACGTTGCCGGCGATCCAGCGCACGTGCTCGCGGTATTCCGCGTATCGCCCCGACTGGCGCTCGAGCCGCAGAGGTCTCTGGCCGAGGCTTTCGAAGCCGGACTCGAACATCTCGCGGAATTTCGCCAGCCGCTCCATGGGATCGAACCCGCTGCGATGGCAGTCGGTCCAGTCGTTGTCCCCGGGAATGATGACCAAGGGATGCCGGAATTTTTCGAACTGGCGCTTGCGCGCTTCGAACCACGCGTCGGTGCATGGCCCCCGGCCGCTGGTGATGTCGCCGACGTGAATGACAAAGGCGAGATCCTCGCGGTTCATCTGCGCGATCATCGCGTCGAGCGCCGACGCTTCGAGCTCGCTGTAGGGCGTGTCGCCGATGAGCGCGAAGCGGATCGGCGCATCGACCGGGGAGGGAAGGGGCGGTGCGAGGTGCGCGGTGCAAGCCGCGAGCGCGAAGGGGAGGACGAGGGAACGCGGCCTCAAAGCCGTTTCAGCTTGTAGAGCAGTTCGAGCGCCTCGCGCGGCGTGAGATCGTCCGGGCTGACCGCGTCGAGCGCCTCGCGCAGGGCATCGGCTTGCGGCGCCGGTTCCTCCGCTTTCCTGCCGGCGGCGAACAGGTCCGTCTGGCTGCCGCGGGCGAGGCTCGCGTCCTCCAACATCTGCAGATAGCGCTGCGCGTTCCGAATGACGCTCTTCGGCACGCCGGCGAGCTGCGCCACCTGCAGGCCGTAGCTCTGCGAAGCCGGGCCTTCCTCGACCGCGTGGAGGAACACGATGGTGTCTTTGTGCTCGATGGCGTCGAGGTGCACGTTGGCGGCCTCCTTGTAGTCGAGCGCGAGGCGCGTCATTTCGAAGTAATGCGTGGCGAAGAGGGTCAGCGACCGGTTCCGCTCGAGGAGCTGCCGCGCGATTGCCCAGGCGAGCGCAAGACCGTCGAAGGTGGACGTACCGCGCCCGACCTCGTCCATGAGCACCAGGCTCTTCTCGGTCGCGTTGTGCAGGATATTGGCCGACTCGGTCATCTCCACCATGAAGGTCGAGCGCCCCCCGGCGAGATCGTCGGCGGCGCCGATGCGCGTGAAAATCTGGTCGACCGCGCCGATGCGCGCGGATTTCGCGGGTACGAAGGAGCCGACGTGCGCCATGAGCACGATGAGCGCGACCTGGCGCATATAGGTCGACTTGCCGCCCATGTTCGGGCCGGTGATGAGGAGCAGCTGCCGTGCCGGCGAGAGTTTCGCCCCGTTGGCGATGAACCGGTCGATCTGCTCCTCCACCACCGGGTGCCGCCCGGCGTCGATGTCGAGAACGATCTCGGAGGAGAATTCCGGACGGCAGTAGTCGCGCTCTGCGGCGAGCGCGGCGAAATCGGCGAGCACGTCGAGTTGCGCCAGCGCGCGTGCGATGCGCTGCAGCGCGGGCACCTGCGCCGCGAGCAGGACCAGCAACTCGTCGTAGAGCGCTTTCTCCAGGGCGAGCGCGCGGTCGCGCGCCGAAAGCGCCTTGTCCTCGAATTCCTTCAGCTCCGGGGTGATGTAGCGCTCGGCGTTCTTCAGCGTCTGGCGGCGGCGGTAGTCGGCGGGGACCTTGGCGGCGTGGGCGTTGGTGATCTCGAGGTAGAAGCCGTGCACGTTGTTGTACGCGACGCGCAGGTTCGGGATGCCGGTTCGCGCTCGCTCGCGCGCTTCCAGTTGCGCG
>JBGQFD010000136.1:0-7359 GCA_041496705.1 Gammaproteobacteria bacterium | reverse complement strand
GTTGAGTTCCGAGAATCCGTTGGCGAGTTCTCGCCCCGCGACGTACAGTTCGAAACGGTCGGTCACCTGCGGATCGGCGTCGCTGCGCCGCGCGAGCGGCGATACCTCCGCGGGGTAGTCGACGATGAAAGTCGGCTGGATCAGCTGGGCCTCCGTCGTTTCCTCGAACAAGTGCAGTTGCAGCGCGCCGAGGCCAGCCTTCGCGTGCTGGCTGAAATCGATCGAGCGCTTCTTGAGCATCACGACCACGCGGTCGCGGGTGCCGAGATCGGCTTCGGAAATCTCCGGGTGGAACTTGCGGATCGCCTGCACGACGGAGAGCCGCTCGAAGGGTGCGGCGAGGTCGATATCGTGCCCGCCGTAGCGCAGCCGCAGGGTGCCGAGCACCTGCTGCGCCACCGCGCGCAGCATTTCCTCGGTGAGTTCCATCAAGTAGCGGTAGTCGCGGTAGGCCTCGTAGAACTCGAGCATGGTGAACTCGGGGTTGTGGCGCGTCGAGATGCCCTCGTTCCTGAAGTTGCGGTTGATCTCGAACACCTTCTCGAAACCGCCGACGACCAGCCTCTTGAGATACAGCTCGGGGGCGACGCGCAGGAAGAGGTCCATGTCGAGCGCGTTGTGGTGGGTTTTGAAAGGTCTCGCGTTGGCGCCGCCCGGGATCGGTTGCATCATCGGCGTCTCGACTTCGAGGAAGCCCTTGCCGGTCATGAACTCGCGGATTGCCTGCACGATGCGGCTGCGGGTGTGGAACACCGAGCGCGTTTCCTCGCTCATGACGAGGTCGACGTAGCGCTGGCGGTATTTCTGTTCCTGGTCGGCGAGACCGTGGAATTTCTCCGGTAGCGGGCGCAGCGCCTTGGTCAGCAGCCGCAATTCTTTCGCCTTGACCGACAGCTCGCCCGTCTTGGTTTTGAACAGCCTCCCCTTCGCGCCGAGGATGTCACCCAGGTCATAGTGCTTGAAGGCTTCGTAGGCCGCCTCGCCCAGAGCGTCGCGAGTGGCGTAGAGCTGGATGCGCCCGCTCATGTCCTGGAGGGTGGCGAAGCTCGCCTTGCCCATGACGCGCTTGAGCATCATGCGGCCGGCGACGGAAACTCCTGCGGCCTTCGGCTCGATCTCCTCGTTGGCCTTCTCCCCCCAAGCGTTGTGTAGTTCGGCAGCGAGGTGTTCGCGTCGAAAGTCGTTCGGAAACGCGGTACCGCGTTTGCGCAGCTCGGCGAGCTTCGCGCGGCGCTCGGCGATGATCTGGTTTTCGTCCTGCGGCATCGGTTGATCCGACATGTTCGCTGCTAGACGCCCTGCTTGAGGCTCGCGCTGATGAAATCGTCGAGATCGCCGTCGAGTATCTTCTGGGTGTTTCCGAATTCCACCCCGGTGCGCAGGTCCTTGATGCGCGACTGGTCGAGTACGTAGGAGCGGATCTGATGTCCCCACTCGATGTCGGTCTTGGCCGACGCCAGCTTGTCGCGGTCGGCCTGGAGCTTGCGCAGTTCCAGCTCGTAGAGTCGCGATTTCAGCATCGCCATGGCTTCCGCGCGGTTGCGGTGCTGCGAACGATCGTTCTGGCACTGTACCACGATGTTCGTGGGCATATGCGTGATGCGCACGGCCGAATCGGTCTTGTTGACGTGCTGGCCGCCGGCGCCCGAGGCACGGTAGGTATCGATGCGCAGGTCCGCGGGATTCACTTCCACCTCGATGTTCTCGTCCACCTCGGGATACACGAACACGCTGGCAAACGACGTATGGCGGCGCGCGTTCGAGTCGAACGGCGATTTCCTCACCAGGCGGTGCACGCCGTTCTCGGTGCGCAGGTGCCCGTAGGCGTAGCTGCCGCTGATCTTGAGGGAGGCGCTCTTGATGCCGGCGACTTCGCCGGGAGATTCCTCCAGCACTTCCATGTGGAAGCCCTTGCGGTCGCAGTACTTGGCGTACATGCGCTCGAGCATCTGCGCCCAGTCCTGCGCCTCGGTGCCGCCCGAGCCCGACTGGAGGTCCATGAAGCAGTTGTTCGGGTCGAGGGGGTTCGAAAACATGCGGCGGAACTCGAGGTCGCCGACTTTCTTCTCGAGCTCGGCAACGTCCCCGGCGATGCCGGCGAGCGTGCCGTCGTCGCTTTCTGCACGGGCCATGCCGAAGAGTTCTTTCGCGTCGCGCAGGGACGAGGTGATCGAGATGAGCCCCGCGACGGTGGTCTCGAGCGATTTTTTCTCCCGGCCGAGCTCCTGGGCGCGCTTCGGGTCGCTCCAGACCTGGGAATCGGCGAGGAGCGTTTCGACTTCGCTCAGGCGTTTCTGCTTGCCCTCGAAGTCAAAGATACCTCCGCAACTCTGCCGACCGCTTGTCCAGGTCAGAGAGCGTCGAGGCGATTTGATTGATGCGTTCGGTTTCCATGGCGCCCTGCGCGGCAAAGGTCGAATTATAAGGCACGGCCCTTAGCGAATGCGGCTTGAAGAAAAACTTTCGTCGATCTTGTCCTCGAAGAAACTCGTCGGGGAGGGCGCCGCCATAAACTGGCGGTTGACTTCCGGCGAAACGCCGCGGTACTGGACGACCTTGCCGTCGCTGAATTCGATCTCCAGCAGCTGCGCCTTGGGATCGTAGCCGGCCGAGCGGATCTTGCTCGAATTGACGCGCTTGCGTTCCATGTTTTGATGTCCTTTCTATCCTGTCACCCTGAGATTCTACGGTTTGCGTCAAATCGTCGCGAGCCGAGTTGACCCAGTATGGTCACTGGTCGGCGTGCGGGGCCGGGGCCCTTCCCTCTCGCCCGGCGTTTAACAACGCCGGGCGCGCGCGACCTCCGTGGAATCCAATCGACGCTGTGCTGATACCATTGCCGAATGTCGCTCACAATCCGGCTACTAGGATCGCCGCGCATCGAGCGGGATGGAGAATCGGTCGCTGGACCGCGAGGCAACAAGGCGTGGGCGCTCCTCGCATACGTGCTTCTCTCCCGCCAGCCGCCCAGTCGCCGAAAGCTCGCCGAGCTCCTCTTCACCGACGCCGACGATCCGCTCGGCGCCCTGCGATGGAGCCTCGCCCAGCTCCGGCGGGCGCTCCGACAGCCCGGCGCCTTGCGCGGCGATCCCGTGGAGCTCGCGCTCGAGCCCGGCATCGAGGTGGATCTCCGGTGCGTACGATCCACCGCGCTGCCGGAGGCAGATGATCTCGATCACTTCACCGGCGAGCTGCTCGAGGGAATGAGCTTCGGCGCGAGCTCGGCGTTCGAGGCGTGGCTCACGGTCGAGCGCTGTCATTTCGCCGCGACCGCGCAGGCGCTGCTGCTGGAACGGGCGCAAGCGGAACTCGGCGCTGGACGTCCAGCGACCGCGGCTCGCCTGGCCACGTGTCTTCTAGAGCTCAATCCGCTGGAGGAGGTCCATCACGAGATCCTCGTGCGAAGCCTGGTCGCGGGCGGCGAAAACGACGCGGCTCTCGCCCGGGTGGAAGCCTGCGAGAAACTCCTGCGACGCGATCTCGGAGCGGCACCGATCTCCCGACTCCGGGAGATCGTCCGCGCCGCCGGGGGCGACCGCTCCACCGCGGTCGGCGGGGTGGCTGCTGCGCGCGGGCAGCTCGACGCTGGGAAGGCCGCGATCGGAGCGGGGGCAATCGACGTGGGGCTCGAATCCCTTCGCCGCGCGTGTGCTGCGGCCGAGAGCTGTGGCGACGATTACTTGCACGCGCGCGCGCGGCTTGCCCTTGGGAGTGCCCTCGTTCACGCGATGCGCGCCTATGGAGAAGCGGCGGTGGCGCTGCACAAGGCGATCGAGGTATCGCGCAGGATCGGCGCGAACGCGATCGCCGCAACCGCCCATCGCGAGCTGGGGTTCGTGGATGTACAGGCAGGCCGGCGAGAACGTGCTGACGCGTGGCTCGCGCAGGCCGCCGAGGATGCCGCGGGATGGGATGAGGAGCTGGCATCGATCGCGGCCGTCCGCGGGATGAGCCTCTCCGACGCCGCCAGCTATGAAGAAGCGCTTGAGTCCTTCGAGGAATCGATCGAGCGCGCAGGGCGCTGCGAGCACCGCCGCCAAATCGCCTTCTCTCTGGCCCTCACCGGGCGCGTGCACGTGCTGACCGGGCGCCACCGCCAGGCGCGCGAGGCCCTGGAACGTTCGCTCGAGCTCGTGGAGGAGGAGAAGTGGATCGCGCTCTTGCCTCTCCCGGAGGCAATGCTCGCGCATGTCGATCTTCGGGAAGGGCGCGTCGAGCAAGCAGGCGCGGCGCTTGAGCATGCCTTCACCATCGCATGCCAGATCGCCGATCCCTGCTGGGAGGGCATCGCTTGCCGAGGACTAGGACTGGTCGCGGCTGCGCAAGGGAAAGGCGCACAGGCCCTCGCCTGGCTCACGGATGGGCGCGCCCGCTGCACTCGTATCGCGCATCCATACCAGTGGATCCATGGCTGGGTTCTCGACGGGATGTGTTCCATCGGTCATCGCGACGAGCGCGTGGCGGGCTGGATCGACGAGCTCGAATCGCTCGCGTCGCGCACCGGCATGCGCGAGCTCCTCCTCCGTGCCTATGTGCACCGTGCCCGCCGGGGCGACGCGCGGGCTCGCGATGCTGCGCGTCTCCTCGGTGCGGAGATCGACAACCCGAGCGTCTGGACGGACGAGGGCGCGTGAGCACGAGGCGCTTGCTTTGTTCGTCACACGTCCGATCACACGGTCCTCCGCCATGGTGGGCGCAGCCATTCAAGGCTGACAAGGAGGATCGAATGTCGCTTTATGACGAGATCGGTGGCGAGGCGTCGATCGATGCCGCGCTGGACAAGTTCTACCCGAAGATCCTGGGAGATGCGCGCGTGAGCTTCCTCTTCGAAGGGATCGACATGGCGCGGCTCAAGAAGCATGCGCGCGCTTTTCTCACGATGGCTTTCGGCGGGCCGAACCACTACGAAGGTCGCGATCTTCGCGCCGCGCACACGCGGGCGAGAGGTCAGGGGTTGAATGAACCGCTCTTCGAGGTTTTCATGGGCCACTTCCGCTCGACTCTCCAGGAACTCGGCGTCCCGCAACCGAAGATCAGCGAGATCCTGTCGATCGCCGAGGGTGGCCGCAACGACGTGCTGAATCGCTAACCATCGACAGGAGAGAGAGAAACATGCCCCGATACATCATCCAGCGGAATCTAGGCAAGGTCACGCTGCAGCAGGTCGAAGCAGCCGGACGCAAGTCGAAGCAGGTACGCGAAGCGAACTTCGCCGACATCACGTGGGAGCATTCGCACGTCGTGCAGACCAAGGACGGCATGCGGACCTACTGCGTCTATTCGGCCCCCAGCGTCGAGCGGGTCAAGGCGCACGCCGCCGCCGCCGGTTTGCCGGCGGACGAGGTCTTCGACCTTGTCATGGACGTGGATCCCGCCAAGCTCTGACGGTCCGCCCTACAATCGCGCCACGGTCGCCGGGCCGGCGTCCGGGGCCGGGGCGGGCGAAGCAGCGGTCCAGCGTCTTCTCTTCCCGCTTCTACTCCAACGTCACCGTAATCGCGTCGCCTGAGCGTACCGAGGCGAGCTGCCGCGGATCGCCGTCGATTCTCCCGAGCACGTTGCAGCGGGTCACGAGCTTCGGCTCGTCTCCTTTCGATAGGGGGGTCCGTCCCCAAGGCAGCGCGAGCGAGCTGCCCTCGACCCAGAAGCACACCGTTCCGGGAGGCACGACCTGCTTGGCGTCCTTCTCAAGGATCGCTCTTGCCGGGATTTCGAAGTAGACCTCCTCGCCCCAGGTTTGAGCCTTTGCCTTCAGCGGCAGCGCGGCGACCAGGGCGCGCGCGCTCGGCGTGTCCTCGAGCATGGCCAAAGCGGCGCCTTTCGGCCAGGCGATGCGTATTCTCGCGTAGGTGCTCATGTCTTCTCCCAATGCTCGATCACCAGCTGCAGGCTCTGCAGACCGTTGAACTCGTTGACCGAAAGCCGGTACGCGGCGCGCAGCGACGCAGGCAGGGGATCGAGGGCGTTGAAGCGCATCGCCTCGAGGTTGCGACCGCCGCGGGCGAGTTTCAGCTTCAGGTGCTTTTCGCCGACGATGCGCTGCCCCAGCACTTCGAACTCGTCGCAGAATAGCGGCGGCGGAAAACCCTGGCCCCAGATCTGCTGCTCGAGCAATTGCGCGAGGCGCAGATCGAGGTAGGCCGGCTCGAGCGAACCGTCGGTCTCGACCGCGCGCGCGAGTTGCGCCGGTGACAGGAGCTCGCTCGACACCGCCTCGAAGAGCTCGGCGAAGCGCGGGAAATCCGCCGCGCGCAAGCTCAGTCCCGCCGCGGCGGCATGCCCGCCGAAGCGCAGCAACAGGCCGGGAGCGCGCTTGGCGACCAGGTCCAGGGCGTCGCGCAGATGCAGGCCGGGGATCGAGCGGCCCGAGCCGCGGATTTCTTCAACTCCCGACGGCGCGAACGCAAAGGCCGGCCGGTGATGGCGCTCCTTGACGCGGCCGGCGAGTATGCCGACCACGCCCTGGTGCCAGGACGGGTCGTACAGGCTGATGCTGCTCGACTCGCCCACCGCGACCTTGGCGAGGATTTCCTCGGCCTGCGCCTGCATGCCGGCCTCGATCGTGCGGCGCTCGCGGTTGAGTTCGTCGAGCGCTCGCGCGATCTCCAGCGCGCGGCCGCGGTCTGCGGTCACCAGGCATTCGATCCCCAGGCTCATGTCGGCGAGCCGCCCGGCCGCGTTCAGCCGCGGTCCGAGGAGGAACCCGAGGTCGAAGCCGGCGGCGCGCGAGGGGTCGCGGCCGGCGACCGCGAAGAGGGCACGTACGCCTTCCTGCATGCGCCCGGCGCGGATGCGCTTCAGGCCCTGCGATACCAGCACGCGATTGTTGAAGTCCAGCGGCACGACGTCGGCCACCGTGCCGAGCGCGACCAGATCGAGGAGATCGGCGAGGACCGGCTCTTCCTTTCCGGCGAACGCCCCGCGTGTCCGCAACTCCGCTCGCAGCGCGAGCATCGTATAGAACATGACGCCCACGCCCGCCAGGCTCTTGCTTGGAAACTCGCAGTCCGGCTGGTTCGGATTGACGATCGCCGCCGCGCGCGGCAGCTCGGCGCCCGGAAGATGATGGTCGGTGACCAGCACGGCGATGCCCAGCTGGTTTGCCGAATCGACACCTTCGACGCTGGCGATGCCGTTGTCGACGGTGATGATGATGTCGGGCGTCGAGCGTGCGGCGAGGGCGACGATCTCCGGGGTGAGCCCGTAGCCGTACTCGAAGCGGTTGGGCACGAGATAGGCGACGTTCGCGCCGAACGCCGCGAGCGCGCGCATGCCGACCGCGCAGGCGGTGGCCCCGTCGCAATCGTAGTCGGCGACGATCAGCAGGCGCTTGCCCGCGGCGATCGCGTCGGCGAGCAG
>JBGQFD010000135.1:0-7471 GCA_041496705.1 Gammaproteobacteria bacterium | reverse complement strand
CACGGCGTTCAGGCCAGTCCACTCGCACGCGCCTGCTCGAGCGCCATCACCGCCCAATCCCTGCCGCCGTCGCCGTGAGCGACGGCGCCGACCAGGCGGTCGCGCCAAACATTGCCGCTCGGAAGCGGCACGCCGACCGCCTCGCCCGCGGCGAGCGCCAGATTGGCGTCCTTCAGGCCCAGCACGGCCATCTGGCCGACTTGATCGTAACTCCCGTCCACGATGATCTTGCCGTAAATCTTGTATGCGGGCGATGCAAACAGCCCGTCGGTCATGACATCCTGGAAGATCTGCGGGAGTACGCCGTACTTCCGGACCAAGGAAAATCCCTCTCCCATCGCCTCGATGGCGCAACCGAGCACGAAATTGTTGGCGATCTTGATCGCGGTCGCGGCTTCGGGATCGGTGCCCGCTTCGAAACTGCGCCGGCCGATTGCTGCGAACAGAGGCGCGCAGCGGGAGAGAGCCTCCGCCGGGCCCGCGATCACCATGCCGGCCTGACCGGATGCCACCATCTCTGGCCGGCCGAGCATGGGCGCGGCGAGCAGGACCTGGCCGCGTGCGGCATGCGCCGCCTTGAGCTTGCGAATGACCCCGATGCCGTGCGTCCCGGAGCAGATATGGATGCCGCCCGCCGGCAGCGATTCCAGCAATCCGTCCTTCTGGCCGGCCACGTCATCGAGCGCTGCGTCGTCGGCGAGCATGGTGAAGACGGCTTCGCCGTAACGCGCCGCCTGCGCGAGCGAGGCCAACGCCTTGGCGCCGGCGTCGACCAGTTCCTTGGTCTTGTCGGGAGTGCGATTGAAAACGGCGAGATCGTGCTTCGCCTCGATGAGGCGGCGGGCCATCGCCCGGCCCATCCGGCCGGTGCCGATGAATCCAAGCTTCATGGTGTTTCCTTCAGGAAGCGAGTTGGCCGCGGACCCATTCGATCTCGCGCGTGACGTAGTCGACGATGTCGCCGGTCTTCAGATGCTCGGGCAGCACGTCCCAGGTATAGGTCTCGATTTCCAGCTGGCGCGAGAGCGGATTCGCCTTGTGGAACCTGAGCGCGTCCTCTATGGCGAAGCGCGTCGTGCCCAGCTCCCCCAGGTTGTCGAGGAAGACCGGAACGTGGAAGTGGGTGCGCCATTCGCGCGGCCCGGGATTCGCGTGCCAGGCCTTGAAGGCGTCCTCCAGATTGAGGAAGCGCGTGAGTTTGCCGTCCTTCTTCTCCACCGTCTGAGTGAGGTAGATCGTCTTCGCGTAACGCGCGAGGGTGTCGACGATCTTCTGCGTGACCTCCGGAACCCGCATCGCCGCAGCTTCCTGCAGCTTGAAGATCGGGATCCCCGCATCGACGAGCTTTTGCAGCGACTCGGCGATGTTCTCGTAGACGACCGCCTGGTGGCAGATGTCGAACACGACGCCCACATGCCGGCGCAGCGCGACATGCGCCTCCGAAATCGGAATCCCGGCGAGTCTCGCGAGAGCCGTGGCTGAGGCCCCCGAGTACAGGTGGTTCGTGAAATAGGCGACCGTCTCGTCCGTGGTCTCGAGAAAACAAAACGGCTCGGGCTCGAGCGCGAGCGTCACGGTGCGCCCGGTGCGCGAGGCGAGCGCGACCAGGTGGGCGGCCACGCGGAGCACGTGCTGCGTGTAGCTCGCCACCACGTCGGCGCCGGTCACGCGCGGCTTGAAGCCGAGCGGCGCGCTCTGGATCGACGGTGAAATCCCCTCGGGTACGACATCGGCGAGCACGTCGGCCACGTTGCTGGTGTAGCGCGTGCGCTCCTCGGAGCGCCAGTCCGGCTCGTAGACCTGCTCCTTGACGACCTGGTTCTTGAACGGCCCGTACGGGAAAGCGTTTACCGTGTAGAGATACATGTCGTTGTCGGCGAGGAACTTCTTGAGCTTGTCGCGTTCGGCGCGGTTGTTGGCGAGGGTTTCCGCCGATCTTGCCGACAACCGCAGCGACACGCCGAACGGCACGCGCGGGGCGACGCGCGCCTTGACCTTGGGGACATAGGTGACGAGGCTCGTCCACATTTCTTCCCAGGTGTCGCCGGGATGGACGAGCGTCGAATAGGTCAGATGACCCAGACCGTTGCCGAGATCCATATTTTTGCTTGGCTCGAGGGCGGTTACGGATACTTCAGGCGACGTTCTCGACTTTCCCGCTCGAGGCCGAACGCACGATGGCTTCGGTGACCGCTGCGCCGTGAATCATCTGCTCCACCGGAATGAGATAGGCAGGGCCGCCTTCGGCAGCCCGCGCGAACGCCTCGAGCGAGGCGCGGCCGACGTCCTCCGCGGCCGCCTGCCAGACTTCCGCTTCGCCCTTGGCGGGTTGAAACTTGCAGGCACCGAAGAGACGCGTGCGCCGTTCTTCCGACGAGGCGCCGGCGACGTGGGTCATGCCTTCGAGCCGCACCCAGCCTTTGGAGCCGAACACCTGGAAGCTGAACCCGGGCCCGGTCGCCGTCATGGTTCCGAGATAGCCCGACATCCCGTCCTTCATGCGGAACAGGATGGAGGTGGTGTCGTCGGCGTCGATCTCCACGGCGCGGCGGAAGCTCTGGCAAAACACGCGGTCGATCGCACCGCACAGATCGATCATGCCGTCGACGGCGTGGACGCCCATCGGCGTGAGGCCGCCGCAAGGGGTCTCGCTCCTGTGCGCGCGCCACTGTGTTTGCTTTAGAAGCAGGGCATTCGGAAACGTCATAGTCGCCTCGACATGCATGATGGAGCCCAGACCGCCCGAGCGGATACGTTCGCGCAGTTTCCCCATTTCCGGGTGGAAGCGGCGATTGTAGCCAAGCCCGAGCGTGACGCCGGCCTTGCGCACCGCGGCGACCGCCGCCTCGGCGTCTTTCCTGGTGAGGGTGAACGGTTTTTCGCAGAACACGTGCTTGCCCTTGCCCGCTGCCGCGATCACCTGCTGCGCGTGGAGGGAATGCGGGGTGGCGAGCACCACGGCATCGATCTTTGGATCGGCCAGCAGCGCCTCGAAGTTCTCGGCAAGCCGCAGCTTGTGCGCGTCGGCGAACGCCTTGAGCTCGGGGGAAACCGTCCGGGTCGCGCCGCCGACAAAGCGGATGACGTTGCTCCCCTGCGCCGATTCCACCAGCGTCTTGCCCCACCAGCCCAGCCCGACAATGGCCGCGTTGATCATGGTTTCACTCCGGTCATCGAGGCTTGCGCCCTCTACTGCTTGGGCGGCACAACCAGCGAATAGCGTTCGTCGGCGGCCAGGCACTCGGCCTGCGGCAGCCCGAGCTCGCGCCGCACGATGTTCGTGCCCTGCACCAGCGCCGCCATCTTGTAGAAGGCGTGGCGCCGGCTCATGCCTTCGCGGCCCATGCCGCAGTCCGAACTGATGACCAGGCGCTCGACGGGAATGTACTTCAGCGCGCGGCGGATGTGATCGGCGATCTCCTCGGGCCGCTCGATCTGCAGCGTATGGTGATCGATCACGCCGATCGCGATCTTCTTGTCGGCGATGGTCTTGCCGAAGGCCTCGAGATCCATGCCGCCGGCGCTGCACGATTCGAACGTGATGACGTCGGCGTCCACCTTGTTGAAAAGCTCCAGCGCCGGCTTGTAGCTCTGCACGGCGGCGAACATGCGCTGCTGCGAGGGATTGCCCCAGCAGCTGTGGCACCACACTTCGGTCTTCGCGCGCAAGCCCTTCACCGTGCGATTGAACACCTCGACGCTGAACTGGGGGTTGATCACCGCGTCGACGATGTTGCGCACGGCGAGCAGATGGATCTGCGGCTCTTCGAACTGGATCACCTCGCAGCCTGCGTCGGCAAGCTCGTGCAATTCTTCGTTCAGGGCATCGCTGATGGCATAGATGCGGTCCTTGATATTCTTGTAGTGGCGGTCGGCGACCGCGAACGCCACGAGCTCGGGTCCGATGGTGCCGACCTTGACCGGCTTCTTGGTCAGCCGCTGGGCGGTCTTCCACATGGGCGTGTATTGCAGGTCGCCGCGGCCGATCGGCCCGACGATGTTCGCCATGACGCGCGCTTCCAGGTAGTCGTGCAGAATGTGGCCCGGCGGAAACCAGAGGCCGCCCTTGCCGGCAGGCGTCGGGCGCGGGTTGCCGCGCTCGAAGCCCGCCATGTGGCGTGTCGGATAGGAGGTCCAGCTCTGGCCGCCGACGTCCTGGTCGAAATGCGCGTCGCCGTCGGTGACGATGTCGAGACCGACGGCCTCCTGCTCGCGCACATAGACCGAGACCGCGTCGACGTATTGCTCGCGAAAGGTCGAACTCACCATCGCGTCGAGGAAGGATCGCGTGCCCAGATTCTCGGTGTACCAGCTCGGGCGGGGCAGCGAGCCGGTGATTGTGGTCGGAAGCTTGATGTTCTTGGTGGCGCGATACATGGCCTGCGTTTCTCCCCGTGGGTTCTCGGTTGTCTGCTCTTGTTTGTCTCCGGGATACTACACCACGTTGCCGCGCCGTGATCCCACTGCGAGGGCCATTGAATGCCCACGGCTTGCCCACTGGCGCAGGCCGTCCTCCGCATCACCTTCCGAATTTCCTGCCCGCCGCTTCCCTTGCGCGGTTCGCCGCAGGACGTGCTTTGTCATGCGCTCGGGTGCTTCCGCTTTTCTCCCGCGTCGCATCGGGCAGTCCGGTGTGCTGGGTGCGGAACGGTTTCGTCGCCTGCCGCCGGCCTTCGTGCTCCCCGCCGGTTCCCGCCGGCTGCCACGCGGGAACGAGGTGGCGCTTGCCCGGACCGATTAGATCGGCGCGGCCCATGCGCTTCAGGGCGTCGCGCAGCATCGGCCAGTTGTTGGCGTCGTGATAGCGCAGGAACGCCTTGTGCAGCCGGCGCACGCGCATGCCCTTGGGGACGTGCACCGGTTCGCTGTCGCGCGCGATCTTGCGCAAGGGGTTGCGCTCCGAGTGATACATCGCGGTGGCAACCGCCATCGGGCCCGGGAGGAAGGCCTGCACCTGGTCGGCCCGGAAGCCGTTCTTCTTCAGCCATAGCGCGAGCTCGAGCATGTCCCGGTCCGTCGTGCCCGGATGCGCGGCGATGAAATAAGGGATGAGGTACTGCTCCTTGCCGGCCTCGGCCGAATACTTGTCGAAGAGCGCCCGAAAGCGGTCGTAGGCGCCGGTGCCCGGCTTCATCATCATCTTCAGCGGGCCCTCGGAAATCGCCTCCGGGGCGATCTTGAGATAGCCGCCGACGTGATGCTGCGCGAGCTCCTTGACGTACTCGGGCGACTCGATCGCGAGGTCGTAGCGCACGCCCGAGGCAATGAGCACTTTCTTGATGCCGGGCAGCTCGCGCGCGCGACGATACAGGCGCACGAGCGGCGCGTGATCGGTGTTGAGGTTGCTGCACACCCCGGGATACACGCACGAAGGCCGCCGGCACGCCGACTCGATCTCGCGGCTCTTGCACGCGAGGCGATACATGTTCGCCGTCGGGCCGCCGAGATCCGAGATGACCCCGGTGAAGCCGGGCACGGTGTCGCGGACCGTCTCGATTTCGCGGATCACCGACTCTTCCGAGCGGCTCTGGATGATGCGGCCCTCGTGCTCGGTGATCGAGCAGAAGGTGCAGCCGCCGAAGCAGCCGCGCTGGATCGAGATCGAGAAGCGGATCATCTCGTACGCGGGGATCTTCGCCTTGCCGTACGCGGGATGCGGCACGCGCTTGTATGGCAGCTCGTAGATCGCGTCCATCTCCCTGGTCGTGAGCGGGATCGGCGGCGGATTGAGCCAGACGTCCACATCGCCGTGACGCTGCACCAGCGCGCGGGCGTTGCCGGGATTCGACTCGGTGTGCAGGATGCGCGAGGCGTGCGCGTAGAGCACCGGGTCGTCGCGCACTTCCTCCCAGGATGGCATGCGGACGACGCTCTTCTCGCGCATCGCGTTGGGGACCTGGCGCTCGAATCGCACGACCTGCACCGGCACCGGAGCCCCCGCCGCGGGCGAGGTGGATCTCGCCGGCTCGAAGGCGTACGGATCGGCAGGCGGCGCGAGCGGCCCCGGCGCGTCGATCGAGGTGGAGTCGATCTCGATCCAGCCCTCGGGCGCCTCGCGGCGCACGAACGCCGTGCCGCGCAGATCTGCGATGCCCGCGACCGGCTCGCGCTTCGCGAGGCGATGCGCGATCTCGACGATCGCCCGCTCCGCGTTGCCGTAGACGAGGATGTCCGCCCGCGCGTCCAGGAGAATAGATCGGCGCACCTTCTCCGACCAATAGTCGAAATGCGCGATGCGGCGCAGGCTCGCCTCGATGCCGCCGATGACGATCGTCACGTCCCTGAACGCCTCGCGCACGCGCTGCGCGTAGACGATCACCGAACGGTCGGGGCGCCTGCCGCCAGCACCGCCGGGCGTGTAGGCATCGTCGGAGCGGATGCGGCGTTCGGAGGTGTAGCGGTTGACCATCGAATCCATGTTGCCGGCGGTGACGCCGAAGAAGAGATTCGGCGCGCCGAGCTTGCTGAAGTCGTCGGTCGAGTTCCAGTCTGGCTGCGCGATCATGCCGACGCGAAACCCTTGCCCCTCCAGGAGGCGCCCGATGATGGCCATGCCGAAGCTCGGGTGGTCGACGTAGGCGTCGCCGGTGACGAGGATGATGTCGCAGCTGTCCCAGCCGAGCGCGTCCATCTCGGCGCGCGACATCGGCAGGAACGGGGCCGTGCCGAAGCGCGCGGCCCAGAACTTGCGATGGGAAAAGAGGTCCGGCGCGGGCTGCATAGTCATCATTGGACCACTTTGGAGATCGCCTTCATTCCATGATAATACCGGGATCCTGGATGACACCGAAGAGACACCCTTGAACGTTTCCGAAGTGATGGTGCAGTACCTGAAGGCGGCCGGTGTCGGCCACGTCTTCGGCTATCCGGGCGATCCGAACGTCGAGTTCATGGAAGCGGCGCGCCGCTCGGGAATGCAGTTCGTGCTCGGGCGGCGCGAAGGCACCGCCGGCCTGATGGCCGAGGCCTACGGCTTCCTCACCGGGCGGCCGGGAGTGTGCATGTCCACGCTTGGGCCCGGTTCGTCGAACCTGGTGAACGCGGTCGCGAACGCGTGGCTCGACCGCGTGCCGATGATCGCGATCTCGGGGCAGATCGAGCGCAAGCGCGAGCAGACCTTCACCCACCAGGTGCTCGACCACAACCGCCTGTTCTCGCCGGTGAGCAAATGGGCGACCCACGTCGCGCCCGATACCGTGGGCAGCGTGATGCGCAAGGCGCTGCGCACCGCGATGGCCGAGCGGCCGGGGCCGGTGCACATCACCACGCACGCCGACGTGGTCGGCGCCGGGGCGACTGACGCTGCCGTCGTGCTCCCGCCGCTGCGCGCGGCGCGCGGTTCGTTCAGGGTGTTTGCCAGCGGTAAGGAGACCTCCGATGTCGCGGACCGCCTGCGGAGGGCGAAGCGCCCGGTGGTGCTCGCCGGCATCGCCGCGCAGCGCGCCGACGCCGATCAGGCGCTGGCGCGCCT
>JBGQFD010000134.1:0-7472 GCA_041496705.1 Gammaproteobacteria bacterium | reverse complement strand
GGCGCGCGTTTTCCCGACGAGGGCAGATCGTCGGTGAGAATCTCAAGAGGTTGCGAAATGTCCGGGAGCCTTTCCCGGGTCATCAGCGGCGCGGCGGGCTCCAGGGTAGGCTCGGGCGGCGGGCTGACGGTCGGAGACGACTCGGCCTTGGCTGCCTGCTTGGCAAGCTCGGCTTTCTTCAGCGCTTCCAGGAGTAGGCTCATTGCAGGATGTCGACCGGTCTGGTCTTGCCGGGGTTGGGCTGCGAAATGAAGTCGTCTTCGGGAACCATGGATCGGACCGAGCGGAAGTCGCCGTCGAGGCTGGGATCCTTCACGACGATCGTACGCAGGAAAATCACCAGCTCAGTCTTGGTGTTGACTTTCTTGCGCTGAGTGAAAAACGCGCCCAGGCCCGGAATGCTGCCTAGGCCCGGCACCACGTCCTCGATATCGTTGATCGAATCTTGGATCAGACCGCCGAGGACCGCGATCTGGCCGCTGTTGACCTTGATGAGCGATTCCATCTCGCGCGTCTGGATGACCGGGATGCTGCTGATGATCGGTTGGCACTGCGGCGTATTGGGGGGGTTCGGGCCGCAGGGGCTGGCAAGCGTGGGGTTGGGATCGTTCACCTTATCGATGATGCTCGACACTGTGGGCTTGACGTTCAGCAGCACGATGTCGGTATCACTGATCTGCGGAGTAAGGTTCATTACGAAGCCCACGGGAACGATGTTGGGCGTCGTTGTAAAAGTCGTGATGGCCGCGACGTTGGCGCTCACGGCAGTCTCAGCCTTGATAGTGAAATACACGCGGTTGTCGACGACCTTGAGGATCGCGGTCTGGTTGTTGATCACCGAAAGCTTCGGGCTGGAAAGCACCCGCACGTTGCCGAAGGACTCGAGCAGCCGGATGTTAGCGCTCACGCCCGAGGCGACGTAGCCCAGACTGAACAGGATCGGGTTCACGCCTGCCGGGGTTCCCGCACTGGTCTGGGTTGTCGTGAACCCCGCCGACCCGCGCCGCACGAGCGACCAGTCAATGCCCTGCTGGTACTGATTGTTCAGCTGCACCTCGGCGATCGTGGCCTCGATCAGGACCTGGCGCTTGACGTTGGCCATGACCTGGTCGATGAATTCCTCGATTTTTTCGTGCTGACGCGAGGTGGCGCGGATGCTTAGCACCCCCGCCTCCGGATTGGCGATGACCGAGGCGGCCTCGCGGAAGGTGCTGCTCGGCACGGGGGCGGGCGCGGCCGTCGGCCCCGGCGCGGCGGCGCCCAGGGGGGCGAGCCCACCGGCCGGCGCCGCAACGGCCGCCGGTGGCTGTTGCCCAGGGCCCGGAAGGATCTTGTCGGTTTCGTGGAGGATATCCCGGATGTTCTTTTCGAGCGTTGCCCAGAACCTGTTGTCGGCGGTGTTACGTACCGTTGTAGTCGAGGCGTTGGTTCCGCCGGAAGCGCCACCGCCTCCGCCAGTTCCACCCGGCGTTGCGATCTGCGTCGATACTCCCACCGTGCCTTGCGTGCTGCGCTCCATGTTCAGGTAATCGATTTTGTAGACGCGCAGGTAGGGACTGTCGGGCATGACCGCCAGATTCGGCCCGTCGAGCTCCCAGCGCATATCGACCTGCTTCGAAATGCGCGTGAGCAACTGCTGCAGGGTTTGATCGATGGCGTTCAACGTCACCGCCCCGGCGATCCCGGGATGGACGTCGATGTTGAGCTTTGCGTCGCGAGCGAGAGCGAACAGCAGCTCGTGCACCTTCACCCCGTTGACGACCACGCTGTAGGTTTCGGGTCGCTGCGCCGGTCTGGGCCTCGGCAGTAGCGTGGAAATCTGCACCGGTGGCGGAACCTTTCCCGGGGACGCGGTTTCCTCGGGCAGCACGTGCGTGCCGGACTGCTCCATGGGAGCGTGGCTGCAAGCGCCCAGTCCCGATAGCAGCGCCCAACCTGCTAGCGACAGTCTTCGCACAGTCCCTCCGGTTCCCGCCCTCAAGATACTTAGCATTTCTTGTTCAGCCGTATTATGCAAGCCATATAAAGTACCATGTAACGACCTGATTTACCACGTCAATACTTAGGCCGCCCGCGTGCCTGCCTGCACAACAAGCAATTATTGGCGGTTTTGGCTGCGCATTCTCTCCACGCTTCTCGTGTAGGGCTGGGCGGCGCTCAACGGGGGCGGCAATTCCCGCATTGCGCTGAGCGCTTGGGCGGCGCCTGCGTATGAACCGTAGGCAGCGCGATAGTATTGCTGCCCGTTGATCTTGACGCTGTAGACGAAAAGGTCGTTCGCGCGAACCATTCCGGACGCCCTGACGAGAAAGTCCTCGAGCTGCGTGAGTTCGCTTGCATGCGCTGTAACCAGCTGAATCGAATAGCGGTCCCCAGAAACTCTCCCGAGCCATTCCTGCGTTGCGGCGAAGCGCTTCATGACCAATTCCCCGCCCGCAGGCGGTACCGGGGAGGCCTGAATTTCCGTCGTGGCGGTGAGAGCTTCCGGTGCGGCTGGAGGCGGAACGGCGGGCGCCGGGCTTTGCTGGCCTTGCGCCGCGCGACGTGGCGGCGCAGCATCGGCGACCGCATGGGCCGACGGGGCCTCCGCGCGGGAGACGCGCGGTAGCGGGTTCGCGATCTGGCCGGTGGCCGAGGGCGACGTTCCGGGTGAAGACCCTTGAGATTGCATTCCCGAGGACTGCAGCACGACATGTATGCCCCAGCCGAGGGCCAGCCCCACCGCGAGCGCACCGGCCGCACCCCAGATTTTTTTCGCGCTGATCCTCCTGCGGCTAAACTCCGAATCGCGCACCGCCCTGCGCACTTCCTTTTCTGCGACCCCATGGTCGCCGCTCGCGAAGGCCGCCAGCAAGGCCTTGTCCGCGAGGATGTTGACCCTGCGCGTGAGTCCCTCGGAGGCGGACGCAATCAGCCGGATCGCGCCCGCGCTGAACACATTGGGGCCGCGATACCCCGCAGCGCGCATGCGGAAGTCGAGGTAGCTTTCAATATCGTCGCGTACCAGCGGCTCGAGCTGGAAGCTTTGGGTGATGCGCTCCTTGAGCTGGCGCATGTCGCTGGCGTCGAGGTGCTTGTCCAGCTCGGGCTGTCCGAAGAGCACGATTTGCAGCAGCTTGTGCCGGTTGGACTCCAGGTTCGACAGCAATCGGATTTCCTCCAGCGTTTCCTTCGGCATGGCGTGCGCCTCGTCGATGAGCACGACGAAGCGGCGGCCCGCGGCAAACAGCCGGATTAGATGGTCCTGCAGCGCACGGACGACCCGGCTAACCCTTGCATCATGCGTGTCCAGCTTGAGCTCGTCGGCGATGGCAAAGAGGATTTCATCGCGCGATAGCGACGGATTGGCGAGGAAGATGGTTTCCACCCCGGAGGGCAGCCTTTCCATCAGTACGCGGCAGAGCATGGTCTTGCCGCTGCCGACCTCCCCTGAGACTTTTATGATGCCCTCGTCGTGGGTGATCGCATATATCAGGGCTTCGAGGGTCGCCCCCCGATTCGCCCCTTGAAAGAAAAAATCCGTATGAGGAGTAATGCGGAAGGGCGGCTCCTTGAGGCCGAAGTGGTCTAGGTACAATCGAACTCCCTCCCGGACTGACGGGCCTGGTGGTTTCTACTGCGGCGGTGGTTTTTGCTGCGTCTCCATTCGGGAGTACAGCGTGGTGCGGTTGATGCCGAGGATCTTCGCCGCCTGGCTGACGTTGCCTCGGGTGAGCTTCATCGCAGCCTCGATGTAGCCCTGCTCCCAGGCTTTCAGCATCTGATCCAGATTGAAGCCGCGTTCGCGCTGCAGATGGCGCTGTGCCTGTTCCACCAGGGTTCCGGAATCCGCGGACAAACCCGGCGCGGTATCCAGCGGAGCCTCCAAGTCGAATTCCGGTTCGAGCTCGTGCGGAGACAGTTTCTGGCCGGCGTACTTCGTCGTGAGCCGGATGACGATATTGCGAAGCTCGCGCACGTTCCCTGGAAAGTGATATTCGCGCCACGTCGCCTGAGCTGCCTCGTCGAGCTTGAAAGGCGCGAGCTTTGCCTGCTCGGCGTAGAACTTCTTGTAGTGCTCCAGAAGCAAAGACCGGTCGTCCTCCATTTCGCGCAGCGCCGGGACGCCTATGGTGAATACCGACAGCCGGTGATAAAGATCGGGGCGGAAATTCCCCTTCCTGACTTCCTGACGCAGGTCGCGATTGGTCGCTGCAATGACTCGCGCACGCGAAAAACGTTGCTGCGTCTCTCCCACCCGCTGGAATTCCCCGTTTTCCAGCACGCGCAGAAGCTTGGCCTGCAACTCGAGAGGAAGCTCCCCTATTTCGTCAAGGAACAGCGTTCCGTCGCTCGCGTCCTCGAAGTATCCGGACTTGTTCTGCGTTGCTCCGGTGAAAGCACCCTTGGTGTAGCCGAACAGCGTCGGTTCGACCAGAGTGGGCGCAATCGCCGCGCAATTCAGGGCGAACCAGGGCTTGGTGCGCCTCCAGGACAGGCGATGCAGCAGATTCGCCACGACTTCCTTCCCGGTGCCGGACTCGCCTTCGATCAGCGCCGGGAAAGGGGAATCCGAATACTGGCTGATCTGGCTCTTCAGCTTCTGCAGCGCCGGGCTCTTGCCGACGAGAGGATCGGTGTCGCCTGCCCCTTCTCCGGAGATTTCGGCGGCTCGAAACTGCAGCGCGTGCAGCAATATCTTCTTCAGGTGTTCCGGATCGCAGGGTTTGGCGACGAATTCGGCAGCACCAAGGGCGCGTGCGTGCCGAGCGTTCGCGGCGTCGTTCTGCCCGGACAGCACCAGGATCTTCATCGACGGCGAATGCGCGAGCAGGTCACTGATCAGCTGAAATCCTTCGTCGGGCCGGTGGGGCAGGGGCGGCAGCCCGAGATCCACGAGCGCCAGCTGCGGCGCGTCGTCGAGCTGCCGCAGAAGGCTCACCGCATGCCTGCGCGAGTCGCTGACCATCACTTCGAAGTCCTTTCCGAGCGCAAAGGACAGCGTGTCGGTAATGAGCGAATCGTCGTCGACGATCAGCAGGCTCGGTTTTGCAGTGCTCGGCTTGATCTCTTCAGGCATGGGTTTCGATGCATTTCAGGAATGCACGTTCCAGCGATGACTCGCGGTGCAGGTTTCGCAGACCCTCAGGCGAACCCGTGTACGCGAGAGCGCCTTCGTGCAGCACCGTCATGCTGTCGCAGACCTCTTCGATATCGGTGAGCGAATGCGACGTGAGGAACAGGGTCCGTCCTTCCGATTTCAGCTTCAGAACAAGGTCCTTGGTGCGCGCCCGTGCCTTCGGGTCGAGGCCGCTCATCGGTTCGTCGAGCACGTACAGGTCCCGGCCCGAGAGGAAGCACGCGGCCAACCCCAGTTTCTGGGTCGTTCCCTTGGAGTAGGCGCGTACGGGCCTGTCCAGGGCCGTTGTCTGCAGATCGAGGGCTGCGAATATAGCCCTTCCGCTGCTCTCGTCGTACTCGCGACCGAACAGGCGCAGCATTGTCGAAAGGAACTCGCGCCCAGTCAGGAAGTAGGGCGGAATGAAACGCTCCGGAAGGAAGGCGAGGCGCTTGCGCGCCTCGGGTCGCCGGTGTTCGACTCCGTGGACTTCGATCTTTCCCGAGTCCAGATCGCAGAAATCGAGCAGACACTTGATCAGCGTGGTCTTACCCGTGCCGTTCAGCCCAACCAGTCCCATGCAGATTCCGGCCGGGACATCGAGATCGATTCCGCGCAGCACTTCGGCGCGGCCGAATCTCTTGCTCACACCGCGAAATCGAACCAGCGATTCGGACATGTTGCGGGCCACCCGAGGGAATGCGGCGATGATAGCGCAAAGGCCGGGCGCTTTCACGAACGACTCGGACCGCTGGCGTCGACGCATCGCAATTGTTGGTTCGTCCCCTTCTGGGCTAGAATCGGCGCCTACCCCTCTCGCGCAGGACATCGTGGCGACAAGCAATCTGGTCGAGGTCGAAAGCGTCACTTTCAGCTACGACCGGGGCGAGATACTCAAGAGCATCGACCTGGTTGTTCCCAAGGGCAAGGTCGTCGCCATCATGGGGCTCTCGGGCTGCGGCAAGACCACGCTGCTGCGCCTGATCGGCGGGGCGCTCGTGCCGGACTCCGGCGAAGTCCGCGTGGACGGCAAGGCGGTGAACCGGCTCGCCGAGGACGCGCTGTTCGCCCTGCGGCGCCGGATGGGCATGTTGTTCCAGTTCGGCGCGTTGTTTACCGACGCGTCCGCTTTCGACAACGTCGCGTTCCAGATGCGCGAACACACGCACTTGCCCGAATCGCTCATCCGCGATCTCACCCTGCTGAAACTCGAGGCCGTGGGACTGAGGGGGGCCGCGGAACTCATGCCCGCCGAGCTTTCCGGCGGCATGGCGAGACGCGTCGCGCTGGCGCGCTCGATCGCGCTCGACCCGATGCTGATGATGTACGACGAGCCCTTCACCGGCCTTGACCCGATTTCTCTGGGCGTCATCAGCAAGCTGATCCGGCAGCTCAACGACGCGCTCGGTGCGACCTCCATCGTCGTGACGCACGACGTGGCCGAAGCGCTCGATCTGGTGGACTACGTCTACTACATGGCCGACGGTAAGGTGGAATTCCACGGGACCCCCGCGCAGGTGCGCGCCGCGGCGCTTCCTTCGCTGCGCCAGTTCGTCTACGGCGAACCCGACGGCCCGGTGCCGTTCCACTACCCGGCGCCCGATTACGCTCGGGACCTGCTCGTGCAATGATGGGTCGTTTCGCCGAACTGCTGCGGGCGCTCGGCACGCGCATCGTGGACCACTGGATATGGCGACTGGGATTCGCCTGCCGCTTCCTGTGGCGCATCCTCGCCGAGTCCGGCACGAGTTTCCGCAGGTTCCATCTCATCTTTCGCGAGATCTATTTCGCCGGGGTCCTGTCGCTCGTTATCATTCTGGTGTCGGGCTTGTTCGTCGGAATGGTCCTGGGGCTGCAGGGCTACGATACGCTGGCGCGCTACGGCTCCTCGGAGGCGCTCGGCGTGCTGGTGAGCCTGTCTCTGGTGCGCGAACTCGGGCCGGTCGTCGCCGGGCTGCTCTTCGCGAGCCGCGCAGGCAGCGCCATCACCGCCGAGATCGGGCTGATGAAAGCCACCGAGCAGCTGTCGGCGATGGAGATGATGGCCGTCGATCCGATCGCCCGCGTGGTCGCGCCGCGCTTCTGGGGCGGGGTGATTTCGATGCCCCTCCTCGCCGCGCTGTTTTCGGCGATGGGCGTCTTCGGCGGATACCTGGTCGGGGTGCGGCTGATCGGCGTCGACGAAGGCTCGTTCTGGTCGCAAATGCAGTCGGCGGTGGATTTTCGGGAAGATATCGTCAACGGGATCATCAAGAGTGTGGTCTTCGGGGTGGCGGTGAGCTGGATCGCGGTGTATGAAGGCTACGCTGCACCGCCGACGGCCGAGGGTGTTTCCGGCGCCACGACGCGCACCGTAGTGACTTCGTCGCTCGCG
>JBGQFD010000133.1:0-7479 GCA_041496705.1 Gammaproteobacteria bacterium | reverse complement strand
GGCCCCAGATCGTATTGTGGTCGAAGACGCGCTGTGCGCGCTCCTGGGCGGTATCGCGCTTCAGGCCCAATCCGCGGAACTCGATCAGCACGTCGTTCGGGCCGAGCGGGATCGAGGTGTCGATGCGCATCACCGAGGTGCGCAGGTTGTAGGTCATGCCGGGGAACAGATCGACCATGTACCAGCCGCCGGGCGCCATACCCGGCCAGCCGACCGTGCGCTCTTTGGAGCCCTCGTACTTGTCGTACTGGATCTGCATCGATCCGACCGTCGCGTGGCCGTTCGGAAACCCGGTGTAGCGGCGGTCGAAGTAGCCGGGCTGTATCATCCCGGTGATGCGGTTGAAGTAGTGCAGGAAGTCATGGTAGAACTCGCTGTTGGTGTCGTGCCACAACTTGAAGTTGGTGCGCACATGCGCCCTGTGGTAGTGGAACACCTCCATCGGCTCCCGCATGTAGGGCTCGAGGATGTCCATGGCGCCGCCGATGAATTCGCGTAGCGGCGTGCAGTCGTCGGCGAGGTTCACCCACGCGAAGCCGCCATAGCCGACCTCGCACTTCACCTCGCGCATCGACGCATCCTCCTTGCGGAAGCGGTCCTGGTAGCCCTGCTCGGCGCGCGAGATGTCGACGCAATTGCCGCGCGCGTCGTATGACCACTGGTGAAAGATGCAGGTCATGCGCTTCGCGTTGCCGGCGGGGTCGTACAGGATCGTGTTGCCGCGGTGCGGGCAGATGTTGTAGAACGCGCGCACCTTCGCGTCGTCGCCGCGGATCACGATCAGCGGCACGCCCGCCGGGTGCGTGAACAGGCGGTAGTCGTACGCCTCGGGCAACTCGGACTCGTGGCAGGCGATGATCCACGACGGCTTGAACAGTTTCTCCTTTTCCTCCGCGAAGATCGCCGCGTCGGTATAGACGCGGGAATCGACGTAATGTGTCGCCGGAAATTTCGGCGGCGCGTTCCACTGGGCTGCTGACTTGGCCATAAGCGAGTCTCCTTCAGGGCAATTCTGTGCCTGCTGGGCAGGGGGCGGCAAGATTCCTGTCTTATTTCTTCATGCGCCTTTTCTTATTCCGCGTTTCGTCGGGAAACGTGTGCCGCCAGAAACAAAACGGCCGGGAAGACCCGGCCGTCGTAGCGCACGCGTCGCGCGCTCACCTGCAGTTTGTCATGCACCGCACGGCCTTCGTGTCGGGCCGGTCGTCGATGAGGAAGCCGTCGCGATTTGGCATCTGCACGCGCGGCAGCGAGTTCTGATCCATCACCGCGCTCGCCGGGACCAGGCCGTTCAGGTTGAGCAGGTATGCCGACAGCGCGTACACTTCGCTCGCCGTCAGCGCTTGCGGGCGGTCCATCGGCATCGAGCGGCGGATATAGTCGAAGAGAATCGGCGCGTACGGGTACATGCTGCCAGGCGTGACCACGCGCGGGCTGCCCTTGAACGAGCCGATGCCGCCGACCATAGTGCCGTACACCGAGCCGCCCTTGGCGTCCGCGCCATGGCAGGCGACGCAGTTCGCCTCGTAGATTTTCTTCCCTTCGGCGACTGACCCCTGGCCCGCCGGCAAGCCCAGGCCGTCGGGAGTGCGGATATCGATGTTCCACGCAACGAGGTCGGCCTCGCTGACCGGCTGGCCGAAGCGCGGCTTGTCGGGTAGCGGCTGCACCGCATGCGGTCCCGAGCTACCGAGCGGAATGCCGCTCGAGGATTTCGCCGCCATGCCACCGCCCATGTTGACGCAACCCCAGACCGCAACCGCGGCGGCCGTCGATGCGGCGAGCAGCTTAAGCTTGGCCGATGACATTGCGCACCTCCCCTTTCGCGTTGACCGACCAGGGCTGAATGGCGTTGTGGTGCTGGACGAAGCCCACGATCGCGCGCACCTTCTGGATGTCCTGCACGCTGGGCTGCACGTAGCCCGTGCTGTCGACGGCGCGGCTCATCAGCACCGCGGTACCGCCGTCCCAGTTCCAGCCGACCTTGAACCGCGTCAGGCACTTGTCCATGATCGGCTCTTCGAGCATTGCCTCGCGCCAGTTCTTGCCGCCGTCGACCGACACGTCGACCGCGCGGATCTTGCCCGCGCCCGACCAGGCGAGCCCGGTGATCTCGTGGAAACCCGGGCCCTTGAGCTGCTGGCCGCCCGATGGCGACGTAATGACGGACTTGCATTCCATCACCATGCTGAACTGCCGCCACTTGCCTTCGGGCATCGGATCGGTGTAGCGCGCGGTTTCGCTGCGGAAATGCCAGGGCTGGTCTCCGACCTTGATGCGCCGCAGCCACTTCACGCTGACGTTGCCTTCCCAGCCGGGGGCGACCGCCCTCACCGGGTAGCCATTTTCGGGACGCAGCGCCTCGCCGTTCATCGCATACGCGATCAGGGTGTCGTCCAGGACCTTCTCCATCGGGATCGAGCGCGTGTGCGCCGAGCCGTCGGCGCCCTCGAACAGCGCCCATTTGCCGCGCGGATCGATGCCCGCCTCCTCCAGCAGCGTCGAGGCAAGCACGCCGGTCCACAGCACGCCGGAGAGCAGCCCGTGCGTCTGCTGCACCGTCGTCGAGGCGGGCTTCAGCCAGTCCGTCAGGCCGTTGCCCGAGCACTCGTGGAAATGGAAGCGCGAGACCGACGGGTAGCGTACGAGATCGTCCATGGTGAACGTCAGCGGCTGCTTCACCATGCCGTGGATCGCGAGGCGATGCGTCTTCGGATCGATGTCGGGCGTGCCGGCGTGATGGCGCTCGAAAATGACGCCGTTCGGCGTCATGATTCCGGGCTGGTACTGGAGCGGCGTCATGCTCCAGTCCGACAGGTTCTGCCGGTTTTTCAAGACGTCGGTGCGGCGGCGTGCGACATGCGACTCGTACTTCGAGGGCATGCCGTACGCGGTCTCATCAATCACACGACCAGCTTCCCGGTTGGTCGACGGTATCGGCAATGGCGCGGCGCTCGCCGCGCCGCCCGCGGCGAGCGCGCCTCCGGTGAGTGCTGCGGTGTGGCGGAGGAAGTTTCTTCGGCTGCGAACTGCGCTATCGAACTCGGGCTTATTCGGCATGAGTCCTCCTCGCGTGCGGAAAATTTAGTATGCGCGTAAGCTGCCGCGCGAGCAAGAAACCCCGATCGTTTCATTTTGGCAAAGATGGCCCCGCGCGGTTTCCGCGCGAAACATTGTGCGCCGCACCTATGGCATTTCAACCCAGCACAACATTTTCCGCGTCGTCTTGATCCAAATCAAAGGAAAGTCGGTGCCGCGCGCTAACTTGAGGCGGCCAACCAAAGGAAACCGATCTATGATCACGGACAAAGATTTCCGCTACCAGCCGGGCTGGGCGACGCCGATTGTGGTCGACTACAGCAGACCTTCGTTCCTCGCGTGGTTGCTGGGATTCGCGAGCGAACGAGAGTACTGCCATGCACGCAGGCAAGGGAGATGCCCTGGCCTCGATCAGTGCCACGATTGCTCGTGGTCGTTGCAGCGCAGATCCTGATCAGCTGCAGGACGGCGCGATATCGGGCGGCGGCATGACGATGCGGCCGTCGGCATTGGGCTCGAAACGCGCGCAGGATCCGGACCGTTTCATTTTGGTATGAGTCGGCGCGCCGGCAGCGGCTCTCGTTGACCACCGGGTAGCGCTTCTCGTCCTCGTCGATGGCGCCGAACGGGCACTCGACTATGCAGCGCTTGCATTGCGTGCAGCCGTCGAGCCGCACGATCGGGAAGGAGAGCGAGGGACCGTATGGGCGCGGCGCCGGCGCGTGATCAAGTTCATGTTCCGCACGAATGCGGCTGACCCGAAGCCATCGCGGGGCAACTACGGGGGCAACCGGCTTTTTTTCCTGACACTTTTTTTTGTTTAACAATTGGTTAGGAACACTTTTCGTTAGCCGCCGCCTCCACCATGAACCCGATCCAAAGCTGTCCAGAGCCATCCACCGAGATGCCTGAGATCGCCCTCAAGGAGGCCGGCATCAAGGCCGACTGAAGGCCAAAAAAAACCCCGGAATGCCCGGGGCTTTGGGGTTACTCGGCCGGTGTCCTTCACCGCCCGTGATCGTCTCCGTCGTTGTCGCCGTCGTCGCGATCATGGTCGTGATGACGGATGCAAGCATCGCGGTCGACTCCGCTTCCTTCGGGGTCGAGCCGCCCGTCCACCTCGTGCTTGTATTTCACCAGCACGTCGGCGCAGACCACGCGACGTTTCTCGAGGTTCCCGCCGCAGTGAAAGTTGGCCGCGTCGTTGGTGCTGCCGCTGCCGCTGTAGATCGCCGTCTGCGGATACGGACAGAGGGGCCGGCTGCGTGTGACCACGCCGCCCGTCACATTCGTCGCGAGGATCGTCTCCGGCGCGACGCCGTTCTCGACCCAATTCACCAGCGCGCCGAACAGGTTCTGCGGCTGCGGCCCGCTGCCGCCGCCGCAGTGGCCGACGCCCGGGGCGCGGAACAGGCGATAGAAGCGCTGCAGCCGGTCGAAGTCCGCCTCGTCGTGACGCCCGTGGCGTGACGCCTGCACGCGGTAGTAGTTGATCACGCCTCGCGGATAGATGAGCTGGTCGTTTCCGCCGACGAAGGTGAGCAGTTTCCCGCCGTTGCGCTTGAAGCTGTCGAGATGGCCGAAGGTGTCGGTGACATCGGCGATGTTTCTCGATCCGTCCTGCGCCACCTGCGCATAGCCGGCTTCGCTCACGTTCCTCCAGTCGAACAGCAGGTCGTGCTCGTTCCAGTGAAACTGCGTGACGCCGAGCGCGAACGGCGGCGTGCCGTTCAGGCCAAAGCCATCTTGCGGCGTCCCGCGATCCAGGCCGAACCAGATCTTGTTGCCGTCGGCATTACGCGGTCCGTCCCAGATCTTGTCGATCGCCGCCGCTTCCTGCGGCGTGAGGCAGTTCGTTGCCGGGGCGCCCGGTACGCCGCAGATGTTCGCGGTCGCGCTGAACTTGCACGTGCGCGGATCGTCGATGACGCCGTCGGTGACGCCGTCCGCGGCGTCGCAGGCCGCGACCGCTGAGGCGGCCGCCTGGTCGAGCTTGGCCGAGGAGACAGTAGCCCCGACCAGGTCCTTCATGGCGATCTGGCCCCACATCTGCGCGGTCTGGAACCGCGTCCAGTAGATCGCGGGAGCGTTCGCCAGGATGCCGTCGAGCTCCTTGGGCAGCTCCTGCGCGAGCAGGTAGCCCTGGCGCCCGCCCGTCGAGCAGCCGTTCCAGTAGTTGTAGGCGGGCTTCTGTCCGTAGTATCGGGCGGCGACCGCTTTCGAGAAGAGGACTTGCTCCTTGATGCCATTGCGGATGAAGTCGTTGATGAACTGCAGGTTGTAGGTGCCGTCGGCGTTCACGCCGGGTTCGCAGTTGCCACCCGCGTGGCCCAGATCATTCCCAGAGCCCACGTAGCCCGTGTTCACCGGAGCGTTGACGGCCAGGCTTCCCGAGCAGCCGCCGCCGCCAATGCCTTGCGTCCTGCCGTTCCAGGCGCCTTGCACGCCGCCGGTGCCGCCGTCCCTCGCGTTGAGCGGCAGGCCGACGCGGATGTTGATGTTCTGGTTGGCATTGGTGCCGAACAGAATGTTGACCTGGCAATACGCCACGTTCACTCCGGCCGCCGTGATGATCTGGCTGTTCACGGATTTCACGTCCGGGTTGCCCGCGAGGCCGTTGGCCGGATCGGTGGCGAGCTCGGCGCAGCTCACGGGCGGCGGCGGCGTGTGCGCCGATGCGGGTGCTGCGAACACAGCGGAACCAAGCAGAATCGGAATCAAAGAAAAACGTGCAGGCTTTCGCATAGTCCCTCCTGACTGTAGCGAAACGTGAGTCGGATTGATGCCCTGCGAAACGGTAGCACAGCTGTTCCATAATGCAATAGAATTCCGCAAATAATAGATATTCGTTTTTCAGATCGAGAAAATGAGAGGCGCCAATGAACCATCGGCTCGATCTCAACCTGCTGCCGATTGCAGTAGCGTTGTACGAGGAGCGCCACGTGAGCCGAACCGCGACGCGGCTCGGCATGAGCCAGCCTGCGGTGAGCGCCGCGCTGGCGCGACTGCGCAAGGCGTTCGACGATCCCCTGTTCATCCGCACCGCGCGCGGCATGGAGCCCACGCCGCGGGCCCAGGCGCTGATCGCGCCGGCACGCGACGTTCTGTCGCGCGTGGAGCGCGACGTGCTCTCGGGGCTCGCCTTCGATCCGGCCACCGCCAACGTGACTTTCACCTTTGCGCTCTCGGATGTGGGCGAGATGGTGTTCCTGCCGAGGATCCTCGCGTGCCTGCGGAGCCTCGCGCCCCTCGCGTCAGTTCGCTCCGTCACGCCGCCGCCGAGCGGGCTACGCGAGGGTCTCGAGACCGGAGAGATCGATATCGCGGTCGGCTATTTTCCGGACCTCGAGAAGAGCAATTTCTTCCAGCAGCGCCTCTTCTCACATCATTTCTGCTGTCTGCTGCGCGTGGATCATCCGGTTGCGAGCAAGCGACTGTCCCTCAAGCAGTATCTCGGGCTGAAGCACGTAGTGGTGCACGCGGCTGGCCGCAGCCAGGAGATCGTCGAGCGTTTTCTCGTCAGGAACAAAATCCATCCGGACGTCGTGCTTGTAACGCCGCACTTCATGTCGCTGCCGGCGATCATCAGCAAGTCCGACTTCGTCGCCACCGTCCCGCACGCGATCGGCATGTACTTCTCGGGCGCGTGGGCCAACATCAGGACGGCGCTGCCGCCCTTCCCCGATGCGCCGCGCATCGTGCTCAAGCAGCACTGGCATCGCAAGGCCCACCACGACCCGCGAAACCAGTGGCTGCGCAAGCTCGTGTCCGAGCTGTTCAACCAGAAATCCGACGAGTGGAAAACGAACGGGGACGACTGAAGCCGTGCGCACCCGCCGCGGCATTATCGGGGCCGCAAGCCCCTGCTCAGGAGGATCATGGGGGCGGGAAAGGGAGCGTTAGCCAAGAATCGAAAAGGATCGCGGGGCAACTACGGGGGCAACTAGGTTTTTTCTCCTTCGAGTTCCTGGGCTTGAACAATGGGTTAGGCGAAGTTTTCGTTAGCCGCCGCCTCCACCACCTTGGGATGGCCAACATGTTCGTCCGAGCGATCGCCTTGGTCACCCTGCTCGCCGCCTCCGGCGCGCTCCATGGCCAATACCCCTCGAAGCCGATAACGCTCGTCGTACCGTTCAGCGCGGGGAGCGACGCCGATCTCGCGGCGCGCACTCTCGCCGAGCACGCGGTGAAATACCTGAACAATCAGCCGATCGTCGTCGTGAATCAGCCGGGCGCATCGGGCGCGATCGGCACCATGGCGGTGCGCAACGCGCCGGCCGACGGTTACACGCTGCTACTGGCGCGCATCGCCTCGCATGTGATCCTGCCGGCGACGGATGCAAAGGCACCGTACCAGTGGAACGATTTCACCCTGCTCTCGGTGCTCGAGGTGAACCCCTACGTGTGCGCCGTGAAGGCCGACGCGCCCTACAAGTCGAT
>JBGQFD010000132.1:0-7855 GCA_041496705.1 Gammaproteobacteria bacterium | reverse complement strand
CAAATCCCGGAGGATGCTCTGCGTCTCGTGAACGATCTTGGCCGGCAAGGCCATCGGGTCATCGCAGTTGCCGCGGGGGCGCCGAAGTCGTTGCGGCTCGCCGGCCTCATTGCGATCAGTGACCCGCCACGCGAGGACTCGGCAAGACTCGTCGCCGCGCTCCGGGAGATGGGTGTGCGTACTGTCATGGTGACCGGGGATTCGCCCGTGACGGCGACGGCGATTGCACGCAAGGTCGGCATCTCAGGCGAGGTCCTCCCGCCCGACGGAATCCCCGGCGAAGCGGGCACCGAGAAATTCGGCGTCTTCGCCCGCGTGGTGCCGGAGGAAAAATACCGGCTGGTGCAGTCGTTGCAGCGTGCGGGTCACATCGTCGGAATGTGCGGCGACGGCACGAACGACGCGCCGGCGTTGCGGCAGGCACAGATCGGGATCGCCGTGTCGTCGGCAACCGACGTCGCCAAGGCGGCGGCGGGCATGGTCCTGACCGAACCGGGGCTGGCCGGCATCGTGTTCGCGGTCCGCGAAGGTCGGATCGCGTTCCAGCGGCTCCTGACCTACACGTTCAACATGTTGACCAAGAAGATCGAGATCGTGCTTTTTCTGGCCATAGGGCTCGGCCTCACCGGCCATGCGGTCATGACTCCGGTGTTGATGGTCCTGATGCTGGTGACGAACGACTTTCTCGCCATGTCGCTCACCACCGACCGCGCGAGCCCCTCGCCGTCGCCCGGCGTATGGCGCATGCGCAGCGTGACGGGCGCAGCCATCGTTCTTGGCGCATGCAAGCTCGGTTTCTCGACGGCGGTACTGGCAATCGGAAAGTACGAGTTGGGGCTCGACCCGGGAGCGCTTCAGACGCTCGCGTTCGTCACGCTCATATTCGGATCACAAGGCCTGTTATACGTGCTGCGAGAGCGCCGCCATCTATGGTCGTCCAGGCCGGGCAGCTGGGTGCTGGCGGCATCCGCAGCCGACATTGTCATCGTCTCGGCGCTTGCAGTATCCGGGGTCTTGATGGAGCCGCTACCGCTGCGCGTTCTCGCGGCGGTCTTCGTTGCCACCATCGGATTTTCCCTGATCCTCGATCAGGTCAAGCTGCCCGTCAAGTCGGCGTTCAAGCTCGGGTGAGGCGGTCGATCCGTAGGGCGAAATCTCGACTGGAAAGGGAGAGTGATATGACACCCAACGCTCTTCAGACAGGGGCACCGAGAGCGCTGCATATGATCCAGGTCAACAATCGGCCGGCGGCACTGCGCCAGGATGTACCGTGTGAGCGGTCGCGCGAGTGGGGAAAACGCGCAATGACCGTGGCGCCCGGAATCAGGAGAGCGGACGTGTATCTGCCTTTACGAATTGCCCTGGTGCTCGCCGCCGCATTGGCCGCGACAGGCTGTCAGACGATCGGCGCCGGCAGCGTCCAGCGCGACCGCATCGGCTATGCCGACGCCATCGGCGCTTCCTGGAAGGAGCAGATGTTGCTGAACATCGTCAAGTTGCGTTATCTGGACACGCCGGTGTTCCTCGACGTGTCGTCGGTGATCAGCTCGTACGAGCTGGCGAGCGAGGTCAGTCTTTCGGCGAACGTTTTCCCAGGAGCGTCGGCCAGCGGCAGCCGGACCTTCGGGGCGACGGGCACCTACACCGACAAGCCGACGATCTCCTACGCACCGATCACCGGGGAGAGATACCTGAACAGCCTGCTGCGGCCGATCCCTCCGCAGGCGATTTTCGCCATGATCGAATCCGGCCATCGGGCCGACTACCTGTTGCGGGTGACCGTTCGCGCCATCAACGGCCTGTACAACTCCTCCGCCTCGCAGCCGCGGGCACGCGTCGCAGACCCCACATTTTCCCGGGTGGTGGACGCCATCCGGCGCGTCCAGCAGACGGGCGCGCTGAGCGTACGCGTCGAGAAGCGCGACGGCGTGGAGAGGACCTACATCGGCTTCAACCGCAACGCAGGCGAAGACGCGGACAAGGACATTCGCTTACTGAAGGATGCACTGGGGCTGAATCCCGACAAGGACGAGCTGCAGCTCGTGTTCGGCTCGCTGCACCGCAATCCAGACCAGATCGCCCTGCTCACGCGTTCCCTTCAGGAAATCCTGACCGAGCTTGCCGCCGGCGTCGAAGTGCCGGAGCGCGACCTGACCGAAGGGCGCGCGACCCCGATACCGCGCCTGGATCCCCGGGCGGGCTTGCGCGACGCCCTAGTGATGCGCGTTCGATCCGGCGACGATCGGCCCGCCGACGCACATGCCGCCGTGCGCTACCGCGACCGCTGGTTCTGGATCGACGACCGCGATCTCGATTCGAAGCGTCTGATGATGTTCCTCATGATCTTCTCCTCGCTCGCCGAGACCGGCATCGCGCCGCAGGTACCGCTCATCACGATACCGGCCCGCTGAGGCGATTGAAGCCATGTCGCGCCGCACGCCATCGTGAATCCGAACGCAGAGCTCGACCGCTGGAATGCCCGTTTTGCCGCCGAAGGCTTTGTCTTCGGCACCGAGCCGAACGCGTTTCTCGCTTCGCAACGCCGGTTGCTCGCACCTGGCATGCGCGCGCTCTGCGTCGCGGACGGCGAAGGCCGCAACAGCGTATGGCTGGCGAAGCAGGGGCTGGCGGTCACGGCGTTTGACTTCTCGCCCGTCGGGCTCGCGAAGGCGAAGGAGCTGGCGGAGCGCTCCGGTGTGAAGGTGGACTACCGCCAAGCCGACGTCAACGACTGGGAGTGGGACGCGGCGCGCTACGATGTCGTGGCCGCGATCTTCGTGCAGTTCACGCCACCGGCGCAACGGACGCGGATGTTCGAGGGGATGGTGGGCGCGCTGAAACCGGGCGGCGTCCTCATCCTGCAGGGATACCGGCCCGAGCAGCTTGGCTACGGAACCGGCGGACCGAAGCAGGTGGAAAACCTGTACACCGAGACGTTGCTGCGCGACAGCTTCGCCTCCCTTGAAATCCTGCATCTCGCTTCGCACGATGACGTGGTCGATGAAGGCGCAGGGCACAAGGGCATGTCCGCATTGATCGACCTCGTTGCACGCAAACCGAAACGGCCTGAACCAATATGGGCAGCTGCCGGCTGAATTTCATGAACGGCCAGGCGCAGACTGACTGGTGCAGCTAGACTGCCCGATCCGCTTCGAAGGCAGCCGAGGTCCTCCCGCCGATATCGGCTAGCCTCGTTTTCAGCGTGAGTCGATCGAGCTTTTCGATCGGAAGCGCGAGCAGGTAGTTGATCCTCGTCGAGAGCACGGTGAAAGCCGTGAGAAACGCCTTTCGCTTCTCGTCATCGGTGCCTTGCACGGCGGCAGGGTCCTGCACGCCCCAATGCGCTGTTATCGGCTGTCCCGGCCAGAAAGGACAGGTTTCGCCGGCCGCGTTGTCGCAGACGGTGATGACGAAATCGAGCCTGGGCGCGCCCGCCGCCGCGAATTCGTCCCAGCTTTTCGAGCGCAGGCCGGACGTATCGATGCGGTTCCTTTGCAGCAGATTGATTGCAAATGGGTTGATCTTCCCGGTCGGATGGCTCCCGGCGCTATGGGCGATGAAGCGCGCCCGCCCCTTCGCGTTGAGGTAGGCCTCCGCGAGCACCGATCGCGCGGAGTTCCCGGTGCAAAGAAAAAGAACGTTGAACGGGCGCATCGCCGTCCTCACACGGAAGCCTGCCGGTCATGCACGGCGACGTGCACGTGGAATCGCTTCATGGCTCTTTCCTTTCATCGCTGAAGGGTGACGTTGGGCCGGCGCGCAGGAGGCTCCCCCGCAGCAGTTCTCGGTGAGATAGCCTACAAGCCGGTTCATGTTCTCGAAATCCGCCGAATAGAAGACGAAGCGTCCCTCCTGCCGGCTGCGCAGCAGGCCGGCGCGCGCCAGATGCGCAAGGTGGAAGGAAAGCGTCGCGGGCGGCAGATCGAGTTTTTCGCCGATCGCGCCCGCCGGGAGTTCCTCCGGACCATTTTCGACAAGCAGGCGGTACACGGCGAGGCGAGTGACCTGCGCCAGCGCGCTCAGGGCATCGACGAACTCTGTCGTTTCCATATTTCCAGAATAATGATAATATCGAAGCACGTCAAGAGCACCGAGAAAGAGATGAGCGCGCCACTCGAATCCGCAGCCACGCCGGTCGCCCGCAGTCCCCTGGGCATCTTTGAGCGCTATCTGACCGTCTGGGTCGCGCTGTGCATCGTCATCGGGATCGCCCTGGGCCAAGTCTTTCCCGGCCTGTTCCAGGCGATCGGGCGGATGGAACTCGCGCGGGTCAACGTCCCGGTGGGCCTGCTCATCTGGGTGATGATCGTCCCGATGCTCGTCAAGATCGACTTCGGCGCGCTCGATCAGGTGAAATCGCAATGGAGGGGAATCGGCGTCACGCTCTTCGTCAACTGGGCCGTCAAGCCGTTCTCGATGGCGCTCCTCGGCTGGTTGTTCATACGCCACGTCTTCGCCTCTTATCTGCCTGCCGGCCAGCACGACAGCTATATCGCCGGCTTGATCCTGCTTGCGGCGGCCCCGTGCACCGCCATGGTGTTCGTATGGAGCAAGCTGACCGACGGCGACCCCTATTTCACGCTGACGCAGGTCGCGCTCAACGACACCATCATGATCTTCGCATTCGCGCCCATCGTCGGGCTGCTGCTCGGCATCGCCTCGATCACGGTGCCCTGGGCCACGCTGCTCGCCTCGGTGGTGCTGTACATCGTCATCCCGGTCGTCCTGGCCCAGTTGTGGCGCAGGGCGCTGCTCGGCAAGGGCCGGCCGGCTTTCGAAGCCGCAATGGCAAGAATCGGCCCGTGGTCGATCGGCGCCCTGCTCCTCACGCTGGTGCTGCTGTTCGCTTTCCAGGGAGAGGCCATCCTGGCCCAGCCGCTCATCATCGCCATGCTCGCCGCGCCGATCCTGATCCAGGTGTTCTTCAACTCGGCCCTTGCCTACTGGCTGAATCGCAGGATTGGGGAAAAGCACAGCGTCGCCGGCCCCTCCGCGCTGATCGGTGCGTCGAATTTCTTCGAGCTGGCGGTGGCCGCGGCCATCAGCCTGTTCGGATTCAACTCCGGCGCCGCCCTCGCCACGGTGGTCGGCGTGCTGATCGAGGTCCCGGTGATGCTTTCGGTGGTCGCCATCGTCAACGCGACGCGGCCGTGGTACGAGCGCAGGCCGGCATGATCGAGACCCTGAACAGCGAGTGCTTCTGCGTGAGCCTGGACCCGGAAGCGCTCAGGCGCGCCATCGAGGCCGATCCGGCCGCGCGCGGCCTTGGCCGGCTGATCGAGGAACGCTGCCCGAACCTATTTGCGGCGCTGCCGGTTTTCGTGTCCCGGCAGCACGTGGACGAAATGGCCGGTGTCATCGCAGCGGTGGAGGAAGTGGTCGCGCTCCCCGCGTACCGGGCGCAGGCGCTCGCCGGCGCGCCCGCAACGGCACTCCACGACCCGGGCGCGCGAGGCGTGTTCCTCGGCTACGACTTCCACATCGGGCCGCAGGGGCCCCGGCTGATAGAGATCAACACCAACGCGGGCGGGGCATTGCTCAACGTCGTTCTGGGGCGCGCCCAGCGCGCCTGCTGCGAGGATGTCGCCCGGCTAGTGAGCGGCCCCATCGCGTCCGATTCTCTCGAGCGGGCCTTCTTCGACATGTTCGTCGCCGAGTGGCGCGCCGCCGGCCGCGCCGGTTTGCCCGAGCGCATCGCGATCGTCGACGATTCTCCGGAGGAGCAGTATCTCTACCCCGAGTTTCTGCTCTTCGCCCAGTTCTTCCGCCGCTTCGGCGTGGACGCCTCGGTCCTCGCTCCCGGGCAGTTGGCGTTCGCAAATGGTGAGCTTCGCAACGCTGGCGTGCGCGTGGACCTCGTGTACAACCGCCTGACCGATTTTTCCCTCGGCGATCCCGCGCATGCGTCTATCCGCGAAGCTTATTTGTCAGGCGCCGCGGTCGTGACGCCGCATCCGCGCGCCCATGCGCTTTACGCCGACAAGCGCAACCTCGCCATCCTGACCGATGAAGCGCGGTTGCGCGGATGGGGCGTTCGCCGGCGAACGATCGAAACCTTGCTGCATGGCATCCCGCGCACGGAAATCGTCTCGAATGCCGACGTCGAGCGGCTTTGGTCGGAGAGACGCAAGCTGTTCTTCAAACCGGCCGCGGGCCATGGCAGCAAGGCCGCGTATCGCGGCGACAAGCTGACCCGGCGCATCTGGAGCGAAATCCTCGGCGGTCGATACGTCGCGCAGGAACTGGTGCCGCCGGGCGAGCGGCGCATCACCGCCGGCACGGCGCTGAAAGCGGACGTACGCAACTACGTCTATGCCGGCAGGGTGCAACTGCTTGCGGCGCGGCTTTATCATGGGCAGACAACGAACATGCGCACCACCGGCGGCGGTTTCGCGCCGGTGCTCACCACGCCTGCATCCGCCGGGGCCGATCGGATGGAGTGCGCACTGCACGCCGAGCCGGCCTAGCGATCCGGCCGACTACCCGTTGCGGGTGACGGTCCGCGCCATCAATGGCGGGGACCGCGACCCTTTGCGTACACGTATGAGGGGTGCACGATCCATTGACTGCACCCGCTTGAAAGAACGCGGGAATGCCTAGCGGTGCCGCAGCGAGACGAACTGCGCTTTGGCCGACGCGCCAGGGGCACGCCTGAGTTCGGAGATTGCATCTCGTAATACTCGGAGAGCCGAGCGAAGAAACAGAATCGCCAGCACGAGCCCGACCGCCAGGTCGGGCCACCCCGAGCTGGTGAGCCAGACGCCGCCGGCCGCGAGAAAGACGGCAACGTTAGAAGTGATGTCGTTTCTCGAGCACTCCCATACCGAGTTCATGTTGATGTCTTCTTCGCGGTGCTTCCACAGAAGCGCGAGGCAGGCGCCGTTGCCGAGGAGCGCGAGCACACTCACGACTCCCATCGTTTCAAAAACGGGGAGCATGGGGACGATCAGGCGGTAAACGACTTGCCCAAGAACAAAAAGGCCGGCGATGAGAATCAATCCGCCTTTGAACAAGGCGACCTTCGCTTTGGAACGCACTCCGCGCGATATCGCGTAGAGGCTGAGGCCGTAGGTCAGGGCATCGCCGAGGTTGTCGAGGGAATCGGACAGCAGGGCGGTTGACCCGGCAATCAGGCCCGCCGCCAGTTCGACCGCAAACATGACAGCGTTGATGCCGAGAACGGTCTTCAACGTCGAGCTTTGGCGCTCTCGCAATGCGTCAACCGCGCATGCCTTGTCTTCGCAACAATCAGCCATCCCGAAATCTTACCTCGCCAATCGCCTGGGCCGCGATCTGCAGCACGGGTCATCCGCTATCTGCACCGGCGGACACTCTACGGGGCCAAAACCGGACATTAACGAGAGGTCTCGCGGTCGCCCTTTCTTTAGGCCGAAGCCCCAGCCGGCTCAGCCCTCGACCGGCAGTCCCGCAGCCTTCCACTCGGGGAATCCGTTCTCCAGCCGCCGCGCCTTGAGACCCTTCCTGCGCAGCAGCGCCACCGCATCGACCGAGAGCAGGCAATACGGGCCGCGGCAATAGGCGATGACTTCCCGCCCCTTGGGCAGCTTCCTCAAACGCTTGGCCAAGTCCTCGACCGGGACGTTGATCGCACCCGGCAAATGCCCGGCGGCGTACTCCTGGGCCGGACGGACATCGAGGACCGTCACGAGCCCGAGCTTCACCCGCTTGACTAGCTCCGCAGCCGGGATCGGCTCCAAATCGTCGCGGGCGGTAATGTAGGTGCGCACGAGTTGCTCCACTTCTGCGAGCCGCATCTCGGCGACGCGTCCGAGTGCCGCGATCAAACCCACCACGTCCGGGCCCGCCACCTCGTAGAAGACCCGTAGACCCTCCT
>JBGQFD010000131.1:0-7977 GCA_041496705.1 Gammaproteobacteria bacterium | reverse complement strand
TTGGTGTTCCCGGTGGCGCTGCGATACCTGGACGAGGAACGTAGGGTGAACGTCAACGCCAGCTATGTCGGGGACACCAGCCTGATCGATTCCATGGCGATGATCCTGCGGGAACGCAAGATCGTGGCGGAGCTGATTTTCCTGCCGGCGATCGATGCCGAAGGCAAGTCGCGGCGGGACCTTGCGCGCGAGACGCACGCGGCGATCGCTGCCGCGCTTAGTCGGCGAATTTCCGGCAAGTAACCTGGAATATCCGCCGATCCTCGAGGCGGACCGCCGACAGGCGCCGGCCCCACAGGCAACCCGAATCGAGCGCCAGAAGGTTTTTCTCGGCCAGCAAACCGAGCGCCGACCAGTGACCGCAGATGATGGTCGCGTTGGCGCTCTTGCGGTCCGGCACCGCAAACCATGGAACGTAACCTTCCGGGATGTCCTCGAGCCGGCCCTTGTGGCTGAATTCCATGCGGCCGTCGGCGGTGCATATTCTCAGCCGGGTCATCACGTTGATGATCACGCGCAAACGATCGTATCCGCTCAACGCATCATCCCAGCGATCCGGCTGATTGCCGTACATGTGCGCCATCAGGCTGCGGTACCCGGGCCCGCGCAGCACTTCCTCGACTTCGTGCCCGAGTTCGAGCGCCTTGGGCACGCTCCACGAAGGCAGCAAGCCGGCGTGAACCATGGCGTACTCGCCTTCCACGTGCATCATCTGCAGCCCCCGCATCCATGCAAGCAGTTCTTCACGATCGGGGGCCTCGAGGATGGCGGCAAGGGTGTCGCCCTGGTGCAACTTCGCGCGGCCCTCAGCGACCATCAACAGATGCAGATCGTGATTGCCGAGCACCGTGACCGCGCGGCTGCCGAGGCCTTTGACGAAACGCAGCACTTCCTGCGACTGCGGGCCGCGGTTCACCAGATCGCCGACGAACCACAAGCGGTCGCGCGCCGCGTTGAAACCGATCTCTTCGAGCAGTTCCCGCAGCGGATCGTAACAGCCCTGCAGGTCGCCTATCGCGTAAGTTGACATTTAGAAGCAGTGAATGGTGACAGGTGAATGGTGATTGGTGACGGATGATTCGTGAATGGTAACGAAGGCCGATACGCCTTGCGGTGAAAATTGCGGTCCCGGGATCGAGAGTGAAACAAAAAAGGCGCAGCATTTGCTGCGCCCCGATTTAGGTATGCTGCTACTTACCAATTCCTAATCACTAATCACCAATCACTGCCTTACTTCCCCTGGCTGACCAGGTAATCCACCGCGGCCTTGATGTCGGTGTCGGGAAGGGAAGCCGCGCCGCCCTTGGGCGGCATCAGATTCTTCCCCTTGATTGCGCTGCTGTACAGCGCAGCCTTGCCTTGCGCGATGCGTGGCTTCCACGCCGCTTTGTCGCCGGTCTTGGGAGCGCCGGCAACTCCAGCGGCGTGGCACAGGGCACAGACCGCATCGTAGGTTTTCTTGCCGTCTCCCGCAGCGCCTGCCGACTTCGCCGCAACCTTCGCGGTCTGCGCCGGCCCGCCGGCTTCCCCGATGACGACTTCACCGACCGGCCTGAGCCGCCGTGCAATCGCTTCTTCGCTCATCGCCGGACTCTTTGGATCAATCTTCAGTCCGCCGGTGGCGAGCTCTGCAATCATGACGATTCCGAGCACCAGTACCAGGAAGGAAAGCACGATGACGACGATGAGTTGCTGCGGCGTCTTGATCGTCGATGAGTGCTCTTCTATGTGGACTTCGGCCATGAAAAAACCCTTGGTTTGACTCGTTGGAAGCGGCGAATTATAGGTCATTCGCGCTGCCCGAAACAGGACCCCGATGGACGCAAAACCCCGTTTGCCCGTAAACTAGCGCCTCATTGCGCCCGTAGCTCAGCTGGATAGAGTGTCGGTCTCCGAAGCCGAAGGTCGTGGGTTCGACTCCCGCCGGGCGCGCCAATGCAAGCGGGCTATTTTTCCGATGGGTACCCCAAAAAAAATGCGTAACGCGGGGCCTAAACGTCGATGAATACTGCCCTATCTTCGTTTCGACCGTTCCCGGCCGGGATCCGAATCGCGACATTCGCTTTCGGTGTGATCGCGCCGCTGGCCGCTTTCGCAGAGCTCTCCAATGATTCCCTGCTGGGCCCGGGCCTGCGCTCGCGACCGGCATACGATGGCTCGGCCTCTCAACGCATAGAGTTGGTCCCGGTCGTCCGATACTTCGGCCAGCCCTGGTTCGCGCGCTCGACCCAGGGCGTGCTCGAGGGCGGTGTCCGGATGGAGCTTGCGCCGGGGCTCCATGCCGGCGCGCAACTTGCCTACGAACCAGGGCGCAAGACGAGCGAATCCGATTTCCTCAAGAGCCACAACGTTTCGGGCATCAATCGCGGAGCCTCGGTCGGCCTGCATTTGGAATGGGACCACAATTTCGGTCCCATGCCGATCACACTGCTCACGCGCGCGCGGCAGCACACCGACTCCGATCTGGGCGCCCAGGTCGACCTCCGCCTTAGCGCAGGTGTCTACCGCAGCGGACGTGTCGCCGCGGGGGTATTTACGCAGGCGACGTGGGCGAATGCGAAGTCTGCCGGCTCTTTCTACGGCATTACGCCGCAGCAGTCCGCCGCCACGGGATTGCCGGCGTTCGGTGCAGGAAGCGGATGGATTTTTGGCAGCGTTGGATTGCTCTGGTCGATCGACCTGCGTCGGGATTGGATTGTGGTCGGCAGCATGGAGGCTCGGCGCCAGCATGGCGACGCCGCGCAGAGTCCGTTTGCGGAGCGTGCGTCGAATTATTATGTGAGTGCGGGCGTCGCCTATCATTTTTGAAGCGCCCGCCGAACGGATGCGCCAGCCGATTGCGCCGACCGTCAATCTTTCGATCCGCAGCGTCGGTGGCCAGCCAGCGCTCGAGCGTCTACTGGACCAATAGAAGCACGCGCCAGTTCCCAGTTTCATCGCGCCGGGCGCGCCAGTCACATATAAAAGAGGGCTATTGATCGGTGTTCTCTTTTTTCTCGCCAATCGTTTCCATTAAAGCGCAGTGGCTCCCGTTCATCGTCGCCGAACTCGGCCTCGACACGGACCCCTTCGTCCTGCATCTGTATGCGGCTCCTGCGGAGAAGGAACGGCGATTGATCGCGGAGCGCACGAAGGCTGCGCTGCGGGCGGTCAAGGTGCGGCTGGAGGCCAAGGGGAAGAAGCTGGGCAATCCGCGCAACCTGCGCACAGCACAGAAGCGCGGTGCTGCTGCGAACAAGGCAGCGGCTGACTCTTTCGCTGTCTCGCTCGCTCCCGTACTCCATGACATGCAGCGGCGCGGGTTGTCCCTGCGGGCGATAGTCGCAGAGTTGAATGCACGCAGGGGGCAGACAGCGCGTGGTGGCGACTGGCACGTCACCAGCGTGCGCAGTGTCCTCGGCAGATTGCCTGCTTGACTGCGCCTCCCGAGCCTCCTCCTTGGCCCCGTCTCGCCTAGCCTGCGGGAGCGGAGGTGGGACGGGGGATTCGCGGTCCCGGCGTCGATCGATTGCGGTCTCGCATTTTCAGTGGAAATCCTCGCGAGGCTGCATCACGGTCCCCCCATGTGCATACCTATCGCATCCGACGAGAGGGGGTGCTACAGGGAGCGTATTGCCCCCGCTTTCTCCAGCATCCCAATGATCCATAAGAGAAATCACCCGACGATCCCCATTGGCCATATTGTACCCGCCCACAATGAAGTCACTACATGCGTGCGAAAACCAGTAAAAAGTAGTTGCGGTAATGTATTCGCATACGGTATTCTGTATGCCAATGATCTGATTGAGGTAGCTATGGCGCGGCGCACTAAGAAGATAGGCTCCCGACTTTCCCGGTCGGAAATAGTCACTGTTCGCCTCGACCCGAAGTTGCGGTACGTGGCCGAACTGGCGGCGCGAAAGCAGCGCAGAACCCTTTCCAGCTTTATCGAATGGGCGGTCGAGCAAAGTCTTGCAACTCTTCAACTCTCGTCTGCGGAATACGCGGAGCCCGCGTGGAAAGAATCTGACTCCCTGTGGGATGTCGATGAAGCTGACCGCTTCGTGAAGTTAGCTGTGCACTATCCCGACTTGCTCACTCATGAAGAGCAGGTCTTGTGGAAAGTGATACGCGAAAGCGGGTACTTCTGGAAAGGCCGCCATGATAAAGACGGCGTATGGATATGGAATCCGTCGGCGACATCCGTGATTTTTGACCGTGTCCGGGACGAGTGGGATACGTTGAAAGCAATAGCTGGCGGTGATCGCGATACGGCGGGGTTAATTCCTGTCATACGGCCGAAGGAACCTGATGACATCCCGTTCTGACTACCTGCGTAGGAGGGCATACCTTCTCCTCTGAGCCATCATTCGCGGTGTAGCTCAACCGGATAGAGCGTCCTGCTTTCTTCATACATCGGCTGCGTGGTGCTGTCGATTGTATGGGCAGGGAGATACAGGTTCAACTCCTATCGCCGCGCCCCCTTCGCCGTCGTCGCTGGCACTCAGCCGGCCCCCCGGGGGAAAGTTTCGCTGAAACGCATACAGCTACCCTCTCAGATTTTTGCTGAGAAATAATCTCCAGCAACATCTCCCCTTACTCTTGCGAAGTATCGCGTACCTGGCACGGTCCTTGTTGCGACTTTTTCTCCCTCTTTCGCGGGCGCTGACGCTGCTGGAGGGGGCGGCTTTCCCGCCACCCCCCTACACTGTACTTGGCGTTGTGATCATGAGTACTTGTATATACGTGCTACTTCATCGGACCCTACCGCCTCCACGTCGTGGCTATCATGCCGGGAGGTGATGGTCTTTGTGCCACCCCGTCAAGCCTTGTACAAGAGGGCGCTTGATACCAGAATCAATACCGTGAATCGGCCGATGTGGAGTCCAGTATGAACAAGGTTGCGGAAGAAGAGGCTGTCGCGAAGGGTGCAAACGCCCATGAAGCGAAGTGGGGCCAGCAACTTATTGCCGCTGGATACGGTGCGGTGCCAAACATCCTCCTGCAGCGGCACGCGCAACTGGGGATGAGTCCTACGGAACTTGTACTGTTTCTCCTGTTGGCGTCCTTCTGGTGGAAGCGCGATGAACGCCCGTTTCCATCAATCCTTGAGCTTGCGAAGGCGATGGGAATGAATCCGCGAAATATTCAGCGGCGACTCAGGCGCATGGAGCAGGTGGGTTTCATCCGCATCTCGAAGAGGAAGGCGCGGCACGGCGGACACAAGAGCAACGAATACGACTTGACGCCGCTAATCAAGGAAGCGAACAAGCTGGCTGCTGACGAAGTGGGGCGCAGGAAGAAAGCAGGACTTGCGAAGTTGGGCAGGACCGCGACAGAGGCGGGCAAACCTCCGTTGAAAGTTGTGAAGTCTTGAACGTTGAAGTACCCGGTATAGCTCAAGTGGAAGAGCGTGTCCGAGCAGGGAGCCCGTATGCTCCCCCACCATCCGACCTTGGAATCGGAATGGTAAGGTGGACGAGATGTCGGTTCAAGTCCGGCTGCCGGGTCCACCACACTTGGACTCCGTATCGCTGCCGAAGTGGATTGCGAATGCCCTCCCTGATAGCATAGCTGCGCTACACGCAACTGCTACACACAACGTGGCAGACGAGCAAGTAAGTGATCGAATCAAGAGGTGCGCAGTTGCCGAGTAAGCCCTGCCGCCGGGCGCGCCAGATTCTTCAGTTGTTCTCCCTCCTTTCCCCGCTGTCCAATTGAACGAATCGATCGGCCCCGGCACCTTGTTCCTGAGCAGCTTTCTCGCCGCAACGCTGCTTCCGGGCGGTCCCGAAGATGCGCATGCCGTCGTTGCTGCGCTGCGATAGAATCGTTGCCCCGGCATAAGATTCCTTCAAGATGCAGCCGATTGCTCCGTTCGCGTCCGCCGGCGTACGCCTGCGCGAAATCCCCTACAACTACACGTCGTTCTCCGACCGTGAGATCGTCATCCGCCTGCTCGGCGCGCCGATGTGGCAGCAGCTCGACGAGCTGCGCAGCCAGCGCCGCACCGGGCGCTCGGCGCGCATGCTCTATGAGGTGCTCGGCGACATCTGGGTGGTGCAGCGCAATCCCTACCTGCAGGACGACCTGCTCGACAACCCGAAACGGCTGGACGCGCTGATCGGGGCGCTGCGTCATCGGCTGAGCCAGATTGACGCGCGCCGCCGCGAGCACGGCGCGGACTCGGACGAGGTCAGCGCCAAGGTGACGCAGCTGCTCGATGCGGCGCACGAGTCGGTCGATGCGTTCGAGCGCGAATTCGAGGAAACCGCACAGTTGCGCAAGCGTGTCGTACGCCGTCTCGCATGCGTTACCCGCCGCGACAACATCGCCTTCGACGGTCTGGCGCGGGTGTCGCACGTCACCGACGCCACCGACTGGCGGGTCGAGTACCCGTTCGTGGTGATCCGCCCCGACACCGGGGACGAGGTGCAGCCGATCGTCAAGGCCTGCATCGAACTGGGACTCACCATCATCCCGCGCGGCGGCGGCACCGGATACACCGGCGGCGCGGTACCGCTCAGCAAGCTTTCTGCGGTAATCAATACCGAAAAGCTGGAGACGCTCGGCGCGGTCGAGATGGTCAGGCTGCCCGGAGTCGATATGCCGGTGGCGACCATACGCTGCGGCGCGGGTGTGGTGACAAAAACAGTGATGGAAGCGGCGGAGGCAGCCGGCCGCGTGTTCGCGGTGGACCCGACATCGGCGGATGCTTCCTGCATTGGCGGCAACATAGCGATGAACGCCGGCGGCAAGAAAGCGGTGCTGTGGGGCACGGCGATCGACAACCTGGCGTCGTGGAAGATGGTGACGCCGGATGCGGAATGGCTGCTGGTGGAAAGAATCGGCCACAACCTGGGCAAGATCCACGATGCCGAAGTCGCGCGCTTTCGCCTGACACGCTTCGGCGCTGACGGCAAGACGGCGCGTGGCGAGCCCGAAATTCTGGAAATTCCCGGACGGCGCTTCCGCAAACAGGGCCTGGGCAAGGACGTGACCGACAAGTTCCTGTCCGGCCTGCCGGGCGTGCAGAAGGAAGGTTGCGACGGCCTCATTACCGAGGCCGTTTTCATCCTGCACAAGATGCCGGCGCACACGCGCACCGTCTGCCTGGAATTTTTCGGCCAGGTTGCCAATGCCGTGCCCTCGATCGTCGAGATCAAGGCTTATCTCGATCGGCGCCCGAACGGCGCAATCGTGGCCGGCCTCGAACATCTGGACGAGCGTTACGTCAAGGCCGTCGGCTATGCCACCAAGGCCAAGCGCGCCGGCCGCCCGAAGATGGTGCTGCTTGCGGACATCGTCGGGGAAGACGCGAACGCGGTGGGCGAAGCCGCCTCGGCGGTGGTACGCATCGCCAACGCGCGCGGCGGGGAAGGTTTCATCGCCGTCTCCGCCGAGACGCGCAAGCAGTTCTGGCTCGACCGCGCCCGCACCGCGGCGATCGCGAAGCACACCAACGCCTTCAAGATCAACGAGGACGTGGTCATCCCGCTGGGCCGGCTTGGCGATTACTCGGACGGCATCGAGCGCATCAACATCGAGTTGTCGCTCAAGAACAAGATCCGCCTGATGGAGGCGCTCGAGGAATTGTTCCAGGACGATTTGCCTGTGCATCAGGAGGCGGACAAGCTGCCCAAGGCCGAGCTGCTCGGCAGCCGCCCCGCGAACGCAGTCGAGACCTTGCGCGCCGCCCACGCCCGCTGGCAATGGCTGCTCGAACATCTCGACAAGCCGCTGAGCGACTTTGTCGCCAGGGACGAGGGGCGAGGGGCGAGGGGCGGGGGAAGAGCGGGAGATGAGAGTGCCTTGCCAGTCACCGGTCACTCGTCACCCGTCACGGTCTTCCAAGCCCTGCAAACCCACAGCCTGCGAGTGTCCTGGAAAACCGAAATTCGCGAGCCGCTGATGCAGATCTTCGACGGCCGCGCCTTCGACGCGATCCGCGCCGAGATCGACGCCACGCACAAACGCGTGCTCAAGAGCCGGCTGTTC
>JBGQFD010000130.1:0-8050 GCA_041496705.1 Gammaproteobacteria bacterium | reverse complement strand
TGCTCCCGCAGCTCGTCCACGGCGGCCCGGGGCGCGCCGGCGGCGGCGAGGAGTTGGGCGGAGCCCGCGGCCTTGCGCTCTACATGCAGTGCGTGGCGCTCGAAGGTTCGCGGCTGGTGATTCAGAAGCTGATTGGGGCGCCGCCGAGTTAGCGGCCCCTGGGTCGCTCGAGATTTGGGTTGGAACTCCTAAGATTTGACGATGTCTGTCGGTGCTCCAGATTCGATTAACTTTTACCGCGACTTACCCCCCGTTTTGTCTTTTGCCAAGGCGACGGAAGGCCGCGTTCATGCCGATGTACCAGGGGATTGGTGGATAGTCATCGCAGACGTGATCGGCTCTACCAAGGCGATTGAGGCCGGAGACTACAAGAAGGTGAACACCGTCGGCGTGGCCTGCATCGCAGTGGTAGCAAATGTGGATCGCACAATTGATTTGCCATTCATATTTGGCGGTGATGGTGCCACTTTCGCGGTACCGGATGTGCTGCGCGAACGTGTGACTATCGCGTTACGTGCCGCACAAAAACTGGCACGCGAGAGTTTTGGCCTGGCATTGCGGGTTGGGTTGGTTCGGGTGGGTGAACTCGCGAATCAGGCTTATTGGGTACGGCTGGGCAAAATGCGCCTGTCGAAATATGTGACGCAGCCAGTGTTGTCGGGGCGTGGGTGGGAGGAAGCAGAACGCCGCGTTAAAGCGTCCGACGTGGTTGGGGTGTTAAGAGTCGAGGAAAGGGATGGTGCTGCGGATGGCAGTTTTGAGGGTTTTGAATGCCGCTGGCAAAATGTGCCCAGCTTTCAGGACCACAAACTTTCCTTGCTGGTGGCCGCCATTTCTCCGGAGGCCGATGTTAATTTCTCAACTTATCAGCGCGTGTTGAAGCAGATTCAGTCGATCTACGGGGATGTGGAGCAGTACCATCCGCTGCGTGTTGAGCGGATGCAACTGACTTTCAATCCACGCATGCTGAGCCACGAATGGCGGGTACGTTCCGCGCGTTTGGGTATCTTGCGGCGTGTCGAGTATTTTTTGCAGATGGTGCTGAAGAATCTGGCAGGGCGCGTATTGTTTGCGCGCAACATGGATACCAAAGCAGTGAAATGGAGCCAATACCGCAGGGACCTGGTCGAAAACTCCGATTTCCGCAAGTTCGATGGCATGCTACGCATGGTGATGGACGGCAGAAATACGCAAGCCGAAGAGCTGCAAGCCTATCTCGAAGCCGAATATCAGGACGGGCGGCTGGTGTATGGCATGCATAAATCGCGCGAAGCGCTCCTGACCTGCATAGTCCAATCCTACAACGGCAATCATCTGCATTTTGTTGATGGCAGCGATGGCGGGTATGCACTGGCAGCGAGGGAATTGAAGCAGCGCTTGCCCGTCGCATTGAAGTCCGTCTGACAAGACACCTAATCCAGACACTTCGCGCTTCCAGGCTCCTACGGCGCCGACTTCAAGGTCGTAACCGCATTGGGCGTGAGAGCGCTGGAGCATGCTGTCGCTCCACGCAAAGAGATGACCGGGCCAGCGCGTGGAACCGTTCAGGAGTCATTGCATCTCCTTCAGGTCATGCCGCGCGATACGCACGCGCGTCGCACTCATGTCGTCGCCGCGGATTTCGCGCAGCGCGTAACCGACGAACTCGGATACCACGTCCTTGCGCCAATAGAGGTCGAGATCCGTGTTGTCCATCGGCTTTGCTGCCGAGGCGACTTTGACGCCCGCCTCCGCGATGGCGTCGTCCGTAAGTTTCTTTCCGATCAGAAGCTCGCCCGCCTTGGTGAGGAGTGGCCGCGAGGAGACCGCGCCGAGCGCGATGCGCGCGTCTTCGATGGTGCCGTCGCGCGCCGTCTTCACTGCCGCAGCCACACCAAGCACGGGAAAATCGAACGAGCCGCGCCGGCGCAGCTTCCAGTAGCTGCTTTTCCAGCCTTCAGCCGCGGGCAACTTCACTTCGGTGAGGATCTCGTCGGGGCGACGCGTGAGGTAGTCGATGCCGTCGTTCCTGTACAGGTCGGCGAGCGCCACATCGCGCTCGCCTTGCGCGGAAACGAGGTGCACCGTCGCGCCCAGGGATATCAAAGCGGGGGCACAGTCCGTCGACGAGGCCGCAACGCAGCGCTTGCTCGCAGTGGCGACCCAGCAGATCTCGCCGTCCTTCTTCAGGCAGAAGTCGATCGCCTTGCGCCACTCGTAGTTCTGGTTGTAGTAGTTGCAGCGGGTGTCGAGACACAGGTTTCCGCCGAGCGTGCCCATATTGCGCAGGTGTACGGTCGCGACCTGCGCCGCCGCCTGCCACAGGCCGGCAAATTTTTCCCGCACCTCGGGATTGGCGACGACTTCGTTCAACGTGAGGCCGGCACCCAGCACGGCACCCGAGCCGTTGCTGGCCTTCTTCAACGCTCCGATCTGGCGCAGCGAAACGAGCGTTGCCGGCGTCTGGTGGCGCCGCTTCATGTTGGGAAGGAGGTCGGTGCCGCCTGCGATCAGCATCGCCTGCGGGCCTTCGGCGGCGAGGATCTTCGCCGCCTCGCTGATGGTCTTCGGCGAGTGAAAGCCGAACCAGGGCAGCCGCATCATGCTACGGCTTCCTTCTTCACCGGCGTGCGACGCGGTTTGTTGACGGAGTTGCCGTCGCCGCCTTCCCAGGGCGGCGGCACGAACATCGGCTCGGGGTAGGGCACATCGGGAAAACTCTCCGGTCCGACGCGCGGCGTTTCGCCCTTCGCCTTCTTCTCCAGCGCGGCGAGCACCTTGTCCGGGGTGATCGGCAGCTCGTCTATGCGCACCCCGATCGCCGCGTACACGGCGTTCGCGACTGCCGGCATCACCGGCAGTAAAGGCCCCTGCCCCACCTCTTTTGCGCCGAACGGGCAGTTGGGGTCTGGATCCTCGACGAGTTCGGTAAACACTTCGGGCATGTCCAGGGAAGTCAGGCTCTTGTATTCGAGCAGCGAAGGAATCTTGTGCACCAGGGCGTTGGATAGCTTCGGCGGCAGGCGCCGGAACACCTGCTCTTCCATGAGGGCTTCGCCCAGGCCCATGTAGACACTGCCTTCGACCTGCCCGCGCGCATTTACCGGGTTGATGGCGCGGCCGATGTCGTGCGCGATCCATACTTTCGGCACGGTGATCCAGCCCGTCCTGCGGTCCACTTCGGCTTCGACCACGCACGCCGTATACGAGTAAGCGGGCGAGGGCCCGACCCCCGCCCCCTTGTAGCGTCCAGGCGCGCGCGGCGACGAATACGAGCCCACCGAGCCGAGCGTGCCGAATCTTGTCTCGGCGAGGACGATCGCCTCGCGGAAGCTCATCAACTTGCCCGGGTCGTCGGCGCGGAATACGCGTCCACGCGCGAAGCCAACGTTGTCTGGCAAGGTCTCCATGTGCTCGGCGGCGGCCTGCGCGATCAGCTCGCGCAGGCGCTCGGCCGCCTGGATCGCGGCGTTTCCCATCATCACGGTGACGCGGCTGGAGTACGAGCCCAGATCGACGGGCGTGAGGCCCGTGTCACCCGTGACGCAGCGCACGTCGTAGGGGTCGATGCCGAGCACTTCGGCGACAATCGCCGCGAGCACGTCGTCCGACCCCTGACCGATCTCGGTTGCGCCGCAGAACACCGTGACCTGTCCACTACGATCGAGCAAGAGCTGCACACCCGATTGCGGCATCTTGTTCCAGTAGATCGGCAGGCCGGCGCCGCACAGGTATGCGCCGCATGCAAGCCCGACGCCGCGGCCTTCGGGGAGCCTCTTGTACTTGTTCCTCCAATCGGAGCTCGCCACCACCTTGCGGATGCACTCAGCGAGGCCGATCGTGCCTATCTTCAGCCAGTTCGCGGTGAGCGAATCGGGTTTGGCGACGATGGAAAGGCGCAGCTCGGCCGGATCGATCTTGAGTTTCTCCGCGATCTTGTCGAGCTGGACCTCCTGGCCGAAGCGCGGCTGCGGCGTGCCGTGTCCGCGCTTGGGGCCGCAGGGCGGCTTGTTGGTGAAGACTCTGCAAGCGTCGAATTTGTAGCGCGGGATCTCGTAGGTCACGGTCTGCAGCACGCCCGTGTAGAAAGTGCTTGCCACGCCGTAGCCGCCATAGGCGCCGCCGTCGAGCAGCGTCTGCGTGTGCATGGCCGTGATCTTCCCGTCCTTGGTCACGCCGGTGCGCATCTTCATCAGGACCGGATGGCGGCCGCGGTGCATGTAGAAGACTTCCTCGCGCGTCAGGCAGATCTTCACCGGGCGGCCGAGCAGGATGGTCGCTTTCGACACCACGATCTCGTGGTTGTGCAGGTCGCATTTCCCCCCGAAACCACCGCCGTTCGGGCAGGCGATCACGCGCACGTGCGCGGGCGGAATCTGCAGCGCATTGGCGAGCGCGCGATGGATGTAGTGCGGCACCTGGGTGGACGACCAGAGCGTGAGCTTGCCTTCGCCGTCGACAGCGGCGACCGAGGCGTGCTGTTCGATCGGCAGGTGGGTGTTGCCCTGGTAGAAGAACAGGTCCTCGAACACGTGGTCGGCCTTGGCGAGCGCCTCCTCGACGTCGCCGAACTCGAAGGCCTGAAGGCGGTGGATGTTGCCCTGCTCCCCGTAGCTCTGTATGCGCGGCTCGGGCGTCGCCAGAGCCTCCTCGGGATCCGAAATGGTCTTGAGCGGCTGGTACTTCACGTCGATGAGATCGAGCGCCTCGACCGCGGTCTGCTCGTCGCGGGCGACAACTGCGGCGACCGGGTCGCCGACGTAGCGCACACGCTCGGGGGCGAGTGGGTATTCGTCCTGCGTCACCGGCAAAATGCCAAAGGTGACTGGAAAATCCTTGCCGGTGAGCACCAAGTGCACGCCGGGATGCGCTTTCGCCTTGGTGACATCGATGGATTCGATGATCGCGTGCGGCAGCGGCGAGCGCAGCAGCTTGCAATGCAGCATGCGAGGCAGCATCACGTCGTCGGCAAAGCGCGTCAGGCCCGTCACCTTGGCGCGGCCGTCAACCCGTCGGCGCGGCTTGCCGATGACGTCGAAACGTTTCTTGGTCGTCATCGCTTGGCCTCCCGTATTGTTCTCGCCGCTTCCTCGATCGATTCGTAGATCTGCTGATAGCCGGTGCAGCGGCACAGATTCCCGGAGATCGCTTCCTTGATGCGCTCGCGACTCGGGTTCGGTTCGCGATCGAGGAGCGCTTTGGCCGTCATCAGTATCCCCGGGGTGCAATAGCCGCATTGCGCGCCGCCGAGATCGGCGAAGGCCGCCTGCAGCGGGTGCAGCTTTCCGCCGTCCGCAAGCCCCTCGACGGTCTGGATCGCCTGCCCTTCGCAGTCGAGCGCGAGCGCGAGGCAGGAGAGCACCGGTACGCCGTCCACCAGCACCGCGCAAGCGCCGCATTCGCCGAGCTCGCAGCCGTGCTTGGTCCCGGTCAGGTTCATGTCCTCGCGCAGTACTTCGAGCAGCGTCTTGTAAGGGGCGAAGGAAACCTGCTGCTCCTCGCCGTTCACGCGCAGGGCGAGGTGGACGTTTTTGGGTGCCGAAATTTTCATTTCGCGACTCTTGAGCGCGGCGCGGACATCAGCCCGCGAACCAGGTAATCGGACAGCGAGTCGGCAATTTCCCCCACCGACTGCGGTCCCTCGGGGCGATACCAGCGCGCGGTCCAGTTCACCGCGCCGAGCATCGCGCGCGTGACCAGCGCCGGATCGGTCTGCGCGAATTCGCCGCGCTTCATCCCTTCGGCGACGAGGCCGCGCACGGCGCGCTCGTAAGCATCGCGCTTCTCGATGATCCCCTCGCGCATCGCCTCTGGCAAGGCTTCAACTTCGAGGTGGGCGGTCGCGCCCTCAAGCTCGTCGAGCATGCAGTGCACGTGTGCGCTCATCACGCTGCGCAGCCGCTCGGCGTAGACGCCAGTCGCAGCGCACGCCTCCTTAACTGTGGCATGAAGGCGCTCGAGCGTGCGCTCCTGGCAGTACAGCAGGATCTCGTCCTTGCCGCTGAAGTAGTAGTACAGGTTGCCCGGCGAAAGATCGGCTTCCTCGGCGATTTCTCGCATGCCGGTTGCCGAGAGACCCAGGCGGCGGAAGGCGCGCGCAGCCGCGCGCAGGATCGCAAGGCGCCGCGCCTCGCTCTTGCGCTGCACGCGCCCCGACAAGGGGGCCTCGTTGGAACTCCTATTCAAAACTTGAACCACTGTTCTAATTCTAGGACAAGGGGATGTTGCAAACAACAAGAATGCTGATGTTGCGATGCGGAAAAAGGTCTTACGAGCGCAGCTTGAAACGCTGAATCTTGCCGGTGGCCGTCTTCGGCAGTTCCGCCACGAACTCGATCCACCGAGGGTACTTGTAGGGCGCGAGCCTGTCCTTGATGTGCTGCTGCATGGTCGCTTTGAGTGCCTCGCTCGGCGACTGACCCTCCCTGAGCACCACGAAGGCCTTGGGCTTGATCAAGCTGTTGTCGTCCTCGTGCCCCACCACTGCGGCTTCGAGCACCGCCTCGTGGCTGACGAGCGCGGCTTCGACTTCCGCTGGCGAGACGTAGAAGCCGGAGACTCTCAGCATGTCGTCGGAACGCCCGGCATATATGAAATAGCCGTCCTCGTCCTGCTTGAACTTGTCCCCGCTCCTGAACCAGGGGCCGACAAAGGTCGAGCGGCTTTTCTCGCGGTTGTTCCAGTAGTACGCGGCGCTCGTCGGTCCGTTCACCTGCAGCTCCCCGATCTCGCCTCGCTTCACCGGATTTCCCTGCTCGTTCACCACCCGCACCTCATAACCCGGCACAGGCTTTCCGGTCGCGCCGTAGCGCACGTCGCCTGGCCGGGCGCTGATGAACATGTGCAGAGTCTCGGAAGACCCGATGCCCTCGACGATGTCGACGCCTGTCCTTTCTTTCCAGCGCTTGCCGATGTCGGCAGGCAAGGCCTCGCCCGCCGAAACGCACAGACGCAGCCCAAGAGAGTCCTTTTTCGGAAGCCCGGGGCTGGCGAGCATCGCCCCATAGAGCGTCGGAATGGCGTAGAAGATCGTCGGCCTTCTTTCGATGAGACGCCTGAACACTGACGCCGGCGTCGGGCGCTCGGCCATAAGCACGGCAGTCGCTCCGAGGGCGAGCGCGAAGGTCTGCGAGTTGCCCAGGCCGTACACAAAGGACAGCTTCGCCGCCGAGAAAAGCACGTCGCTCTCGGTGATGCCAAGGACGCCCTTCCCGTAGAGCTCCGCGGTGACGGCCATGCTCGAATGCACGTGCACCACGCCTTTCGGCACGCCGGTCGAGCCCGAGGAGTAGAACCAGCAGCAGACATCGTCCGAAGTGGTGGGCGCGGGCGGCAGATCGGAGGACCCCTTTGCGAGCACGTCGCCGAAAGCGGTGCGACCCTGCGCGTTCCGGCCGGATACGATCACGTGCTTCAGGAACGGCATCTTGCCGATAAACGGCGCGAATTGCGGCACAAGATGCTCCGACAGCACGAGGGCCCGCGCGCGGCTGTCGGCGAGCATGTATTCGTAGTCTTTCGGCGTAAGCAGCGTGTTCACGGCAACCGGGACCATCCCGGCCTTGATGCTGCCCAGGAACGCGGTCGGAAAATCGATCGTGTCGGTCAGTGCGAGCAGCACCCGGTGCTCCATCTCCACGCCCATCGCGAGGAGTCCTGAGCCAAAGCGGTTGACCCGCTCGGCAAGCTCGCCGAACGTGTATTGCCCCGCGTCGTCGATGAACGCGACCTTGCCCGCGCGGCGTGCCCTCAGGTTGCGTTCGATCAGGTCGTACGCGGCGTTGTAGTCGCGGGGAATATGAATTTTGGGCGGGCTGACCGAGTGGTCAGCAGCGCTGAGCGACGGCACGATTGCCTACCCCTTCTCTTTGACTCAGGCTACGAGCCTGGTTTCCTTGCGACATTGAGAAATCCAGCCGGTCGCCCAAGGCGCGGCGATCTCCTCAGGCATCGTGCCCGCGCTGGCATCGTGCAACATGATCTCGCCAATGCGCCTTGCGCCCAGCTCGGAGAGGATCGCGTCGAAGCGCTTGCCGCCGTTGCAGAAGGTCTCGGCGTAGGTCCGGTCGCC
>JBGQFD010000129.1:0-8315 GCA_041496705.1 Gammaproteobacteria bacterium | reverse complement strand
GCGGGGGGTGCAGTTTGGCGTTATTCAGTGCATCGCCGTCGGCACGCCACCGGACGAAGACGGCTCGGCCGACCTGAAGCACGTCCTGGCAGCGGCCGGCGCGGTCGGCCGCCACATGACGGAGTACCGGGTGGTCGTGGACAAGTCGACGGTCCCGGTTGGCACGGCCGACAAGGTGCGCGCGGCGATATCGGCCGAGCTCGGCAAGCGCGACGTGCACGTGCCGTTCTCCGTGGTTTCCAATCCGGAGTTCCTCAAGGAAGGCGCGGCGGTCGAGGATTTCATGCGCCCGGATCGGATCGTGATAGGTGCCGAAGACGAAAGAGCAGTGCAGATCATGCGCACGCTGTACGCTCCGTTCCAGCGCAATCATGAGCGTTTTCTGGTCATGGATGTACGCTCCGCCGAGCTCACGAAATACGCGGCCAATGCAATGCTCGCAACGCGCATCTCCTTCATGAACGAATTGGCCAACCTTGCCGAGTCCCTCGGGGCGGACATCGAGGAGGTCCGCAAGGGCATCGGCTCCGACTCGCGCATCGGCTATCACTTTCTCTACGCGGGCGCGGGCTACGGCGGCTCCTGCTTTCCCAAAGACGTGAAAGCGCTGATCCGCACCGCGCAGGAAGCCGGTGCGCAGCTGCCGATACTGGGGTCGGTGGAGCAGGTGAATGACGCGCAGAAGCGCGTCCTGGCCAGGAAGATCCTGGCGCGATTCGGCGGCGAGCTCACCGGGCGGCACTTCGCAGTCTGGGGCCTCGCGTTCAAGCCGAACACGGACGACATGCGCGAAGCCGCCAGCGGTGTCCTCATCGAGGAGTTGACGGCGAAGGGCGCGACGGTATGCGCCTACGATCCGGTGGCCATGCCTGCGGCCAAGGGCCTGTTCGCCGGTCGCAAGGGCGTCCGCTTCGCAGAGACACAGATGGCGGCTCTCGAAGGGGCGGATGCGCTCGTCGTCGTGACCGAGTGGCAGGAATTCCGCAGTCCCGATTTCCAGGCCATTCGCCGCCAGCTGAAGACACCGGCGGTGTTCGATGGGCGCAATCTCTACGATCCTTCCGAGATGAGACGTCACGGGCTGGAGTACTTTCCGATCGGACGGGCTGCGGTCAAGGCGGGCGCGTGAAGGCGCAAGGTCCGACCCTCTCGGAGCTGCGAAACGCACGCATCCTGGTGGTCGGCGATGTAATGCTCGACCGCTACTGGTTCGGCGAAGTCAGCAGAATATCGCCCGAGGCGCCGGTGCCCATCGTCAAGGTCGAGCGCACCGAGGAGCGCCCCGGCGGGGCAGCCAATGTCGCGCGAAACGCGGCGGCCCTGGGCGCTGACGTGGCGCTTCTGTCGGTGGTCGGCGACGACGAACCCGGGGGCACGCTCAGGCAGCTGGTCGAGGACGCGGGCGTGGCGGCCAACTGGCATCGCGACGGATCCATCGCCACTACGGTGAAGCTGCGCGTGATCGGCCGGCAGCAACAGCTGTTGCGCGTGGATTTCGAGACTTTGCCCAGCCGCGAGGTGCTGCTCGACAAGCTGGCCGACTACCGGCGCATGCTGGTCGACCGGAATGTCATCATCCTTTCCGACTATGGCAAGGGCGGGCTTGCCCACATCGCCCAGATGATCGAATTCGCCCGCGACCAGGACAAGCTCGTGCTGGTCGATCCCAAGGGCGACGACTACGCGCGTTACCGCGGAGCGAGCATCGTGACGCCGAATCGCTCGGAACTGCGCGAGGTGGTGGGAGGCTGGAGGAGCGAGGATGAGCTCACCGCGAAGGCACAGGCGCTGCGCGAGAAGCTGGGTCTGCAGGCATTGCTGGTGACCCGCAGCGAGGAGGGCATGACGCTCTACGAGCGGGATCGGGTGCGCCATGAGTCTGCGCGCGCGAGGGAAGTGTTCGATGTCAGCGGCGCCGGAGACACGGTCATCGCGACGCTGGGGGTGATGCTGGGAGCCGGAGTGTCGCTCGATCGGGCAGTGGCGATTGCCAACCAGGCCGCCGGGATCGTCGTTGGAAAGCTGGGGACCGCGGTGGTCCGTCCAGAGGAACTCCTCGGGACTCCGGCGCAGAGCTGAAAGCGAGCGAAGACATGCCTTATGTGGTTACCGGCGCCGCCGGCTTCATAGGTTCAAACCTGCTCCGCGCCCTGAATGCACGCGGAGAGCGCGATATTCTGGCCGTGGACGAACTCCAGCGAGGCGACAAGTTCCGCAATCTCGCGCAGTGCGAGATCGCGGATTTCATGGACAAGGACGAGTTCAGGACTCGCCTGGCCGCGGGCGATCTCGACGGGTCGTTCGACGCCGTGTTCCACGAGGGTGCGTGCTCCGATACGATGGAAAGCGACGGGCGCTTCATGATGGAGAACAACTACCGATACTCGATGGCGGTGCTCGAGTTCTGCCTCGAGGAGGAAATCCCGATGCTGTACGCGTCTTCGGCGGCCGTTTACGGGGCGAGCACGACCTTTCGGGAGGAGCGCAAGCACGAAGCGCCGCTGAATGTCTACGGTTATTCGAAGTTCCTGTTCGATCAGGTTGTGCGCCGACGGCTCGCTGACGCAGGCTCCCAGGTCGTGGGATTCCGCTACTTCAATGTCTACGGTCCGAACGAATGGCACAAGGGCCGCATGGCGTCGGTGGCCTGGCATTTTTTCAATCAGTTTCAGGCCGAAGGGCGGGTGCGCCCGTTCATGGGGTCCGGCGGCTATGGCGACGGCGAGCAGCGGCGCGATTTCGTTTCGGTAGAGGATGTCGTCAAGGTAAATATGCATTTTCTGGATCACCCGGAGCGCTCCGGGATATTCAACGTGGGTACCGGGCGCGCACAGAGCTTCAACGACGTCGCGCTGGCTGCCATCAATGCCTGCCGCAGGGAAAAAGCGGAGGCTGCACTCGGTCTCGACGAGGCACGCCGGCATGGCCTCATCGAGTATGCGGATTTTCCGCAGGCGCTCGAGGGCAAGTATCAGAATTTCACCCAGGCCGATATCGGTGCGCTGCGCAGGGCTGGATACGCCGAGCCATTCCTGCCTGTCGAGGAAGGCGTCGCTCGCTATTGCCGGCAACTCCTCAGCGCTCCGATGCTACCGGCGGGCGGCTGAGGTTGGCGTCTTCTGCCTGCGGTTCCGCGTCGCGGAACCGCAGGGCGCATGCGATATCATACGAACATGAGCCGCAATTCCGGACCGGCCTACAAGACGATCGAAGACACGGTCGGCGACACGCCGCTGGTGAGTCTGCAGCGGCTTCAGGGCAGGACGTCGAATCAGATCCTGTGCAAGCTCGAAGGAAACAACCCCGCGGGGTCGGTCAAGGACCGGCCCGCGCTTTCCATGATCGTTCGTGCGGAGAAGCGCGGGACGATAAAGCCGGGGGACACGCTGATCGAGGCGACCAGCGGCAATACGGGGATCGCCCTTGCCATGGCTGCGGCGATACGCGGATACCGGATGGTGCTGATCATGCCCGAGCATCTGTCTGCGGAGCGGCGGCAGACCATGCGTGCGTTCGGATCGGAGATAGTCCTGACCCCCAAGGCGGGCGGAATGGAAGCCGCGCGCGATCTGGCGGAAAGGATGCAGCGCGAAGGCAAGGGGCGGATCCTCGACCAGTTCGCCAACCCTGACAATCCTCTTTCGCACTATGAGGGGACGGGTCCGGAGATCTGGCGCGAAACGGGGGGCAGCATCACGCATTTCGTCAGCAGCATGGGAACCACCGGCACCATCATGGGTTGCTCGCGGTTCTTCAAGGAAAAGAATCCGCAGGTCCAGATCGTCGGCTGCCAACCGGAGGAAGGGTCGCAGATCCCGGGAATCCGCAAATGGCCGGAAGCCTATCTGCCGAAAATATACGACCGGATGCGCGTGGACCGGCTGGAGTACGTGAGCCAGGCCGAGGCGGAAGAGATGGCGCGGCGCATGGCCCGAGAGGAGGGTATTTTCGCGGGAATCTCCTCCGGGGGCGCGCTCGCGGTTGCCCTGAGGATTTCGCGCGAGACCGAGAATGCGACCATCGTGTCGATCATCTGCGATCGCGGCGACCGTTACTTGTCCACGGGCGTATTCCCGGATTGACTCCCATCCTTGCGTTCGACATCGAGACGGTACCGGACATCGCCGGGCTGCGCCGCCTGTACGGCCTGGATTCCAGGCTGGTGGATACCGACGTCGCCGAACTCGCCTTCCGCGAGCGGCGGGCGCGCAGCGGACAGGACTTCCTGCCGCTGCACCTGCATCGGGTGGTCGCCATCGCCTGCGCGCTTCGCGAGGGCGACTCCTTCCGCTGCTGGTCGCTGGGGGCGGCGAGCGACTCCGAGGCGGAGTTGATCGGGCGGTTTTTCGACGGCATCGAAAAGTACACGCCCCAGCTGGTGTCGTGGAACGGCAGCGGCTTCGATCTGCCCGTGCTGCATTATCGCAGCCTGGTGCACGGACTGTCGGCTCCGCGCTACTGGGAGACCGGGGACGATGACCGCGAGTTTCGCTTCAACAACTACCTGAATCGCTACCACACCCGGCACCTCGACCTCATGGATCTGCTCGCCCTGTACCAGGGCCGGGGCTACGTGCCGCTGGACGAATTGGCGCGGCTGCTCGGTTTCCCGGGAAAACTCGGCATGGACGGCTCGAAAGTGTGGGATGCCTTCGTCGCGGGCGAAATCGCCTCGATCAGGAATTACTGCGAAACCGACGCGGCGAACACCTACCTGGTGTTCCTGCGCTTCCAGCTGCTGCGGGGCGTGTTCGACGCAGCACATCACCGGCGCGAAGTCGAGCTGGTTCGCGACACGCTTTCCAGGTCCGGTGACGCCCATTGGCGGGAGTTCATCGGCCAGTGGAACTGACCTCCTAGTCCGGCATGCCGACGGCGCGCATCGAATCCCTCGACCGGGAGGGCCGCGGCGTGGTGCACGCCGAAGGCAAGGTGGTATTCGTCGACGGGGCCGTGCCCGGTGAGATTCTCGAGTACGCCTCCTACCGAAAAAAGCTTGCCTGGGAGCTCGCGCAGATCGTGCGCATCGATACGGAGGCCGCGGCGCGCGTACGCCCGCTATGTGCCTTCTTCGGGACCTGCGGCGGGTGTTCGATGCAGCATCTGGACATGCCCACGCAGGTTGCAGCGAAGCAGCGGGTGCTGGAGGATGCGCTGTGGCATATCGGTCGCGTTCGACCCGAAACAGTGCTTCGAGCGATCCAGGGTCTGTCGTGGGGTTATCGCCATCGCGCGCGGCTGTCGGCGCGCTTCGTACCCAAGAAGGGCGGCGCGCTGGTCGGCTTCCGGGAACGCAAGTCGAGCTTCGTGGCGGACATGACTAGTTGCGAGGTGCTGCCGCCACGGGTATCCGCGTTGTTGCCGGCGTTGCGTGCACTCGTCGGGGCGCTTACGCTGCGCGAGCGCTTGCCCCAAGTGGAGGTTGCGGTGGGTGAGAACTCGATCGCGCTGGTGTTGCGCGTTCTGGAATCCCCCGGAGCCGGGGATGAAGAGCAACTCAGGCGTTTTGCCGACGCGAACGGCGTGCAGGTCTGGCTACAGAGCGCCGGGCCGGATTCCGCTAGGCTCTTCTGGCCGCCCGATGCGCCGCTCCTCCATTACCTGCTGCCCGAGCATGACCTCCGAATCCGATTCAGTCCGACTGATTTCACCCAGGTCAACCACGCGGTGAATCGGCTGCTGGTGCAGCAGGCACTCGCGCTGCTTGATCCGAAGCCGAACGACAGGGTGAGCGATTTCTTTTGCGGGCTGGGGAACTTCACGCTCCCGATCGCCCGCCGCGGCGCTTTTGTTCGGGGATTCGAAGGCGCCGGGGCCCTGGTTGCGCGTGCAACGGCAAACGCCTCGGCAAACGGCCTCGCGGATCGGTGCCGCTTTGGGGAGACCGACTTGTTCGACGCAGCAGCCTGTGCACAGTTGCCTGCGTGCGACAAGGCCTTGCTCGACCCGCCGAGGGAAGGGGCAATCGAGTTGGTCAAGTCTTTCGGAGCAAGCCTTCCGCGACGCATCGTATATGTCTCGTGCGATCCGGCGACACTCGCTCGGGACAGCGGAGTTCTGGTTCGGGCGCAGGGTTACCGGATCGCGGCTGCGGGGGTGGTGAACATGTTCCCTCACACCTCGCATGTCGAATCGATTGCCTTGTTCGAGCGTTGATCCCGCTCAAAAGAAAAGGGCGCCGCGGCGCCCTTTTCTACCGGCTGGGGAAAGTCAGTCGCGACTGCCGCCGAATATCCCCAACAACTGAAGCAGGCTCGAGAACAGATTGTAAACGGCCACGTACAAGGTCAATGTCGCCGAAACGTAGTTGGTTTCGCCGCCTCGCACGATGGCGTTTATCTGAAACAGGATGACTGCCGACGAGAACAGGATGAACATTCCGAGCAGCGTCACCTGCAGGACCGGGCTCGCCAGGAAGATATTCGCGACGACCGCCAACATGATTACGATAAACCCGACGAACAGTAACTTGGCGAGGAAGCCGAAGTCCCGCTGCGTCGATGAGGCAAGGCCTGCCAACGCGAAGAAGACGGCTGCAGTGCCGCCCCCCGCCATCATCACCAGCTGGACGCCGTTCTTGAAGCCGAGCACGAACTGGAACAATGGCCCAAGCAGTAGCCCCATGAAGAGCGTGAAGCCGAGCAGCAACCCGACGCCGAGTGAGCTGCTGCGGTTGCGCTCTATGGCAAAGATCCATCCGTAAAAGATCGCCAGGATCGCGAAGGAAGACAGGATCGGACTCGCCCGCATGAACCCCAAGTCGATATTTGTGCCGATGGCGGCACCGATGACCGTGGGGATGAGCGAGAGGGCAAGCAGCCAATAGGTATTGCGCAGCACTCGGTGCTGCTGTACGGAATACTCCTGCGCCGGTATGGAATTGCCGGTCCGGATCGGTTGCAGTTCAGGTTGCATGTTCATCCTCCGTAATGCGTTGACGCCTCGTTAGACCGGTCTCTACTGCCCCGGTTTCATTTTGGGCCACAAGTATATAGCGAGACCACGCATGTCGCGCCATCGCGGTTCTTAACATGGGGGTCGAATGATACAATTCAAGTGCCAACAGGCACTTAGCCTTGAGCGGTAAACGGAAGGTTGGCCGAGCGGTTTAAGGCACCGGTCTTGAAAACCGGCAGGGGTGCAAGCCCTTCGTGAGTTCGAATCTCACACCTTCCGCCAGCGTTCAAGAAACAAAAGAGGCGGCAGGAACGCCTGCCGCCTCCAAATTCCTCCCGCGATTCGAGCGCAGTTCTGTCTGCGCCTTTTCTGCCAGCCCGCCGGCCCAGCGATTGAGAGTCGGGCTAGTGCTTCGACACTTCCGGTTTCCTGCGCTTGGTGCGTGCGACCTTGCGCAGGTTCTGATAGAGATCCGGGTGCTGCGATTTCAGGTGATCGATGATTTCGAAGTCTTCCTTCTTGACTCGACCGAGATCGATGCGCTCGACATGCACCAGGCGCAGAAGCTCGCGCACGGGTTTGGGCATGTTGCGGCCGCTTTCGTAGCGCGACCCGCCGCTTTGGGTCACTCCGATCCTGGTCCAGAACTCTTCCTGATTGAGTCCCAGACGTCTGCGGATTTCGCGCGGGTTTACGAGTTCACCGAGTTTCATGGTTGTGGCTGCCGATTGAGTCCTTGTGTCCCCTATCAGCACGGACCGTGCCAAGGGCCGGCCAAGGTTCGGGAATTCTCCACAGCTGCGTATACTTTGCGATAAGATTCAATGCTTTCTAGGGACCTTAATGGCTCTGATCGTTCAGAAGTACGGGGGTACTTCGGTCGGCACCACCGAGCGAATCAAAAGTGTAGCGGCGCGCATCGCGAAATCTTTCGCTGCGGGCCACCAATTGGTTGTCGTAGTTTCGGCAATGAGTGGAGAAACCAACAGGCTCATCGGTCTGGCCAAGGAAATCCAGTCCGATCCGGCCCCTCGCGAGTTCGACGTTGTGCTGGCCGCCGGGGAGCAGGTCACCATCGGGCTCCTCTGCATGGCTTTGCTCGAGCGCGGCCTGCAGGCGCGCAGCTACACCGGGCCGCAGGTGCGCATCCTCACCGACAGCGCGTACACCAAGGCGCGCATCCTGAACATCGACGCGGCAGCCATGCGTGCCGACCTGGCCTTGGGCAGGGTCGTGGTGGTGGCGGGCTTTCAGGGGGCGGACGCCGAGGGCAACATCACTACGCTCGGCCGGGGGGGGTCGGATACCACCGCCGTCGCCCTCGCGGCCGCGCTCAAGGCCGACGAATGCCAGATCTACACCGACGTGGACGGGGTATACACGACAGATCCTCGAATCGTTCCCGAGGCACGCAGGCT
>JBGQFD010000128.1:0-8332 GCA_041496705.1 Gammaproteobacteria bacterium | reverse complement strand
TGTTCCTCGCGCTGGGCTTCGGCTACCTCGGTCTTGGCGACGTGGTCTTCAGTCTCGCGTACTTCCAGACCATCGGCATGATGAAAGAGGAGGTGCTGGCGGCGGTGCCGCTGTTCATCTTCATGGGCTTCATCACCGAGCAGGCGGGGTTGATGGAGCGCTTGTTCATCGCTTTGAGGATGATCTTCGCGCCGGTGCGGGGTGCGCTGTTCGCGGTCGTGATCCTGACCGCCACGGTGTTCGCGATGGCGACCGGCATCGTCGGCGCCGCGGTCACCGTGCTCGGCATCATGGCCGGTCCGATCATGATCAAGACGGGCTACGACGCGAAGCTCTCGGCCGGCGCGATCACCGCGGGCGGCACGCTCGGCATCCTTATTCCGCCGTCGGTGATGCTGATCGTGATGGGCCCGGTGCTCGGAGTCTCGGTGGCCGACCTCTATGCCGCCGCCTTCGGCCCGGGCTTCCTGCTTGCGTTCCTGTATCTGGTGTATCTGCTGGGGCGCGCGCATTTCAATCCGAAGCTCGGCCCGCCGGTGCCCAAGGAGGAGCGGGTGCACTCGCTCGGCGCGATGGTGGTCGAGGTGTTGATCGGGGTGGTACCGCTGTTCGCGCTGATCGCGGCGACGCTGGGCTCGATCCTGGGGGGCCTCGCGACGCCGACCGAAGCGTCCGCCATCGGCGCGCTCGGCGCCATGCTGCTCGCCATCGCCTACAGAAGGGTGACCTACGCGGGCCTCAAACAGGCCGTGCTCAGCACGACTGCGACTTCGAGCATGGTGCTGCTGCTCGCGGTGACGTCGAACATCTTCGGCGCGGTGTTCGCCCGGCTCGGCACGGCAGACTGGGTCACCAATCAGTTGGTGGCGCTGCCGCTGCCGCCGATCGTGATGCTGATCCTGGTGATCGTGTTGATCTTCCTGCTTGGCTGGCCGTTCGAGTGGCCGGCGATCGTGCTCGTGTTTCTGCCGATCTTCTACCCGGTGATCGCGGCGCTCAAGTTCGACATGATCTGGTTCGGCGTGCTGGTGGCGGTGACCTTGCAGACCGCATTCCTGTCGCCGCCGGTGGCGATGTCGGCGTACTACTTGAAGCAGGTAGTGAAGGAGTGGTCGCTGTCGACGATTTACAGCGGCATGTACCAGTTCATAGTCCTGCAGTGCATCGCGGTCGGCCTGATCGTCATCTTCCCGCAGATTGCGACCTACCTGCCGGATCAGTTGCGTGAGGAGAGGCGCGCGACGAAGGTCGAGCAGATCGACGACAGCGCCAACCGGCTGGAGGAAGACCCGCTCAAGGCGATGCAGGAGGAGGCGGGCGGGAAGTAGCAGGGATGAGGGCGGAGGGATGAGGGATGAGGGAAGAGCCGCACCACCCCGGCGCTACCGCGCCACCCCTCCTCCGTAAGGAGGGGAATTCATCACTTCGTTACTGCATTGCTGCGTTGCCTGTTACTTGCCGGCAAGCTCCCGGCGGACGATGCGCGCGCCGGCGGCGAGGGCGCGCAGCTTCGCTTCGGCGACCGGCCGCGCCATCGGCGCCATGCCGCAGTTGGTGCAACCGTAGAGGTGCTGCGGCTTCACGTACTGGAGCGCCTGGCGCAGCGTCGCCGCCACTTGCTCCGGCGTCTCGATGACATCGGTCGCGACGTCGATCGCGCCCACCAGCACATCCTTGCCCTCGAGCAGCCCGATCAGCGCCATCGGCACGTGCGAGTTGGCGCATTCAAGCGAGACCTGCCGGATCCTGCTCTTCGCGAGCAGCGGGAACGTCGCCTCGTACTGCCGCCATGCCCCGCCCAGGGTCTGCTTCCACTCGATGTTCGCCTTGATCCCGTAGCCGTAGCAGATGTGGACGGCAGTGGCGCACTTCAGCCCCGCTGCGGCGCGTTCGAGCGCCGCGATGCCCCATTCCCGCACTTCGTCCATGTAGACGTTGAACGCGGGCTCGTCGAACTGGATCACGTCCACACCAAGCGCCGCGAGCTCCAGCGCTTCCGCGTTGAGCAGCCCGGCGAGGGCAAGCGCGAGCGCCGCGCGATCGCGGTAATGCTCGTCGGCGAGGGTGTCCACCATCGTCATGGGCCCCGGCAGGGTGAATTTGAGCTTGCGGTCGGTGCTGGCGCGGGCGAAGCGCACCTCGTCGGCGTGGACCGGGCGCGGCCGGCGCACCGGGCCGGTGACGGTCGGGCAGTCGGCCTCGTAGCGGTCGGCCCGGATGCCGATGCGCTTCATCCGGGCAAAGTCGACACCCTCGACGCCCCGGAGGAAGCCGTGCACGAAGTGCATGCGCGACTGCTCCCCATCGGACACGATGTCGATGCCCGCCGCCTCCTGCATCTTGAGCGCGGCCCGCACCGCATCGCGCTTGCCCTCGGCGAGTTGCTCGCCGGCGAGTTGCCACGGCGCCCACAGTACCTGCGGCCTGGCGAGCCAGGACGGCTTGGGCAGGCTGCCGGCAACCGTGGTTTCGAGGGCGGGTGCGGGCTGGCTCATGTCAAGGCTCCTGGCTCGGGCGAAATCCTTGCGAGGGAGCGTATGTTATCGCACCCGCGAGGCGCGGGTTCCCGGGCGCGATTCCCCGTCAGGAGCCGGCGACGATCGCGAGCTTGTTCTCGACCGACTTTACGCCTTCGACGGATGCCGCGACCTTTCCGGCAATATCGCGTTTCATGCGCGTCTCCGCGGTCCCGAACAGCGTGACGGCGCCATTACTGGCAACGACGTCGATGCCGTGCGCGTTCAGGGCCCGTTCGGCGCCAAGGGCGGCCTTGACCCGGCCGGCAAGCTCCTTGTCGGCCGCAGCGCGGACGGCGGCGGCGGCCTGCTTCGCCGCCTCGGCTTTCGCCGCTTCAGCTTTTTCCGCGTCTTGGTTCACCGGCGCCACCGGCACCGGCACGGATTTGACGACCGGCTTGGGCAGCGGCTCCTGACCGCAGCCGGAAAATGCAATTGCGAGAAGTGTCGCCGCCAGGATACAGGCAGGGTTTCGCGGATCGAGCTTCATGGTTTCCTCCTTTGGGACGCTTCAACGAGTGAGATACGCGCCGCGCCGAAAGATTCCCCGGGTCCGGCGGCTGGCGGACGTGTGCATGGCAGATTGAAGCATGACATGATTCGGCGTTGACTAGAGCATATCTCAAAAAATGCAATAACAAGATTAGCCGCAGATGGTCGCCGATTGACGACAATGCAAGCATGAATCCCGGCTACGAATACGCGCTGGTCACGATGATGCTCCTCGGGCTGGCGGACCTGGTCTACAAGCGCGGTGCTGCGGCAGGGGTGCAGGCGCACCAATTCCTGATGGTGCAGGCGTGGTGCTTTGCTCCGGCGGTCACGCTCTACGGGCTTATCACCGGCACGCTCGAGCTGGACGTGGCGATGTTGTGGGGCATGGGGGCGGGGCTGTTCGTGTTCGTTGCGCTCTACAACTTCGCGCGCAGCCTGAAGAGCGGCTCGGTGAGCCTCGTCGCGCCGATTTTCCGGCTGAACTTCACAGTCACCGCGGTACTCGCCGTGCTGGTCCTCGGCGAGCCACTGACCGCATACAAGCTTGCGGGCCTCGCACTGGCGCTGGCTGCCGTCTGGCTGCTGCTGGGCGCGGAATCCGGTGCGGCCCCGGTAGCCGGCGCGGCCCGCTTGCCGCTCATGCAAGCCGTTATCGCGATGGCGGCGATGGGCGTCGCCAACCTTTTCTACAAGGTGGGCGCGCTGACCGGGGGCAGCCCCGCTACTTTCATTGCCGGGCAGGCGGCCACTTTCCTGCCTCTGGCGACGGGATTCGCGTGGGGCGTCGACCGGGAACTGCGGACAACGCGCGCCGCATGGATACACGCAGGGACGGCTGCGGCGCTATTCCTGCTGGCTCTGCTGCTGCTGTTCGAGAGCCTCACGCGCGGCGAAGCGAGCGTGCTGGTGCCGATCTCGCAGATGGGCTTCGTCGTCACCGCCGCGTTCGGCCTTGCCTTTCTGCGGGAGCCGTTCACGCTGCGGAAAGGCGCGGGGCTCGCCTTCGCGGTCGCTGCGCTTGTCTGCCTAGCGAAAAGCTGAACAGCCAAGGAAATACAAAGCTGAACCACGAAGGACACGAAGGAAAACCAAAACTACAAATTGAACCGCCAAGCACGCCGAGAGAACCAGAATCTTTAACCACAAAGGACACAAAGGACACGAAGGAAGAACAAACAGTCGAATCACGACTCACGGCAGTTTGGAACCGCCAAGCACGCCAAGTGCCGTTAAATCCGGACGCGACGCGCCGGTTTAACTAGTGCGCCGGAGGGCGGAGCAGGTGCCCGCGTGCGGGTGCGACCCCGGAGGCGTGCAAGGCGGCCGACGTGGTGCGGCTCATTTCTAGCGATGGCCGTTCCGAGGCCGCAGGGGTTCGAACGGGCGAGTTCATCGCCGTTCAACACGCGGGGGTTCCCTCATCCCTCATCCCCCTGCGTCGGTAGAATGGCCGCCTGCGCGCTATACAAGAGGTCCACATCGTGAGCGAGACTCAAAGGGCCGGCCTCAGTCCCGAGACGGTCCTGGCCGAAATGAAGAAGAACGGGGTCACGCACGTGGTGTGGCTGCCCGACAGCGAGACCAACTGGCTCTACCTGCTGATGAAGGCCGAGCCATCCCTACGGCTCGTCGGGGTCAACCGGGAAGGACTGGCGTTCTCCGCGGCGGCCGGAATCTCGGCCGGCGGCAAGACGCCCCTGATATTGATCCAGAACACCGGCCTGATGGAGTCGGGCGATTCGCTCCGCGGCTGGGTCCTCGGCCTCAACATCCCGGTCGTGCTCATGGTCGGCTACCGCGGCTGGACGCGCCATGGCGTCAATGCCGACACGGCTGCGACCTATACCGAACGCTTCCTCAACGCGTTCGGCGTCAACTACTACCTGGTCGAGGACGATGCCGACGCGCCGCGCGTCTCGATCGCCTTCGAGGAAGCGAAGAAAACCAAACGGCCGGTCGCGGTGCTGGTTGCCGACGAATACCATGGCTTCAACCGATAGCACCCGCAGAAAAGCAAATAGACAGGATTAACAGGATTAACAAGATTAAAACGAAAATATAACCGGTTTCAGTTTTGCCTTGGTCTAATCCTGTAAATCTTGTAAATCCTGTCTATTTTCTGGTTTTGGGAGACGAGCGATGATGGACACCGCGGAAATGCTCAAGATCTTCAACCGCTACCGCGGCGACGCCATCGTCGTGCCCGGGCGCGGCGGCCGGCACTGGGTCAAGATCAGCGGCCAACCGAACCGGGACCTGCCGCTCGGCGATCCGGCGATGGGCGGCCACGCATCCTTTGCCATGGGCCTCGCGCTGGCGCAGCCGGGGCAGAGAATCGTGCTGTTCGATTCGGAGGGAGATGTGCAGATGGGGATGGGTATCCTCGCGACCATCGCGGAGCAGCAGCCCAGGAATTTCTATCACTTCATGCTCGACAACGAGTGCTACGCCACCACCGGCGGGCAGCCGGTCCCCCACGCGAAGACGATCGCCTACGACGCCATCGCCCGCGCCTGCGGATATCCCCGCGTCTACGCCTACGACAACCTGGAGACCTTCGCCATCAACGTCGAGCGCATCCTCTCCGACCCCGGCCCGGTATTCACGGCGTTGAAGGTCAGGCCCGAGGTGGAGAACCAGCCGATCGGTTCGCGCACGAAGTGGCGGACCCGCTCTCAGGTGCAGGCTGTGATGGACATGAAAAAGGAGCTCGGCATCGCCGGATAGGAAAGGCAAAAGGCAAAAGGCAAAAGGGTGTGAACGCACTGCCTAGCGAGTTCTACTTCCTCCTTCCTCCTTCCGCCTTTCGCCTTCCTCCTTGCCGTTCAGGTGATGTTCCAGGACGCGAAGCCGCAGCCCACGTAGACGTCGGGGATGGGATCGTAGCGGATCAGCTCGAAGCCGCGCCCGCGCGCGGCGCCATGGGCGGCGACCCAGTTGCGGACTTCGGAGGCGCCGTTGCCGGCGCCGGGCAGGCGCTCGTTGAGAAAGTCGATGAGCGCGCGCGGGTCACCGCGCTCGAAACGGCGGATGCATTCGCGGTCGAAGGCCTCGTCGATACGGCCCATGGTCGGCTCGCCGATCGAGTGGCTCAACCCGCCGGTGGCGAGGATGGCTACGCGAAGATTTCCGGGATAGCTCGCGACGGCCCCGGCGAGCATCGTGCCCCAGTCGAAGCAGCGCCGGACGGAGGGATACGGCGGCTCGAGATCGTTGAAGACGACCGGGACGATCGGGGGCAGGGGATCCACCCCGGTCTTCCACAGTGGGATGCAGAATCCATGGTCGAGCGCGAGCCGGTATGAAACGGACGGCTCGAAGTCGTGCTCGATAGCGGTCCGGACGATATGCTCCGCAAGCAGCGGGTGCCCGGCCAGGCTCCGGTGTGGAAACGCCTTGAGCCACGGCTCGGGCGGCCCCTCGTGCGCTTCGCCCACGCCGACGCAGATCGCGGGCAGGTTGTCGATGAAGAAGTTCACCCAGTGGTCGGGCGAGATCACGATCAGGACGTCCGGCCGCGCCGCCCGCATGCGGTTGCCAAGCTCGGCGAACGCGGAGGTGAGGCTCTCCTTGTCGGCGGGCGCGAGCTTCTCCCAGTTGCGCACGATCATCGGACCGTGGCTCGCCGCGTAGACGCCCGCGAGTTCAGCCATGACCGGTATCCTCAGGTGGTTTTGCTTATAGCAGCCTGGCGGAGACCTGAGTCCGACAGGCTGCTATCGACGGGCGCGGCGGTCGCCCGGATCCTGCGCAGGAAATCCTCCTCCGGCATGCCGGCCATCAGAAAGTAGAACCTGAGCAAGTACGGGTTGACCAGCGTGGAAAGGTAGGCGACGTCGTCGGACTCGACTGCCGCGCGGACCTCGGGCTTGAGCGGATAGCGGTCCAGCACCTTCTTGCGGCCGGCGCGATACTCCTCCGCCAGCGGCGGGCTCTGCAGGTCGAAGAACAGCTTGGAGAGCCAATAGTCGCGCATGTCGGGATGGCGGATGGATATCAGCGATAGGCGGCGGCTCGCCGGTCCAGGACCCAATATCTCACTTGCAGCCTGTCGGACTTAGGTATCCGTCAGGCTGCTAAGGAGTTTGTCGGCCTCAAGTCCGACAAACTCCTAGAGTATCACGGTAAATGGCGCCTCATGCCACCTCGCGGGCGGCTGCTTCCAGCACGACCGCAATGCCCCGCACCACGTCGTCCGCCGCCATGGACGGCGCGCTGCCCTGCGCCTGCTGCGGCAGGCAGGGGACATGCAGGAACCCGCCGCGGAAGGGGTGCCGGCGCGTCGCGGCGAAGTGCATGAGGCCATAGAAAACGTGATTACACACGAAGGTGCCGGCGCTCATCGAGAGTTCCGCCGGGAGCTCCTCGGCGCGCAGCGCGGCGACGGCGGCCCTCACCGGCAGCGTCGCGAGATAGGCCGCCGGTCCGCCCGCCACGACGGGCGTATCCACGGGCCGCGCGCCGTCGTTGTCGGGGGTGCGCGCGTCCTGGATGTTGACCGCCACCCGCTCGACGCACAGCGCGGAGCGATCGCTCGCCTGCCCGACGCACAGCACGATCTGCGGCCTTGCGTGCGCGATCGCGGCTTCGAGCGCGGGAAGGGAACGGCTGTAGGAAGTCGGCAACGCTGTGGTTGCGATCTCGAGCGCGCCGATGCGCGCACGCAGTCGCCGCACCGCCTCCAGGGAAGCGTTGACCTTCTCGCCGCTGAACGGCTCGAAGCCGGTGACCAGGATTTTCATGGAGGGATGAGGGAAAGGGGCTGTTCCAGGTTCCAGGTTCAAAGTTCAAGGTTCAAATTTCAAGGTTCAAGGCCCCAGACTCGTCCTGCAAGATAGAGCGTTGAACTTAGAACTTGGAACAAGACTATTGTCGCTCATCACCCATCACCCATCACGTTTCTTAAGTCATAATGACGCCTTCATAGGCAAAGCGCCATGGACCTGCTGGAAATCGTCCTGTTCCTGCTGCTCTGCGCGGTCGCGCTCGGCTGGCTCGCGCGGCGTCTCGATTTTCCCTATCCCATCGCGCTGGTGATCGGCGGCGCCGCGCTCGGCTTTTTGCCGGAGCTGCCGCAGCTTCCATTCGACCCCCAACTCATCCTGGTGCTGGTCCTGCCGCCCATCCTCTACCAGGCGGCGCTGCTCACGTCGTGGCGCGATTTCAAGGCGAACATCCGCCCCATCAGCCTGCTCGCCGTCGGCCTCGTCATCGCCACCACGCTCGCGGTCGGCGCGGCGCTCAAGCTCGTGGTGCCGGACATCCCGTGGGCCGCCGCCTTCGTGCTCGGCGCCATCGTCTCGCCTCCCGACGCGGTGGCG
>JBGQFD010000127.1:0-8579 GCA_041496705.1 Gammaproteobacteria bacterium | reverse complement strand
GCCGCTCCTGCCTGAAGTGCCCACCGTAAGCGAAGCGGGATTGCCCGGATTCGAGGTTACGTCCTGGTACGGCGTATTCGGTCCGGCGGGGCTGCCCGCAGACATCGTCGTGAAACTCAACGCCGAGATCGGCAGCGCCGTCACGGCGCCGGAGGTCAAAGAGCGCCTCGCCGCGCTGGGAGCCGAGCCCTCGGTGAAGGCTCCTGATCAATTCGGCCGCTACGTCCGGCAGGAAATCACGAAATGGGCGAAGGTAGTCAAGGAATCGGGCGCCAAGGCCGAGTGAGCGCATCCACTGCTGCTCTCCTTCAGTATGACCGATTGACGATCTCTCGCTGCGCGAGCGATTCCATCGCTACAGGTTCGCGCCGATCCAGTCGGCGATATGATCGATCCCGACTTGCCGGTTGTCGGCTTGCGCATGATAGGTGCTGCCGTCCTCTGCAGTGAGAATCTTCAGACTCTTGCGCCGGGCGCCGATCGCCTCGAAGAGCTTGTGAGCAGAGGCAACCGGCACGACCTTGTCGTCCTCGGCGTGCACGACGAGAAACGGGCAGGTGATCTTCTGCGCGACTCCCGCAAGCGAGAAGCGCTCGGCGCGCTCGATCGCCGCGTCGATGTCCTCGGCCCCCATGATCCAGCGGAAATGAAAGCTCGATTGCGGGGTCGCCTTCGGGTCGGTCTCGTGCTTGCGCTTGACCTCGCGTTGCCACGCCGCAAGGTCCCAGTGCAGCGCACTCATGGCCACGCCCGCGGCGTAGCGCTTCTCGAACGCGGCGATGCGGGAAGCGTAATACCCGCCGAAGCTGTAGCCCATGATCACCACCTTCCGCGGATCCACCTCCTGCCGCCCGGCGAGGTATTCGTAGGCCGCCGTGCCGGGCACTTCGTAATCGTGACGGGCATAGAGCCCGCGAAGACGCAGCGACTCGCCTTGTCCGGGCCCGTCGATGGCCAGCGTATGCCAGCCGCGCCTGGCGAACTCGAGCCCCGCAAACAGGACGCTCATCTCCTTGCAGTTGTCCATGCCGTCGAATACGACCACCGTCGGCGCGGCTCCGGGCGCTTCCCGGGCCTTCATGAACAGCGCGGGCAGCGTCGTTTTTTCGTACGGCACCTCCACGCGCTCGATGTTCGGGTAGCGCCGCTCCAGGCCGGCGTGCTGGCATTGAAGGGCCTTGCGGCCGATCCCGCGTTTTTCCTCGCCCGGGACGACGAAGCGCTCCGCGGTGAAGTAATACATGCCGGCGCGCAGATAGCAATTGCCCGCGCTGAGCTGGCGTCCCTCGGCAGCGGCCGCGTCGGCTGCGCGCTCGAGCCGTCCCGCCATCGCGCACCACTCTTCCCGCCAGGCGTCGGCCTCGCCTTGGCGGGCTTTCAGCCTCTCGCAAACCTCGTCGATCTCCCCGAGCGCGACCGCGCCGTAAGGCGCCATCCCTTTCGTGACGAGAGCCGCGTTGGACCAGGTGAGATTGCCCGGGAATTGCTCGATCCATGCGCCGCCGGACGACATGATCCGATCCTCGCTATTCAGCCCGGATCCCCGTCGCCTTGATCACCCTCGACCACGTGGCGAGTTCCTTCTTGATGTAATCCGCAAATTCCGCGGGCGTGCTCCCCACCGCATGCGCGCCCACGCCGGCAAGGCGTTCGTTGAAATCGGGAGCCTTCACCGACTCGACGATCGCCCGGTTGAGCCGCTGGATGACCGGGCCGGGCGTGCCCGAAGGCACGACGATACCTTGCCATTCGACGGCTTCGTAGCCCGGCACGCCGGCCTCGGCAACGCTGGGTATTCCAGGAAGCGCGGGATCGGGCTTCGAACTCGTCACGGCGAGGGCGACCAGCTTGCCGGATTTGATGTGCTGCAATTGCGAAGGAATGCTGCCGGTATAGATCGGGATTTGCCCGCCGACCACGGACAGGACCGCGGGGCCGCCGCCGCTATAGGGGACGTGCACGATGTCGGTCCCGGTCAGGACCTTGAACAGCTCGGTCGCCATGTGAGTCGCGCTGCCGTTGCCCGAAGAGGCGTAGTGCAGGCTGCCCGGCTTCGCTTTCGCGAGCGCGATCAGTTCCTTCACCGACCTTGCCGGCACCGACGGGTGCACCGAAATCGCGAGGGGCACGATCGTGACCAGGCTCACCGGCGCGAAGTCGCGCTCGGTATCGTAGGGCAACTTCGGCAGCAGGCTCGGATTGACGGCGAAAGAAAGATTGGCGACGCCCAGCGTATAGCCGTCCGGCGCGGACCTGGCGACGATGTCCATGCCGATGGTCGAGCCGCCGCCCGGGCGGTTTTCGACGAGCGCTTGCTGGCCCAGGTTCTCCGACAACTTCGGAGCCAGCAGGCGAAACACCACGTCGGTCGCGCCTCCGGGTGCGAACGGCACGATCACGCGCACCGGTTTGACGGGAAAGTTCTGTGCGACCGCGGATGCGGCGTGAAAGCACAGCGCGGACAGCAAGGCCAGGAAAGAACAACGCAACAGGACATTCACTTTCTTCTCCTCGTACGCCGAACGCGGCGTTTAGCGCGGGCTCGCCTTATCGTATCAGGGAACGCGCGGGATTCTTCGTGCCGGGAGGAAGCCTACTCGCCTCTCACCTGATTGCGGCCGGCTCGAATCTGTTCCCATTTGCGCCAATTGCGTTAGCATGGCAGCGCCATGCCGCGATTTTTCATTGCCCTGTGCGCCGCGCTGCTCGCATCCCCGGCGGCCTTCGCGCAGCAGCCCTATCCGCAGAAACCGATCCGCTACGTCGTGCCTTTCCCCGCCGGCGGCATCGCCGACGTGTTCGCGCGCATCATCGGCGGCCGCATCGGCGAAGCCTGGGGCCAGCCGGTGGTGGTGGAGAACCGCGCCGGGGCGGGCGGCAACATCGGCGCCGAGCTGGTCGCGAAGAGCGCGCCCGACGGCTACACGATTCTCATGGGCAGCATCGGCACGCAGGCGGTGAACGCGAGCCTGTACCGCAACATGCCCTACGACTCGGCGAAGGACTTCACTCCCATCGCACTGGTGATCGAGGCGGAGAGCCTGCTCGCGCTGCATCCATCGGTCGCGGCGGGAACCCCGGCGGAGCTGATCGCGCTCGCCCGCGCGCAAGGAGGCAAGCTCACCTGCGCCTCGGCGGGCGTGGGCACGACCAGCCACCTCGCCTGCGAATTGTTCAAGTCGATGACGCGGGTGGACGTCGTCCATGTGCCCTACAAAGGCAACGTGCCGGCGATCACCGACTTGCTCGGCGGCCAGACCTCGATGTCGTTTGCCACCATGCCCACGGTGCTGCCGCACGTCAAGGCGGGAAAGCTGAAAGGCATCGCCGTGCTCGGCGCCCGCCGCTCGCCCGCCGCGCCCGAAATCCCGGCGCTCGCCGAAACGCTGCCGGGATTCGAAGTGAACAACTGGGTGGGCACCTTCGGCCCGGCCGGATTGCCCGCGGCGATCACCGCCAAGCTCAACGCCGGGATCCTCGCCACCATGCACGCGCCCGACGTGCAGCAGCGCCTCCTTACCGAAGGAGCCCGATTTACGCCGACGACACCGGGGCAGTTCGCGGAGTTCGTCGTTGCGGAAACGGCGAAGTGGGGAAAGCTGATTCGGGAAGTCGGGATCCGGGCCGATTGAAGCCCACAAGAGTGCGAGTTCGAAAGAGACACTCAGGCGACAATCGCTTTCCATCTCCTCGCGAGCCGCTCTGCGCCGCGCAGCGAAAGAGCAAAGATCGTGTAGGTCGGATTCGAAGCCCCTGAGGTCGGGAATATCCCCGGCCCGGCGAGGTAGAGATTGGCGATCTCGTGGGCCTGGCCGTAGCTGTCGACCACCGAGTTGCCCGCGCCCGCACCCATGATGGTCCCGCCCATCAGGTGGATGGTCGGGATGGCCCCGCGACCGGACCAGAGTTCCTTGGCGCCCGCAGCCTTTGCGATCTTGAGGCCTTCCTCGAAATTGGCGTTCCACACGCCCGCGACGTCCTGGTCGTAGCTGTGGATGATCCTGCCGAGCGGCATGCCGAACTCGTCCTTGTCGCCCGCAAGCTCGACGCGGTTCTCGACGTTCGGCATTTCCTCCCCGAAAGCGTTGATGCGGGTCAGCCCGCGCGCGGCGCGCTTCATGAACGCGTGCAGGTCGGCGCCGAACAAGTCGAGCCGCGCATTGGCGAAACCGCCGAGATCGCTCGTCTTCAGCGCGGAGCCGGCGACGATGAAGGTGCTGCCGAAGGCGCCCTTGTGGCTGGTCTTGCCGTAGCGGTCGTACGACATGTATTGCGCGCCGGTGGTGCCCATGTGGTTCTCGACGTTTTCGTCGAAGATCGCCCAGGTGCCGGAGGCGAAATGCGTCATCATGTATTTGCCGACCAGGCCGCTCCTGTTGGCGAGGCCCCTCGGGTGCGCGCCGTTCGCCGAATTGAGCAGGATGCGCGGGTTCTGCGCCGACCATGCGGCGAGCACCACGACGCTCGCCGCCTGGAATTGCTTCTCCTTCTTCTGGTCGTAGTACTCGACGCCGGTGACGCGAGTGCCCTTGGCGTTGGTGAGCACGCGCGTGACCGTGCTCCACGGACGCACCTCGGCGCCGGCTTTTCTCGCGTCGCCCAGGTAGGTGACCAGCGGGTTGGAGAGCGCGCCGGTCGGGCAGCCGACATGGCACCAGCCGTCGTAGATGCACGCGGGGCGCCCCTTGTATTCGGTCGAGTTCATGCCGACCGCCGCAGGCACCATGCGGATGCCGACGGATTCGAAGCCCTTCAGCCAGATGTCGCCGTTGCGGAAGGTCTTCATCGGCGGCATCGGGTAGGGAGCACCCGCCGGCCGCCAGATCTCCTCGGCCCTGGCGTCGCCCGAGACGCCGACGTCGCGCGCGACCTTGTCGAAGTAAGGCGCGACGTCCTGGTAGGAGATCGGCCAGTCGAGCCCGCGGCCCGATTCGCTTTTCACCTTGAAGTCGTTCGGCAACAGGCGCGGGAAATTCGCAAAATAGTGCAGCGCGGCCCCGCCGACGCCCCAGCCCGATTGATAGGCGTAGCCGACCGGATTCCTGCCTTCGAGCAGGAACGGGGCGCCTGCGGTCTTGATGCGACGTCCCCAGAAATCCGAGCTGATGAGATCGGAGAGCTTCCAGTCCGGCCCCTGCTCCAGGACCACGACCTTCTTGCCGGCCTTCGCCAGCACCGCGGCATAGACCGAGCCCGACGCGCCCGCACCGACGACGACGACATCGACTTTTTCGAGTTTGGCCATGTCACCACCTCTTCTCGGGGAGGATGTGCGCCATGTAGGGGATGCCGAGGGATTCGTAGCCTTCCACGGTTCCGTAGACCACGTCGACTGCGTCGCTGCGCGTCACGAAGTAGATGAACGGCCCTGGCGGCCCTTGCCAGCCGTCGAGCTTGTTCTGGCGCATCAGGTCGACGAACTCGCGCTGGTCGATGGCATTGAGCTGCGCGAAGCGGCGCCCCTCGCGCGCCTGGCTCGCCCTGTCGATCGCGGCGATCGCGGCCCGGTAGAAGTTCGCATACGGGGGCTTGACGTTGAGGATGCGCGCTTCGAGCAGCGCCTCCTCGGGCGGGACCGAAAGCTGCTGATCGATGAAATGCGAAAAGCCCGCCGCGCGGGCGCCGGGAACGAGCGTCTCGCCCAATGCTTCCAGGGTCTCGGCCTCGCTCGCCTTCAACAGCCGAAAAGGCACGCCCTGGGCGCGCGCCTCGCGCGCGGTGAGGAGAACTTGAGCACCGCCCACCGTGAACGCGAGCGCGCCGAGCGTTGCGCCGCGGATGAAGTCCCGTCGTTTCATCTCGTGCATGGAGTTCTCCTCAACAAGATGCGGACTGCTGCTCCGGACTTGCTCTTATTCTAGGCCAACTTCCTTCGCTTCGCCGCCGCTGCGCTGCCAGGCGGCGCGGCGGAAGCGCGTGCGCCGCGCGGAGCCTTCGGCGTTTTGCAGGGCGTACTCGCCCAGGCGCGCCATCATCGCCAGCCGCAGCGCCTCGGGCAGCCCGGCCGCGGCGCGCTCGAAGCGCGCGATGATCGGATCGGCCTCGAGCGGGTCGCCGGAGGCAAGCCGTGCTCCGATGAATTCCTTGGACGTCGCGCCGTCGTGGAAGTAGCCCTGGCCCCGGGTCCACACCAGGGCCCGCTCGTTGGAGTCGATGCCGTAGCAAAGCTCGAACGCCGCCAGTTCGCCGCGCGCCTGCCGCACGAACAGGTCGAAGTAATCGTCGTGGAACCAGCGCCGCTGGCCGAAAGGATCGTCCTGCAATACGTCGAGAATCTCTTTGAACACCGCAACGCTCCCGTTCATCGTCTTCCGTAACCGTACCATAGGGCGCAAGGCGCAGGCAAAAGTTCCCACCCCGCGGAGCGAGTTGCAGCGCTTGCCGCTACATCGGCGGGACCTGGCCGTTCAGGCCGACGTAGACGCGCGCGGCGCGGAGGCTGCCGTCTGGCTGGCGCTGCGCGACCGCGAATATCGAGGCACCGGTCTTGAGCGCGCCGCGCTCGGTCGGCGTGAAGGACACGATAGTTGCGCTCTCCGGAACCAGGATCTTCTTCTCGCCGCCCTTGTACTGCACCGTGAGCACGCGGTCCTGGCCGATGCTCGTCACGTTGGCCACGTTGGCGTTGGTCATCTTGCTCGCCGGCCGCAGGTCCCAGTCGTAGTGGCCTTCGGCGGTGCCGCGCATCGCTTCCGGGAAGATATGCACTTCGAGCGCGACCAGCGCGCCGTCGCGCTCACCGACCGTGGCGGTGCCGATGAATTTCCCGCTGGCGAGGTCGGCGTGGCCCGCCCTGGCGATCCCCATGACCGCGTAGTTGTCGGCGAGCTTGACGTTGACGATCTGACCGCTGTTGGCCTTGACGCTCAGGGCGGTGCCGTGGATCTTCTCCACCGTGCCGCGAATCCGCACCGGCGGGTTGGCGGGGGCCTGGGCGATGGCGACGGCGGATACGGCGGCGATGAGCAACACCGAGAGGGAGCGGATCATGGGAATTCCTTCGAAGTGGACGACAATGTTCAAACGTTGCGGGCGCGGAACTCATGCCATCCAGGCTTGCGCCGGACGCCTTACGGGGGATTGTCCGGATAGACGAGGTGCACGTCAACGTTCCGGATGGGCGGCTCGCGCCGGCGCCGCCCGGGTGGCGACGAGCACGCCGATGAGAATGGTGGCGATGCCCGCTGCATGAAAGAGATGGAAGGATTCGCCAAGGAAGCTTATCGCGAGCAGCGTGCCGAAGGCGGGCAGGAGGTGCACGGTGAAGCCCGCCGCATTGGCGCCGACGATCGCCACGCCGCGGTTCCAGCAGATGAAGGCTCCCACCGAGGCCGCCAGGCCGACATAGAGCGCCGCGGCGACGCCCGCGGCGCCGGGCCAGCGCGGCGGCGCGTAGTAAGCCTCCAGCGCAAAGGCCGGCAGGAGCAGCACCACGCCGGCGAGCGAAATCACGAACAGCAACGCGACCCCGTCCAGCTCGGGCGGGCGGCGCTTGAGCAGCACCGAGTACACGCCCCACACCGGCATGGCGAGGAGAATGAGCGCGTCGCCCGAGTGGAACGAAAGGCGCGCGAGGCTCGCCGGATCGCCGCGCGCGAGGATGACGAGGATCCCCGCGAGCGAGATCAGCATCCCGGCCACTTGCCGGGGCGTGCCGCGTTCGCGCTCGATCGCCCAGGAACACAGCAGCATGAAGGCGGGCATCGATGAATTGAGCAGCACCGCGTTCACCGCGGTGGTGGTCTTCAGTCCCGCGTAGACCAGCCACTGGAACAAGGCCACGCCGAGGAACGAGAGCGCGAAGAGCAGCCCGGCAGAGCGCCGGATCGCGGCGAGGTGCCCGCGCAGGCGCGGCAGCGCGAAAGGCGCGAGCGCGAGCACCGCGATCAGCCAGCGCCAGAAATTCAGCGCGGCGGGCTCGAACACGTCGCGCAGCGCGCGGCCGAGCACCCAATTCCCAGCCCAGAAGAGCGTCGCGAGCGCGAGGAGCAGGAAGGCGTAGCCGCGCGAAGCGGTTTCAGTCTTGTTCAAGCAGGCGAGACCCTGTGCAGGTCCGGCATTCTACGGTCAATGCCGACCTCTTGGCTTGTTGCAAATCCTCCCATCCCAAGCGCAAAATCCGTACATTCGGAATGTGCGCACAGTCTTCGCTTTCGTCAAGGGGAAACCAAATGAGTAAGCTCAGCCGCAGGGACATTCTGAAGTTTGGCGCCGGGGCCGCAGCCGGTCTAGGCTTTCCGGCCATCGTCCGCGCGCAGTCCAAGGAGATCGTGATCCTCGGCCTGTGGGACCAGACCGGCGCGTTCGCCGACGTCGGCCCGCTCAACGACCGCGGCATGAAGATGGCGCTCGAAGAGCGCGGCATGCAGATCCTCGGCAGGCCGATCAAGTACATCACGCGCGACGGCGCCACACAGGCCGGCACCTCCACGCGTCGCACCGAGGAAGCTGTGGACGGAGACGGCGCGAAGTTCGTCATCGGACCCTGGTCTTCCGGCGTCGCGCTCGCAGTGTCCGAGGTAGCCAAGAGGAAGAAAGTGCTGCACCTGTTCAGCGGCGGCACCGAGGACATCTCCGGG
>JBGQFD010000126.1:0-8971 GCA_041496705.1 Gammaproteobacteria bacterium | reverse complement strand
TCCTGGGTTTCGTGTTCGGAAAGCTCTTCATCCATTTGCCTGGCCGCACGGCGATTGCCAAGGGCGGGGCATTCGGCTTTGCGGCGTGGCTGGTGATGGGCCTCGGTCTCCTCCCGCTGGCCGGTCGCGGGGTTTTCGCGCGCGAACTCGGGCTCGGGATCTTGCCGGCCGCGCTGATGTTTGCGATGCTCATGATTTACGCGATCGTCATGAGTCTGCTCTATGCATGGCTGACGGCCCCGTCGCGCACGAAAGCCGAAGGCCACCGTTAACGCAGTAATCGGAAAACCAAGTCGGCAGATCTCCTGCCGGGCAGCACGCTACAGGGCTGAGGGGCGAGCTGCTTCGTCGCTGGGTTTGTAAGGATGACTGCTCACTTGCCAAGCGCAACCGTTATCTTCATTCCCGCCTCGTAGTGCCCCGGCTCGTGGCAGGCGATTTCAAGCGGGCTTGCCGGTTTCTTGTCGAATTTCCAGAGAATGACCTTGGTCTGGCCCGGGTCGACACTGATCGTGTTCGGGTCGTGCCCATGCTCCATGTCCGGCATTTGCTTCATCATCAGCGCGTGGGCGCGCTGCGACGCCCGGTCGCCGATCGAGAATTCGTGCGTCACCTTACCGACGTTTTTCACGACGAACTTGATCGTTTCGCCCCGCTTCACGTCGAGCTTTCCCGGGGTGAAGCGCATATTGTCCGAAGCCGAAACTTCAACCGTGCGAGTGACCTCGCTTTGCTTGCCCGAAGAACCGAACGTTGCTTTCGTCCCGGGCGGATGACCTACATCGGCCAATGCAAGTTGCGCCGCGATCGCCAGCGCCCAGGCGACGATGAACATGCTGTAGGTTTTCATAGCGACTCCTTCAATTCTCGCGCGTCGGAGCGTCCGAGCGGACTACTTGGCCGAAGTGATCACGTAGTCGCGCCCCTGCTGCACGAACTCGAACTCGATCTTCTTTCCGGAGGACAGCTTTCCGAGCAGCGCCTTGTCCTTGACGATGAAGTTCATCGTCATCGCCGGCCATTTGAGGGTTTCAACCGGGCCGTGTGCGATCGTCACCTTGCTGCTCGCCGTATCCACGTTTGTCACAGTCCCGGCCGCTTTGTGCGGCTTGGCCGGTGCGCTCTTGCCGGTAGCCGCCTTTTCCTTTACGTCCATGCCTTTCATGGAATCGGACTGCGCGTAGCCCGCTACTGGCGCGGCGATCAACACGGCGAGAAACAGATACGGCAACGGGGGCAATTTCATTTCACATCTCCTTTGCGATTGAATTCACAGCGGTGGAATGCGTCCGGCGCGCACGGTGCAGGAGCAGGTACGCGGCCGGGATGACGAACATGGACAGGAGCGGCGCGGTGATCATCCCGCCGACCATGGGGGCGGCGATGCGGCTCATCACTTCCGAACCGGTGCCCGAGCCGAACATGATCGGCAGCAGTCCGGCGATGATGACCGCCACGGTCATCGCCTTGGGCCGCACGCGGAGCACCGCGCCTTCGTCGATCGCGAGCTTCAGCTCCTCGAAGCCGAGCGGCGCGCCCGCCGCCCGACGGGCGTCGATGGCCTGCCGCAGATACACGAGCATCACCACGCCGAACTCGGCCGCCACGCCGGCGAGCGCGATGAATCCCACGGCGGCGGCGATCGACATGTGATAGCCGAGCAGGAACATGAGCCAGAATCCCCCGACCATGGCGAAGGGCAGCGTGCCCATGATGAGGAGCGCTTCGCTCGTGCTGCGGAAAGTGAGGTACAGCAGCACGAAGATGATGACGAGCGTCGCCGGCACGACGACGCGCAGCCTCTCGGCGGCGCGCTCGAGATACTCGAACTGGCCGGACCAGGAGATCGAATAACCGGCGGGCAGCCTGACTTCGTTCGCCACCCGCTGCTGCATCTCGCGCACCGCCGAGCCGAGATCGCGCCCATGCAGGTCGACATAGACCCAGCCGGAGAGGCGCGCGTTCTCGCTTTTCAGCATCGGCGGGCCGTCTGCGATGCGGATCGCCGCCACGTCGCCCAGGCGGATCTGCGCGCCGCGCTCGGCGAGCACCGGCAGGTTGCGGATCTTCTCCACCGAGTCGCGGATCTCGCGCGGATAGCGCACGTTGATCGGAAAGCGCTGCAGGCCTTCGACCGTCTCGCCGATGTTGTCCCCGCCGATCGCGGCCGAGACGATGCCCTGCACGTCGGCGATGTTGAGACCGTAGCGCGAGGCGGCGTCGCGGTCGATGCGCACGTCGATGTAGCGCCCGCTGCCCAGGCGCTCGGCGAGCGCCGAGCTCACCCCGGGCACCTGCTTCACGGCGCGTTCGATCTCCGCGGTGACGCGGTCGATCTCCTCGAGCTTCGTCCCCGCGACCTTCACCCCGACCGGGCTCTTGATGCCGGTGGCGAGCATGTCGATGCGGTTGCGGATCGGCGGCACCCAGATATTCGAAAGGCCCGGCACCTTGACGATGCGGTCGAGCTCCTCGACGAGATTGTCGGGCGTCATTCCGGCCCGCCACTGATCCCGTGGTCTCAGGCGGATCGTGGTCTCGAACATCTCCAGCGGCGCGGGATCGGTCGCCGTCTCCGCACGGCCGGCCTTGCCGAACACGCTCTCCACCTCGGGCACGGTCTTGATGAGGCGATCGGTCTGCTGCAGCAGCTCCGCCGCCTTGCCCGCGGAGAGACCGGGGAGCGCCGAGGGCATGTAGAGCAGGTCGCCCTCGTCCAGGGGCGGCATGAACTCCCCGCCGAGCCGGCTCGCGGGCCATACGGTCGCCGCGGCGGCAAGCACGGCGAGGGCGATCGTCGCCTTGGGATGGCGCAGCACGCGCGCGAGCAGCGGACGGTACGCGGCGATCAGGAAACGATTCAGCGGGTTCTTGAGCTCTTCGGGAATGCGGCCGCGGATGAGAGTGCCCATCAGCACCGGCACCAGCGTCACCGCGAGCCCCGCCGCCGCGGCCATGGCGTAGGTCTTGGTGAAGGCGAGCGGCGAGAACATGCGCCCCTCCTGCGCCTCGAGCGTGAACACCGGGACGAAGGAGAAGGTGATGATGAGGAGCGACACGAACAGCGCCGGCCCCACCTGCACCGCGGCCTCCTCGATCACGCGCCAGCGTTCCACGTCGCCGAGCGCCTGCGCGGGATGCGCGTGCTGCCAGGCTTCGATGCGCTTGTGCGCGTTTTCGATCATGACCACCGCCGCATCGACCATCGCGCCGATGGCAATGGCGATGCCGCCGAGCGACATGATGTTCGCGTTCACGCCCTGGTAATGCATGACGATGAAGGCGGCGAGGATGCCCAGGGGAAGCGATACGATGGCGACGAAAGCCGAGCGCAGGTGGAACAGGAACGCCGCGCACACCAGCGCGACGACGATGAATTCCTCGACGAGCTTTTCGCCCAGGTTCGCCACCGCGCGCTGGATGAGCCCGGAGCGGTCGTAGGTCGGGACGATCTCGACGCCTTCGGGCAGGCCGGCTTTCAGCTTCTCGATCTTCGCCTTCACCGCGGCTATCGTTTCGAGCGCGTTCTTGCCCGAGCGCATCACGATGATACCGCCCGCGACTTCGCCTTCCCCGTTCAGCTCGGCGATGCCGCGGCGCATCTCCGGTCCGACCTGCATACGCGCCACGTCGCCGAGGCGCACCGGCACGCCCGCCTCGGTGACCGAGAGCGGAATGCTGCGAAAATCGTCGAGCGACTGCAGGTAGCCGCTGGTGCGCACCATGTACTCGGCTTCGCCGAGCTCGAGCACCGAGCCGCCAGTCTCCTGGTTGGCGCGCTGCACCGCCTCGATGACTTTGCCGTGCGGGATGTTGAAGGCGCGCATGCGGTCGGGATCGAGCACGATCTGGTACTGGCGCACCATGCCGCCGACGCTCGCGACTTCCGCGACGTTAGGCACGGCCTTCAGTTCGTACTTGAGGAACCAGTCCTGCAGCGCGCGCAGCTGCGAGAGGTCCATCCTGCCGCTGCGGTCCACCAGCGCGTACTCGTACACCCAGCCGACGCCGCTCGCATCCGGCCCGAGCGCGGGTCTCGCCTCGCGCGGCAGCCGCGACTGCACCTGGTTCAGATACTCGAGCACGCGCGAGCGCGCCCAATAGGGATCGGTGCCGTCCTCGAAGAGGATATACACGAAAGAGTCGCCGAAGAACGAGTAGCCACGCACCGTTTTGGCGCCTGGCACCGAGAGCATGGTCGTGGTGAGCGGATACGTCACTTGGTTCTCGACGATCTGCGGCGCCTGCCCCGGCCAGGTCGTGCGGATGATCACCTGCACGTCGGAGAGATCCGGAATCGCGTCGAGCGGAGTTCTCAGCATCGCCCAGGTCCCCCACGCCGCGAGGCCGGCCGTCGCGAGCAGGACGAGGAAGCGGTTGGCCATCGACCCGCGGATGAGCGCGGCGATCATCGGTGCGCTCCGTGCTCGTCCGTGCCGGCCGGCGCGACGCGGACGATCTGGTATTGCGCGTCGGGCCGGATGCTGAATTCGAAGCGGACGCGGTCGCCCTTTTTCAGGCCCGGCGGAAGCGCCACGCCGGAAACGAGGAAAGGCATGGTCATTGCGCCCATGCCTGCGCTCGGAACGTCGCCGTGCCTGATGAGGATCTCGCGGGAGGTGAGGCTCACGATCTCGCCTTCGGCCTGGTGCACTTTCGGCGCGGGCGCGCCCTCCATGCGTGCTCCCGTCGCCTTCAGGCTTGCCTCGGAGTCTATGAGGAACTGGCCCGAGACCACCACGTTCTGCCCGGACTCGAGCCCCTTGCGGATCTCCGTCAGGCCGTTCGCCTCGGCGCCGGTCTCGACCTCGACCGGCCGGAACCGGCCCTCGCCGAGCGCGGCGATCACGACGCTGCGCCTGCCGGTCTGGATGACCGCTTCGGAGGGAACGAGGAGCGCGTGCGGTATCGCCACCGAGCCCAGATCGACCGTGACGAACATTCCCGGCGCAAGCCGGCCGTTCGGGTTCGCGAGCTCGGCGCGCGCGGTGACCGTGCGCGTGATCGGATTGACCTGCGGAAGCAGCGATTGGATGCGCCCCTTGAAGGTGACGCCCGGCCAGGCGGCGGCGCGCGCCTCGACCGGCCGGCCGGACCTGAGCATCGCGGCCTGCGCTTCCGGCACCTCGGCGTTGATCCAGACGCTCGCGAGGCTGTTGATGCGGAACAGCGTCGCGCCGGCCGCCACGTTCATGCCCTCGCGCACGCCGAGCTCGGCGACTACGCCGCTCACCGGCGCGGTCAGCACGGCGTGTGCGCGCACCTCGCCGGTCCTCTCCAGGGCGACGATCGCTTCCTCGCCCATGCCGACGAGCTGCATGCGCTGGCGCGCCGCGGCGCGCAGCGACTCCGCATCGGGCGTGCGCAGGCGGCGCAGTGCGAGGTATTCTTCCTGCGCCGCGACCCACTCGGGCGCGAGGATTTCCACCAGCGGCTCGCCCTCGCGGACCGGATCGAGCGGCGCCCGCACGTGCAGTTTCTCGACGAAGCCCGCCACGCGCGCCTGCACCAGCACCAGCTCGCGCTCGTTGTAGGCGACGTTGCCGACGACCTGCACCTGCCGGGTCAGGGCGCCCCTGACGACTTCGGCGGTGCGGATGCCGAGGCTCTGCACGACGCGGGGGCTGATCGCGACGACGCCCTCGTCGCCTGCCGCGTCGTCTGCGTAGACCGGAACGAGCTCCATGTCCATGAAGGGCGACTTGCCGGGTTTGTCGAATCTCTGTCCCGGCACCATGGGATCGTGCCAGTAGAGGATGCGGCGCCCGGACAGCGGGTCGGCCGCCGGCGCGGAGGAGGCCGCGGCAGGCGCAGCCAGCCGCGTTCCCTCGCGCATGCCGTAGCGGAAAGCGGCGTAGCCGGTGGCGAGACTAGCGACGAGCGCGGCGACTGCCGCGGCGACGGCGGTGCGGTTCATGGCGTCCTCCCGTCCGCGGATTCGTGCGCGGGCACGAGGAAATTGAGCTGTGCCCAGGCGCGCCCGACCTCCGCGGCGAGCTGCAGGGCCTGCATGCGCGCATCGCTCTCGTTGCGGCGCGCCTCGAGCACGGCGGCGAGCGTGCCGGCGTTGCCACGGTAAGCCGCAAGCGCGGCCTCGCTGCGCTGCGCTGCGAGCGGCACGAGCTCGGATTCGATGCGCCGCAGCCGGTCGCGCCCGGATTCCCACTCGGCGATCATCGCGTGCACCTCCGCGGTGTGGGCCCGCCGCGCGTCGTCGAACTGCGCGCGGGCCTGCTCGGAGTTCGCCAGCTTCGCCGCGACCTCGCGGTCCTGGCGCTGCGCGGGCGCGACCGGCAGGGGAATGCTCACGCCGATGGACACCATGTTCGAGAACGCCGGTCCGCGCTGCTGGTAGGCGAGCTCGACGCTCCAGTCGGGCTGCTTCGACGCCTGCGCAAGACGCGCGTCGGTTTCCGCGAGCGCCGCCTGTTGCGCGAGCGCCGCAAGCACCGGGTGGTGGCGCAGATCTTCGTCCAGCCGCACGAGGTCCAGCCGCGATACGCCGGTTTCCGGTGGAGGGCCCTGCAGCGGCCGCTCCGCATCCGCGCCGATCCAGCGCGCGAGCGCGATCTTCGCGGCGCGCAGTTGCCGCTCGAGCATGGCGCGGCGATCCTCGAGCATCACCTGCCCGGCCCGGATCGCCAGCACGTCGCCGCGCGTGGCGCGCCCGCCGCGATACGCCGCCTCGGCCGCTTCGATCGAGGTGCGCGTCTCGCCGGAGAGCGCGCCGAGCACCACGCGCATCTGCTCCACGTAGTAGCGCTCCAGCCATGCGATCGCCGCGTCGCGCTGCAGGTTGGCGAGCATGCCGCGCCGGTTGCTGCGCTCGCGCCCGGCCTCGAGTTCGCCGCGTTCGCCGCGCAGCCTGCGCTTCTCCTCGCGCGTGAATTCCTGCATGACGCCGATGCGGCGCATGGTCATGAAGTCCGCGGTGGTGCTGTAGCGGTCGGGCCCGTCGAGCGGGAGGTTGTCCACGCCGAGACGAAGCACCGGGTCGGGAAAGCGGCTCGCCGCGGCCGAAATCTCGCTCGCCGCGCTGATGGCGGCGTCCTGCGCGGCGAGCTGGCGCGACTGGCCGGCGGCGAGGCGCAGCGTTTCCTCGAACGTCAACGGCGCATCGGCCGCACGGGCGCCGGACAGGACGGCGAGACCCGCGACGAGAATCGCGGCACTCCGAACAAGGCTTTCGCGCAGCGAAAGCCGGATGAAGCAGGCCATAGAAACCTCCACGACGACACAGAAACGCGGGCGCCTGAAGCGGCGCCGCGGCCGGAACGATCGTCGGTGAGGTCTAGATTCGGAAGCAGCAGTTCCGCACCGCGAGCGGCGGTGCGGTCACGCGCGCGAGCAGCGCGTGCGAATGGCGCACTTCGGACTGGACGAAGGCCGTGAGCCGGTCGGACGGCTCGAGGTGGTACGCCGGTCCCGCGACGGGAGACGCCGGCGAGACCGGGTGGTGATCGATAGACTGCGGGCTGTCGGCGCAGTGCTGCAGGCAGACGTTGTCAGGCTGCGGATCCATCTCGTGGCACGGAGAGCCGTCGCCGTGCGCCGCTGCGAGAACGGCGGTCGCGCTCGCGCCGGAGGATGCCGCGCAGGCGTGCGCGGCGACCGCCAGTTGCGCGAAGAGCATCGCGGCAATCGCGAACCAGGCGGCGGGCTTGCGCACGTGAGGCCGGAAAATCATCTGCGCATTCTATCGCAGCCGCATCCCTTGCGTTTTGACATAGATCATCCTCGCCCGACCCCGCCAAGACCGTCGTCCCGTCAATTCACCCGGCTGAACTTCTGCGCGCGCCGGCCGGTGCCGACCTCGGACGTATACAGGTTGCCCTTGGAATCGATGGCGATGTTGTGCACCCACTTGAATTCGCCCGCCATGCGCCCGTTGCGGCCGAACTTCGATAGGAGCTTGCCGCTGTCGCGCTCGAGGATCACCACCTGGCCGTTGGCGCCGTCGGCCATGAAGAGGTATTTCTGCGCGGCGTCCTCGGAAAGCGCCAGGTCCCACACCGAGCCGTTCTGCAGGGTCTGCGGCTCGACGCGGAATTCCTTGACGAACCTGCCGCTCCTCTCGAACACCTGGATGCGGTCGTTGGCGCGGTCGCACACGTACACCAGGCCGTCGCGCGAAAGCCGCGCGCAGTGCACCGGGTTGCCGAACTGCTGCGAGAGCGCCTTGCCCGGGTCGTAGGCGGCGAGCTTCTCGTCCGAGGGCCGGTTGCCGTAGGCGCCCCAGTGGCGCTTGTAGGCGAAGCTCTTGGCGTCGAGCACCAGCACGCGCCGGTTCTGGTAGCCGTCAGCGACGTACAGTTCGTTCGTCTGTGCGTCGATCTCCAGGTGCGCGGGGCGGCCGAGCTGGGTAGTGCTGTTCGAGCCGCCGTTGCTGCCGGCCTTGCCGACCTGCGCGAGGAATTTTCCGTCTGGTGTGAATTTCAGGATCTGGTGGTCCTTGTTGCCATTGCCGGCGATCCAGACGTTGCCGGCGTGGTCGACGTAGATGCCGTGCTCGGACTCCGGCCAGTCGTAGCCCTGGCCCGGCCCGCCCCAGCTGCGGTAGAGATTGCCCTGCGCGTCGAACTCGAGCACCGCCGGCGCCGGCGTGCAGCAGCGCGTCGCCGGCGGATTCTGCATCGCGCCCTTCTCGTCGTCCACCAGCGTCCCGGGACGGTGGACGATCCAGATGTGATCGCTCTTGTCGACGGCGATGCCGGCGACCTGGCCGAGGATCCAGTTGCCCGGCAGCGGCTTCGGCCAAAAGGGATCGACGACGAAGCGCGGTTCGCTGTTGCGGAACGGAAGTTGCCCGCAGGCGGCGAGCACGGCGAGCGCTGCCGCCGCCGCGAGGGCGGCGCGTGCGATGGGTTTCCTCATGTGTCTTCTCCTTGAGACGGTGACGCTAACGCATGCGGCGCGCCATGACAAGGGCGGGCGATCAGTCCGCGATTCTCACGCGGCCGCGGGTAGGGAG
>JBGQFD010000125.1:0-9187 GCA_041496705.1 Gammaproteobacteria bacterium | reverse complement strand
TTGTTCAATATACGGAAAGCAACGCCCAACAGATGCGCGCAGGTGGCGCGGTACACCTGCTCGAACGCGGCGCGATCGGCGAGCGCGACGCGCGGCAGCAAGGCGGCGAGGGCTTCGTTGGTGAGCATGGCAAAGCGATGAGCGCGCGAGTTTCGTCCGGTGGTGCAGGCACTACCGGCGATGCAGACACTACAATCGAGTGATAGGAATCCGCGCTTGGCGGTGTGAGCCCCGGATGCGGGGGCTCCGCTTCAGACCCTACTCCGCCACGCCCTTGCTCTTCAAGATCGTCCACACCTTCTCCGGCGTGATCGGGATGTCGAGGTGCGTCACGCCCAGGTGCCGCAGCGCGTCGACCACCGCGTTGGCGATCGCGGGCGGCGCGCCTACCGTCGCCGACTCGCCCACGCCTTTCGCGCCGAACGGATGGTGCGGCGAAGGCGTGACCGTGTGCCCGGTCTCCCAGCTCGGCGATTCGAGCGAGGTCGGCACGTAGTAGTCCAGAAAGCTGCCGCCGGAGATGTTGCCCTCCACGTCGTAGCTGATCTCCTCGTACAGCGCCGGGGCCAATCCCTGGTTGAGCCCGCCGTGGATCTGCCCTTGCACGATCATCGGGTTGATGATGTTGCCGCAATCGTCGATGGCGACGAAGCGGCGCACCTTGATGTCGCCCGTGCCGCGGTCGATGTCCACCACGCAGATGTAGCTGCCGAAGGGGAAGGTGAGATTGGGCGGATCGTAGTAGTGCACGGCCTCCAGCCCCGCCTCCATCCCCTGCGGATGGTTGGTATACGCCGCGAACGCGCACTCCTGGATGGTTTTCGACTTCTGCGGCGCGCCTTTGACGAAGAATTTTCCGGGCTCCCACTCGAGGTCGTTCTCGCTCACCTCCAGCAGGTGTGCGGCGAGCTTCCTCGCCTTGTCGCGGATCTTGCGCGCGGCGAGCGCGCAGGCCGCACCCGAGGTCGGCGTCGAGCGGCTGGCGTACGTTCCCAGGCCGTAAGGCGCGGTGTCGGTGTCGCCCTCCTCGACCTGCACGTGCGCCGCCGGAATGCCCAGTTCCTCGGCGACGATCTGCGCGTAGGTCGTCTCGTGACCCTGGCCCTGGCTCTTGGTGCCGAAGCGCGCCATCGCCTTGCCGGTCGGATGGACGCGGATCTCGGCCGAGTCGAACATCTTGATGCCGAGGATGTCGAATTGCTTCGACGGGCCGGCGCCGACGATCTCGGTGAAGCTGCAGATGCCGATGCCCATCAGCTCGCCCTTCTTGCGTTTCTCCGCCTGCTCGCGGCGCAGCGCGTCGTAGCCGATAGTGTCCATCGCCTTCTTCAGCGCGACCCCGTAATTGCCGCTGTCGTACTCCCAGCCGAGGACCGACTTGTAGGGAAACTGCTCGGGCTTGATGAAGTTCTTCATGCGCAACGCGGCCGGATCCATGTTCAACTTCTGCGCGAGCGAATCGGTGGCGCGTTCGATCGCGTGCACCGCCTCGGTGACGCGAAACGAGCAGCGGTAGGCCACGCCCCCGGGCGGCTTGTGCGTGTAGGCCGCGTCGACTTCGCAGAAGGCGTGCTTCAGGTCGTACGAGCCGGTGCAAATGGAGAACAGGCCCGCGGGGAACTTCGACGGGTTCGCCGACGCGTTGGTGTAGCCGTGGTCGGCCACGGTCTTGATCTTGAGCGAGGTCATGGTGCCGTCCTTCTTCGCGCCGAGTTCCACTTTCATGTGGTAGTCGCGCGCGAAGGAGTCGGCCTGCAGGTTCTCCATGCGGTCCTCGATCCACTTCACCGGCTTGCCGATCACGACCGAGGCGGCGATCGCGATCACGTAGCCGGGGTAGACGGGCACCTTGCCGCCGAAACCGCCGCCGATGTCCGGCGACACGATGCGGATCTTTTCCTCCGACAGACCGACGTGGCCGGCAACGAGCGCGAGCACCGTGCGCACCGCGTGCGGTGCCTGCGTCGTCATATATACGGTGAGCTTCCCCTGCGCGGTATCGAAGTCGGCGATGCAGCCGCAGGTTTCCATCGAAGCGACGTGAATGCGCGGGAGGTAGATGTTCTCGCTCACCACCACGTCGGAGGCGGCAAGCGCCCGGTCGGTATCGGCGCGGTCGCCCGCCTCCCAGTGAAAGGCGAGATTGTCCTTCTTGTCCTTCTTGTCCTTGCGCAGAATCGGCGCCCCGGGGGCGAGCGACTTGAACGGATCGACCATGACCGGCAGCGGCTCGTATTCGACCTCGACCGCTTCGACGCCGTCGGCGGCGATGTAGCGCTCGGTGGCGATCACCGCGCACACTTCCTGCGCTTGGTACATGACCTCGTCGATCGGCAGCACCATCTGCGTGTCCGAGGAGAGGGTCGGCATCCAGTGCAGGTTGTACTTGGCGAGCGTCGGCCCGTCGATCACCGCGAGCACGCCGGGGATCTTCAGCGCTTTCGAGGTGTCGATCTTCTTGATCTTCGCGTGCGCGTACGGGCTCCTCACGATGTCCATGTAGAGCATTCCGGGCAGCACGTGATCGTCGATGTACCGGCCCTGGCCGCGGATGAAGCGCGGGTCTTCCTTGCGCTTCATCGAATGGCCCATGCCGCAGATCTTGGCGTCGGTTCTGGGTTCGCTCATGTTCGTTCTCCTGGCGCAGCCACTAACTCTTGACGGGGGGATGTGAAGGGGGGGTTGCATCCCCCCTTCTCGTTCATCTCATCTTTTCAGCCGCGTACTGCACGGCTTTGACGATATTGACGTAGCCGGTGCAGCGGCACAGGTTCCCGGCGATCGCCTCGCGGATCTCCTGCTCGCTCGGGTTCTTGTTGCGCTCGAGGAGCGCGCTCGTGGTCATCAGCATTCCCGGCGTGCAGAAGCCGCATTGCAGGCCGTGCTTCTCGGTGAAACCCTCCTGCACCGGATGCAGCTTGCCGCCCTGCTCCAGTCCCTCGACCGTGGTGATCTTTGCGCCGTCGACCTGCACGGCGAGCACGGTGCACGACTTCACCGGGTTGCCATCGAGGATGACGGTGCAGGCGCCGCAGTGCGAGGTGTCGCAGCCGATGTGCGTGCCGGTCATGCGGAAGTCTTCGCGGATGAGGTGCACGAGCAGCAGCCGCGACTCGACTTCAGCCTCGCGCGCCGCGCCGTTGATGGTGACGCTGATCTTGTGCTTTGCCATGGTCACTTCCCTCCCGCTCTCTGCGCGGCCTTGCGCAACGCGCGCGCCGTCAGGACGCGAGCCATTTCCTTCTTGTATTCGACCGAGCCGCGCCGGTCGGCGCTCGGCGAGCTCTTCGCCCCTGCCATCTTCGCCGCCTCCGCGATGGTCTTGTCGTCGGGCATCTTGCCGACGAGGAACTTAGCCGCGTCCACCGCCTCGACCGGCGTGAGGGCGGCGTTCGTGAGAGCAATCGCGGCGCGCTCGATTGCTCCCTTCGCATCCAGAGTCAGCTGGACGGCCGCAGCCGCGACCGCGAAATCTCCGGTCTTGCGCTTGAGCTTGGCGTAGGCCCCACCGCTGCGCGCGGGCGGAACGGGAATCCGGATCTCGGTGAGTATCTCGTTGCGCGCGAGGGCAGTCTCGTAGAGCCCCTTGTAGAACTGGTTGGCCGCGATGCTGCGCTCGCCTTTCGGCCCGCGAGCGACGAGCGTCGCGCCCAGCGCCAGCATGATCGCCGGCTGGTCGTTGCCGGGATCGCCGTTGGCGACGTTTCCGCCTATGGTTCCGCGGTTGCGCACCAGCGGATCGGCGATCAGCGGCACCGCGTCGGCGAGGACCGGATACTTTGCGCGGATCAGATCCGAGCGTTCCAGCGTGGCCTGGCGCGTCATGGCGCCGATGCGCAGGAATCCGCCCTCTTCCTTGATGTAGTCGAGGCCCGGAATGCGCCCGATGTCGACCAGGTGGGCATATTCGCCGAGGCGCAATTTCAGCGCCGGCAGCAGGCTCATGCCGCCGGAGAGCACCTTGGCCGCGTCGCCGTGGCTCGAGAGCAGCTTCACTGCCTCGTCGAGCGTGCCGGGTCGGTGATAGTCGAATGCCGCAGGAATCATCGGTCTCTCCTATTTTCGCGCTTCCGCGCGCTTCAAATCCACCCAGACCGAAACGGAACGGCGCTGCCGGATCGCTCCGGTGCGCCGCGGGTTCCCCGCCATGCGTATACACCAGCCGGCGGGAAATTATTTCTTCTGCGGGCGACGATACCCTACGCCACGCGGCGGAGCAAGCCTTCCATCGATTCCAGATTGTGCGCCGACCCGAAGTGGTCGACGAAGGGCAGCGCCGCGCGCATGCCGGCAGCCTCCGGCCGGTAGCGCGGATCGCCAAGTAGCGGATTCAACCAGACAATTTTCCGGGCGCGGCCACGCAGCTCACGCATGGCCCCGCCGAGCACCGCGCCGTCCCCGTGGTCCAGGCCGTCGCTCAGCACGATGAGTGTCGTGTCCCGGCCGATCATGGCGGCGCCATGCCGTTCGGCGAACTCCGCGAGGCAGGCGCCTATGCGGGTTCCGCCCGACCAGTCGGGCACGCCCAAGGTCAGTTTATGCAAACCAAGGTCGATGCGCGCCGGTTCTATCATTCGTGTCACCCGCACCAGCGTGGTATTGAAAGCAAAGATCTCGACGCGGCGGATGACCCGGCGCAGCGCGAACGCAAAGACGAGCAGGAAGCGCGTGTAGGCTTCCATAGAACCGCTGGTGTCGTACAGCACCACCAGGCTCGGCTCCTCGACCGCACGGGCACGCCGGGCAAGGCGCAGAAGATCGCCGTCGCCCGCCAGCGCACGCCGGAAGCTGCGGCGCAGGTCGACGGTTCCGCGGCCGCGCGTGGGCACCAGGCGCCGGCTGCGCCGGATCGCGATCCGTCGCGCGAAGCGCTCGATCAACTTCTGCATCGCAGCGAGCTCGGCCGCCGAGATCTGGTCGAAGGGCTTGTGCCGCAGCAGCGCCTCGGGGCTGTAGCTCGGCGTGTCGCCGATGGGAGATTCCGCGGGCTCGCCCGCGGTGAGGCGCACGCGCTCGCCGTCCCAACGCCACTGCAGCGGCACCGCCTCGTGCCGCGGCGGCTTGCGCTGCGGGGGAGCGTCGACGTTTCCGGCCCAGAGGTCCTCGAACAGCCTGCCGAACACCGCCCAGGCGTCGCGCGGCACCTTGAATGCGATGCGCAGGACGCGCTCGACTTCGCCGCGGTCGAAGAGGTCAACGAGCCTCAAGGCCGAAGCAGCGTCGATCTCGTCGGCAATGCCGACGCGCACGCCTTCGCCGCGCAGCGCGCCGGCGAACCGCGCAAGATGTGCGGTCAAACCGTGCGCTGCGCCCATGCCTGTCTCTAGATCCGTGCGGCCGCAAACTCCAGCAGCTCGGCGACGGCGTCAGGACCTGTCGTGCGGATGTCCTGTTCGTCTTTCAGAAGACAACCAAGCGTAGCCGTCACGGTATCCGCCTCGAGCGCGTCGCTGTGCAGCCTTATCAGCGCGCGCGCCCAGTCGATGGTCTCGGACACGCCCGGACGCTTGCGCAGTTCGCGCTTGCGCAGCTGCTGTACGAATCGCGTGACCCCCTTCGCCAGGTGCTCGTCCAGTCCGGGAACCCGGCTGTTCAGTATGCGCAGTTCCTTGTCGAAGTCCGGGTGCTCGATGTACAGGTACAGGCAGCGCCGCCGCAGCGCGTCACCGATCTCGCGCGAGCGGTTCGAGGTGAGCACGACGAAAGGCACGTGCTCCGCGCGGATGGTTCCGAGCTCCGGGATCGTGATCTGGAAGTCCGACAGGACTTCGAGCAGGAACGCCTCGAAGCCTTCGTCGGCGCGGTCGATCTCGTCGATGAGCAGCACCGCCGGGCCCTCGCGGCGCGTGATCGCCCGCAGCAGCGGACGCTCGAGCAGGTACTCGCGCCCGAAGATGAGTTGCTCGAGCGCTCCCGCGGCCAGGCCCTCGCGTTCGGCGATGCGCAGGCGCAGCAGCTGGCGCTGGTAGTTCCACTCGTAGAGCGCGGTATTCGTGTCGAGGCCTTCGTAGCACTGCAGCCGGATGAGCTCGGTCGAGAGCAATTGCGCCAGCACCTTGGCGATCTCGGTCTTGCCCACGCCCGCATCGCCTTCGACCAGCAGCGGCTTCTGCATTTCCCTGGCGAGATAGACCGCGGTGGCGATCGCCGGGTCGGCGATGTAGCCGCAGCCCTGCATCGCCGCCTGCATCGCGCGGATATCGTCGTTCATGCGTGGCGCGCCTTTGCACCCGGTGCGGAGTAGCGCGCCGGATCGGCGAGGAACTTCGTGCGGCAGCCGGCGCAGCAGAAGTAGTACTGCTTCCCGCCGGACTCGGCGACGTGCCGCGCCCCGGCGACCGCCACGCTCATTCCGCACACCGGATCCACCGCTTCCGCGGGCGTGTTGCGCGCCGGAACTTCCGGGCTCGCGGCGTCCGGCGCCGCGGCGACGGCATGCCGGCGACGCTCGACGATCTGCGCCATGATGCTGAGTGCAATCTCCTCGGGCGTGCGCGCGCCGATGTCCAGCCCCGCGGGCGCGGCGATGCGCTCGACCAGGTCGCGCGGTACCCTGCGCGCGAGCAGGGCGTCGCGCAGCGGCTCGAAGCGCTTGCGGCTGGCGATCACGCCGAGATACGCCGGCGCTCTCGCGGCGACCGTTTCGATCGCCTCGAGGTCGCCCTCGCCCATGGTCGCGACGAGCACGTGCGCGCCGCGCGGCACCGCCTCCGACGCAAGCGACGGCACGACGTGCTCGGCGCCGGGAAAATCCGCCGCCCCCGACGCCGGGTCGACGACGATGACGCGGTAGCCCATCGCATCGCCGATGCGCGCGAGCATCCGCACCGCAGGAGCATTGCCGAAGAGGAGCAGTCGCGGCGCCGGCAACACCGGCTCGACGTAGATTTCCACGGTACCTCCGCTGTCACAGGTCATGGGAAGCCGGACGAGGCCGGGGCGCTGCCCTCCGCCCGCGTCGGGGGAAAGACTCAGCAGCCGCGGCTCGCCGTCGGCGATCGCCCGGCGGGCTTCCTTCAACACCGTCGAGCGCGTGCAGCCTCCGCCGGTCCAGCCGTGGTATTCGCCGCTCTCGGTGATGAGGGCGGCGTCGCCGACGCGCGCGGAACTGGGCGACTCGCGGCGCACCACCGTGACCCAGGCGAAGCGCTCTTCGCGCGCCGCCAGATCCGATGCGAGCCTCAGCAATTGAGTGCGCAGCGCCATCTCCTGTGGGAGAGAAAGCAGCCATTGTAACGCCGCTCCCGCCCGCCACGTCCGCGGCTGCCGCGCGCTCGCGATGCTGGTACGATAGCGCGCACCCAAGCTGGCACCTTTTCTGGAGGAGATATGAATTTGTCGCATCGCATGCTGCTTCTGCTTTCGGTCATCGGCCTCGCTGTGCCCGTCCACGAGGCGGCGGCGCAGGGCGAGCCCCTACGACTGGGATTTCTCACCGTGCGCACCGGCCCGCTCGCCGCCGGCGGGCGGCAGATGGAGGAAGGCATCAACCTGCTACTGAAGGAGCGCAACGGCGTATTCGCCGGCCGCAAGGTCGAGATCTTCTTCGCCGACACCGCGGGCCAGCCGGCGCTGGCGAAGACCAAGACGCAGGAACTGGTCGAGCGCGACAAAGTTCACGCGATCATCGGGCCGTTGGCGACGTTCGAGGCGCTCGCCATCGACGACTACATGCTGCAGGCAAAGGTGCCACTGATCACGCCGACCTCCGCCGCGCAGAACGATCTCGCGCAGAAAAAGAACAGCGACTACGTCATTCATGTCTACGGAACCGCGGCCCAACCGATGCACGTGCTCGGCCAGTACGCGGCGAAGAAGCTCGGCTTGAAGCGCATCGGCATGATCGCCGACGACTTCACCTACGGCCACGAGGGCGCCGCGGGTTTCCACCGCGTCTTCGAGGAAAGCGGCGGCAGGATCGTGCAGAAGCTCTGGCCGCCGCTCAACGTCGCCGACTACGGCTCGTACATCGGGCAGATGAAGGGCAACCTCGACGGCGTCTACGCCGGTTTTGCCGGCAGCAACCCCTTGCGCTTCCTGCGCGCGTACAAGGAGTACGGCCACAAGAGCCCGGTGCTCGGCAACCCCACGCTGGTGGACGAGGGCATCCTCAAGAACATGGGCGACGAGGCCCTCGGGGTGTATTCGGCGAGCTGGTACGCGGTCGATCTCAACACTCCCGACAACAAGCGCTTCGTCGAGGCGGTGCAGCGCGAGTACAAGGTGACGCCGGGGTTCTACACCGCGGGAACGTATACCGCGGGCCTGTGGCTCGAGGAGGCGATGAAGTCGATCAACGGCCGCATCGAGGACAAGACCGCGTTCGTGCGCGCCCTGCACAACGTCAACCTCAAGGGCGGTCCCATGGGACCGCTGCACCTGGACGGGTACGGCAAGCCGGTGCTCAATATCTACATCCGCAAGGTCGAACGCAAGGATGGACAGTTGGTGAACACCACCGTCGACACGGTGCGCGAGGTCAGCCAGTTCTGGACCTACGACCCGAAACAGTTCATCGCGGCCCCGCAGTACTCGCGCGAGGTTCCGGCGGCAAAGAATCTCGAGTGAGTCTCGTCGGATTCGACGGGGCGCGGCTGGACGTCGAGTCGGCGGGCGCCGGCCCCGATCTCGTTCTGCTGCACTCGCTGCTCTCGGACCGCTCCGCCTTCGACCGGGTCGGCGAGACGCTGGCCGGGTCCTTCCGCACGCATCTGGTGAACCTGCCGGGCTACGGAAGCTCGTCGCCCGCGGGCGCGACGCTGGAGGCCTACGCCGACCGCGTTGCCGCCGGTCTCGCGGCGCTCAGGCTCGGGGGAAGGACGACGGTCCTCGGCAACGGCTTCGGCGGCTTCGTAGCGCTCGCGCTCGCCATCCGGCACGGCGCGAAGTTCGGGCCGCTCGTCATCGCCGATTCGCTCGCCACCTTTCCTGACGCGGCCAAGGCGCCCTTCCGGGCGATGGCGACCAAGGTGCGCGCAGAAGGCATGGCGTCGGTGCTCGATGCGGCCATCCGCCGCATGTTTCCCGAGAGCTTCATTGCGGCGAACCCGGCGATGGTCGCCGAACGCAAAGCGGCGCTCGCCAAAGCCGACCCGGCGTGCTTCGCGCAGGCCTGCCTCGCGCTCGCGGACGTGGACTTCCGCCCGAGCCTCGCAAACATCCGCAACAGAACCCTGGTGATGGCGGG
>JBGQFD010000124.1:0-9255 GCA_041496705.1 Gammaproteobacteria bacterium | reverse complement strand
GGCTGGGGGATGGTGGCCGGGGCCTTCGTGCTTTCGCTCGTTCCGCTGCCTTTCGATTTTCCGGAGGAGGGCGGGGACAAGATCGGACATCTGATCGCCTACGCAGGTCTTTCGTTCTGGTTCGGCATGCTCTACGCCGGCGGGCCGCGGCGCATCGCCATCGCGCTGGGGTTCACCCTCATGGGCGTCGCGATCGAGTTCCTGCAGGGATTGACCGACTATCGCAGCTTTGAAGTCGCCGACATGGCCGCCGATGCGCTCGGCACCGTCATCGGCATCGCCTTGCTGCGCACGCCGCTTGCGAACGCGCTCGATTGGGTGGAGCGATTCCTGCAGTGGATCGGCTGGAGGGGCTGACGCGGGTTCTCGAATCGGCCAATGCCTCGCCGAGGCACGACTAGTCCTTCACTCTGGCGATCCGCACCACTTCCTGGATGCGCCGCAGCGAGCGCAGCACCCGGGCGAGGTGCGGGCGGTTGGAGACCTGCAGGGTGAAGTGCATGGTGGTGTAGAGATCGCGCTCCTCGTCCATGCTGACGTTGTCGATGTTCGAGCCGGCATCGGCGATCGCGGTGGCGACTTTCGCCAGTACGCCCCGCTGGTTGGCCACCGCCACGCGGATGCCGACGTCGAACATCTTTTCGGTGTCGGGCGCCCATTCGACATCGAGCCATTTCTCCGGGTCGCTGCGCGATTTTGCCGCGGTCGGGCAATCGTGCGTATGCACGACCAGCCCTTGGCCCTTCTTGATGAATCCGATGATCGGGTCCCCGGGAATCGGGTTGCAGCACCGGGCAAACTGGACCGCCATGCCTTCCGAGCCGTGGATGACGATGGAACCGGCCGGCAGTTTTCCCTCGGCCTGGTTCGGCTCCGCGATCAGCAGCAGCTTCCTCGCGACGATGGCGGCGAGCCGCTTTCCCAGGCCGATATCGGCGAGGACTTCGCGGCGCGATTTCGACCCCGCGTCGCGCACCAGGCGTTCCCAGCGCTCGGCGGTGGCGTCCGCGGGTTTCGCCCCGAGGGCGCGAATCGCCTGGTTGAGCATGCGCTCGCCGAGCGCCGCGGACTCCTCGTACTGCGTGGTCTTCAGGAAATGCCGGATCTGCGAGCGCGCCTTGCCGGTCCTGACGTAGGCAAGCCAGGCCGCATTGGGGTGCGCGTGCGCGGCGGTGATGATTTCGACGCGGTCCCCGTTCATGATCTCGGTGCGCAGCGGCGCCAGCTCGTAGTTGATTCTCGCGGCGACGCAGCGGTTGCCGATGTCGGTGTGCACCGCGTAGGCGAAATCCACGGCGGTCGCGCCGCGCGGCATCGCCAGGATCTTGCCCTTGGGCGTGAACACGTAGACCTCATCGGGGAACAGGTCCACCTTGACGTGCTCGAGGAACTCGGCGGGATCGCCCGAGGCGGTCTGGATGTCGAGCAGCGACTGCAGCCACCGGTGGGTGCGCTGCTGCACCTCGTTGATCTCCGCATCCGAGCTCTTGTACAGCCAATGCGAGGCCACGCCGGCGTCGGCGATGTGGCTCATCGCCTGCGTGCGGATCTGCACCTCGACCGGCATGCCGTAGGGTCCGATCAGCGTGGTGTGCAGCGACTGGTAGCCGTTCACCTTGGGGATCGCGATGTAGTCCTTGAATTTCCCCGGAACGGGCTTGTACAGGCTGTGCAGCGCGCCGAGCGCGAGATAGCACGCCGGCACGTCCTGGACGATGACGCGGAAGCCGTAGATGTCGAGCACCTGGGAGAACGAAAGGCGCTTTTCCATCATCTTGTGGTAGATCGAGTAGATGTGCTTCTCGCGGCCGGTGACCGTGGCTTCGATGCCGCGCGCCGGGAGAATCTTCTGGATCGCGGCGAGTATCTTGTCCACCACCTGGCTGCGGTTGCCGCGCGCCGCTTTGACGGCCTTGGCGATCACGGCGAAGCGCAAGGGGTACAGATGGGAAAAGGCGAGCTCCTGCAACTCGCGGTAGAGGCTGTCCAGGCCGAGACGGTTGGCGATCGGGGCGTAGATCTCCAGCGTCTCGCGCGCGATGCCGCGGCGGCGCTCCGGCGTGACCGCGGCGAGGGTGCGCATGTTGTGCAGGCGGTCGGCGAGCTTGATCAGGATGACGCGCACGTCGCGCGCCATCGCGAGCAGCATCTTGCGGAAGTTCTCGGCCTGGGCGTCGGCTTGCGACTGGAATTCGATGCGGTCGATCTTCGACAGGCCGTCGACCAGTTCCGCCACCGGCTTGCCGAAGCGCTCGGCGATCTGCTCCTTGGAGACCGCCGTGTCCTCCATGACGTCGTGGAGCAGCGCGGCCATCACCGCCTGCGCGTCGAGTTGCCAGTTGGCGACGATCTCGGCCACCGCGAGCGGGTGCGAGATGTACGGGTGACCGCTCTTCCTGAACTGCCCCTGGTGAGCGACGTCGCTGAACTGGTAGGCCTCTTCGATGCGGCCTATGTCGCTCGGCTTGAGATAGCCGAGGTGCCGTCTCAGATCGGTGATCGCGACGGCCGCCATGGCTTACTTTGCACCTCCGCGCTTTGCATCCACGCGAAACCGCCCGGCGACCGATGCCCGGCAAAAGCCGCCGCGCGGCGACCCAAGCCACCGAAGCCGCCGCAGCTCCCCGCGACCGCGGGGAGGCGGACTTGGACTTACCCCGTGTGCACGCGGTTCAGGTATTCCACGCCGATCTTGCCCGCGGCGATTTCGCGCAAGGCGATCACGGTGGGTTTGTCGCGCGTGACTTCGACATCCGGCGTGCCGCCCTGGGCGAGCTGGCGCGCGCGGTAGGTCGCCGCGAGCGTCAACTGGAATCGGTTGGGAATTCTTTTCAGGCAATCTTCGACGGTGATGCGCGCCATGGGACCTCTCGTAGTCTAGCCAATCGGGTTGAACATTTCCGGGTGACGTGCGGCCTGGCGGGAAAGCGTCGCTCTGCAGGCGCGCACGATAGCTGCCAGATCCCGGACTGCCTCGGAAAACTCTTTATTTATAATAACATAATCGAATTCCGAAGCGTGGCTTATTTCTTCCCGCGCGACCTGGAGGCGCCTCTTGATGGCCTCCTCGCTGTCCTGGCCGCGCTTGCGCAGCCGGCCTTCCAGCTCTTTCAGCACCGGCGGCGGCGGCAGGACGAAGATGCCGATCGCCTCGGGGAACGCGCGGCGCACCTGGACGGCGCCCTGCCAGTCGATCTCGAGGACGATGTCCAGTCCCCGGGCACGCGTGTCGCCGATCCATTTCTGCGAAGTGCCGTAGCGATTGCCGTGCACCTCCGCGCACTCGAGGAACTCGCCGCGCTCGAGCATGGCTTCGAAAGTTGCGTGGTCGATGAAGTGGTAGTCGCGCCCGTTCGTTTCGCCGGCGCGGGGTGCGCGCGTGGTGAAGGAAATCGAAAGGGCGAGCTGTTTGTCCTCGGCGAGGACGGCGGCGACCAGCGTGGATTTTCCGGCCCCCGACGGCGCGGAAACGATGAAGAGATTTCCCGTCATTTCCGGTTCCTATTCCATGTTCTGGACTTGCTCGCGCATCTGCTCGATGAGCAGCTTGAATTCGAGGCTCGCATCGGAAAGCTCCTTCGACACCGCTTTCGCGCCCAGGGTGTTCGCCTCGCGGTTGAGTTCCTGCATCAGGAAATCCAGGCGCTTTCCGACCGCTCCGCCGGAACCGATCACGCGCCGCACCTCGTCGAGATGCGCGCCCAGCCGGTTCATTTCCTCGGCGACGTCGGCCTTGATCCCGAAAAGCGCAACTTCCTGGCGGATGCGTTCTTCGTCGGCGCTGCCGAGCGCTTCGCGAAGGCGCTCGGTCACCTTTGCCTCGTACGCCGCTATCGCTTCGGGCAGGCTCGGCTGGATCGAAGCGAGCAGCGCCTGCATGCGCTGCAGACGCTCGCCGAGCATCCGCCCGAGCTTCTCGCCCTCCCGCGTGCGCGTCGCGGTGAACTCCTCGAGAAGCTGCCGCACCACGTCGACGCAGGCCTCGCGCAGCATGTCGGACCGCTCGTCGCCGACGACGCCCGGCCAATGCAGGATCTCCCCCACGCGCAAGGGTTGTGCGTCGGGGATCGCGGCGCGAATCTTCCGCGAAGCGCCGGCCAGCGCGCCGAGCAGGCCTGCGTTGATGCCGATCTGCGGCGCGGATCCCGCGGGCGGCGTCACGGCGATCCTGCACTCCACCTTGCCGCGGCCCACGCGCGCCTGGATGAGTTCGCGCAATGCGGGTTCCACCGTGCGCAGTTCATCGGCGAGCCGGATCTGCACGTCGAGGAACCGGCCGTTCACGCTCTTCAGTTCCGCCGCGAGCGAAGCCATCGGCAATTCCCGCGTCGCCGACGCGTAGCCGGTCATGCTCTGGATCATGGAGTGCTTTTTCGACGCCGTATAATGCGGCGGTACCAGTGGAAACGCCGCTATCATAACGGGTAGGAACGCCACGCCGCCACCCCTTCATGGCACAGCAGGTCAATCAACCGTTGCCGGACGGTTATCAGCTTGGGACCTACCGCATCGCGAGCGTGCTCTCGAGCGGCGGATTCTCCATCGTCTATCTCGCCTACGACGAAAACGACCAGCCGGTCGCGATCAAGGAATACCTTCCGAGCCAGCTCGCGCTCAGAAAGGAGGGCGACGCCCTGCCCTCGATCTCCGAGGAGAACCTGGCGACTTTTCGCTACGGCATGAAGTGCTTCTTCGAGGAGGGACGTTCGCTCGCGCGCCTGTCCCATCCCAACGTGGTGCGGGTGCTGAACTTCTTCCGCGCCAACGAGACCGTATACCTGGTCATGCGATACGAGCGCGGCCGGACGCTGCAGGAACACATCCAGGCGCGCCGCGGCGCGCTCAAGGAAACCTTCATCCGCCGCGTCTTCACGCAGCTCCTCAACGGGCTGCGCGAGGTGCATTCGAACAAGCTGCTGCACCTGGACATCAAGCCGGCGAATATCTACATTCGCAACGACAACTCGCCGGTGCTGATCGATTTCGGCGCGGCGCGCCAGACCCTGGCCGCGGAAGGCATGCGCCTCAACCCGATGTACACGCCGGGGTTCGCCCCGCCGGAGCAGTACAAGAACCGCGAGTTGCTCGGGCCGTGGAGCGACTGCTACGCCGTGGGGGCGAGCCTGTTTGCCTGCCTCGCGGGCGCGGCGCCCCAGGCCGCGGACCATCGCGTCGAAAAGGACCGCTACGTTTCCGCGACGAAGCTGCGCAGGGGCAAGTACTCGCGGCAGATCCTCGAAACGATCGACTGGTGCCTCGAGCTCGACCACATGAAGCGACCGCAGAGCGTGTTTGCCCTGCAAAAGGTGCTGATGGGCGAGAAGGACCCGGAAGTGCACCGCAAGCGCTCCATGGTCGACGGGCTGCGCGGGGCGCTGCGGAGGCTGTCGGGCCGATGAGATTCTCGATCTTCCAGGAGAGCCGCAAGGGCACGCGCGGGTCCAACCAGGATCGCGCCGGCTACTGCTACACGAGAGAATCGCTGTTGATGGTCGTCGCCGACGGCATGGGCGGTCACCTGCACGGGGAAGTGGCTTCGCACATCGCGCTGCACTTTCTCACCGAGTCGTTCCAGCGCGAAGCCAAGCCCAAGCTTGCGGACCCCGCCGCGTTCCTGCGCAAGGCCATGACCGATGCGCACCTCGCGCTCGGCGAATACGCGACATCGCGCAACCTCGTCGAATCCCCCCGCACGACCTGCGTCGCCTGCGTGGTGCAGGATTCGAACGCGTATTGGGCGCACGTGGGCGATTCGCGGCTCTATCACATCCGCGGGGCCCGCGTCGAGGCCCGTACCCGCGACCACTCCCGGGTACAGTTGCTGGTCGATCATGGGCGCATCCGCGAAGAGGCGGTGGCCGCGCATCCGGACCGAAACAAGATCTTCAACTGCATTGGCGCGAGTACGCTGCCGCAGGTCGATCTCTCCGGGCCGGTGGCCCTGCGCGAGCGCGATACGCTGGTGCTGTGCAGCGACGGCTTTTGGGGGGCGCTCAGCGCCTCTTTGATCACGGCGGCCTTGGGCAAGAACGAAATCCTGAAAGCCATGCCCGAGCTTCTCAACGTCGCGGAATTGCGCGCCGGGGCGGATTGCGACAACCTGTCGGTCGTGGCCATGACCTGGGCGGAGAAGCGTCCCGGGGGGGCCGCCGGCGCGGTCGCCGGCGAGGTCTCGACCCTGGAGCTCGACGGGGCGAGCACCAGGCTCGAGAATTTCGGCGACGCGGACCACGGCGACCTGAGCGATGAGGAAATCGAGCAGGCCATCAGGGAGATCCGCGCCGCCATCCGCAAGCACACGCCGCAGAAGCCTTAGAACCGATTTCAAGATGAGCATGCCGTCAAAAACCTTCATGAGACCTTCCGGACGCGGAGCCGACGAATTGCGCCGCATCGCGATCGAGCGCCACTACACCCGGCACGCCGAGGGTTCGGTGCTGGTCGCATTCGGCGACACCCGGGTCATCTGCACCGCCAGCGTCGAGGAGGGCGTGCCCGGATTCCTGAAAGGCCGCGGCAAAGGCTGGGTCACCGCCGAGTACGGCATGCTGCCGCGCTCCACGCACACGCGCAGCGACCGCGAGGCGGCGCGCGGCAGGCAGACCGGGCGCACCCAGGAGATCCAGAGGCTGATCGGGCGTTCCCTGCGCGCGGTCGTCGACACCTCGCGGCTTGGCGAGCGCACGCTGAAAATCGACTGCGACGTGATCCAGGCCGACGGCGGCACGCGCACCGCGAGCGTCACCGGCGCCTTTGTCGCCCTGCACGACGCCGTCGGCACGCTGCTCGCGCGCGGCCTCCTGGCCGCTACGCCCATCTGCGATTTTGTCGCCGCCGTGTCGGTCGGAATCTGCGAGGGGGTGCCGGTGCTCGACCTGGACTACGCCGAGGACTCGAGCTGCGACACCGACATGAACGTGGTCATGACCGGCTCCGGCGGATTCGTCGAACTCCAGGGCACGGCCGAGGGCAAGCCGTTTTCCACCGCGGACATGGACGCGCTGGTCGCACAGGCGAAGCGCGGCATCGCCGAGTTGATCGCGAAACAGAAGGCGGCGCTGGACCTCTGAACACGAATTTTAGGCGGTCGACTTTAAGTTAAGCATCTCTAATGCCGCTCGATCCGCTCAGCCTACTCACGTTGGACGCGTCGATGCGCCGCTCCACCGCTTGAAGATCCCGGTCGTCGTGGTCGGCGCGGGCGCCTGCGGCCTGGTCGCGGCGCTGGCGGCCAAGAAGGCGGGCGTCCTGATTCTTGAGCGGGACGCCTCGCCTTCCGGCTCGACCGCTCTCTCCTCGGGATTCATCCCGGCGGCGTTGACGCGCTTTCAGCGCGCCGAAGGGGTGGACGATTCACCCGAGCGCATGGCGGCCGACATTCTGCGCAAGAACAAGCGCCAGGCGGATGAAAATCTCGTGCATTCGCTGTGCCGCGCTTCCGGGCCGGCCATCGAGTGGCTGGCTGACGAGCACGGCGTGCCGTTCGAGCTTGCGCGGGGATTCCTGTACCCGGGGCACAGCGCGCTGCGCATGCACTCGGTTCCCGAGAAAACCGGCGCCGCCCTGATGGCCGCGCTCCTGCGCGCCTGCGCCGGCATCGACCTGCTCTGTTCTGCAACCGTTACCGAGGTCACGGCGAGCAGCGTGAGATTCCGCCGGCCCGACGGCGCCGTCGAGGAAGTGGAATACGGGTCGCTCGTGCTCGCCTGCTCCGGCTTCGGCGGCAATCCCGCGATGGTGCGCGAGAACATTCCCGAGATCGCGGACGCCATTTACTTCGGCCACGCCGGCAACCGGGGCGATGCCGTGAAGTGGGGGCGCGCGCTCGGCGCGGCGGCGAAGCACATGGGCGCCTACCAGGGCCACGGCTCGGTCGCGACCCCGCACGGCGTCCTCATCACCTGGGCGCTGATGATGGAAGGCGGAATCCAAGTGAACGCCGACGGCCGTCGCTTCTCGAACGAGCACCTCGGGTATTCGGAGCAATGCCTGCCGGTGCTCGAGCAGCCAGGCGGTGTCGCCTGGTGCGTCTATGACGAGCGGCTGCACCGCCTCGGCATGACTTTCCCGGACTACCGCGAGGCGCACGCGGCGGGCGCCATCCAGCCCGCTCCCGACTTACCTTCGTTGGCCGAGACTCTGAAGGAAGTCGAAAGCTGCGTCGACGGCAGGCCGGACCCCTTCGGCCGCGATTTCACGACCAAGCCGAAACTGGCCCCGCCCTACTACGCGGTGAAGGTCACCGGCGCCCTCTTCCACACCCAGGGCGGGCTCATGGTGGACGAGTACGCGCATGTTCTCGATGCCGATGGCAGGCCTTTGCCGAACCTGTTTGCCGGCGGCGGTGCAGCGTGTGGCGTATCGGGCGCGCACGTCTGGGGATATCTTTCCGGCAATGGCCTCTTGAGCGCCGTCACGCTCGGGAGGATCGCCGGAACAGGAGCCTCACGATCGCGGTCGTGACTGCCACCTCGAAACCGTCCTCGGCCGCGTTGAACATTCTTCGGTCAGGACCGATGCTCCAACAGGGGCGAAGAGCCTCTGCGCGAACCCGGCACCCGGCAGTCTCGAAGAAGACCCGCCGACGCTGCTCCATCCTGTCGGGTGAATCCTCACAAGGAATATCGGGCAAACCCTTTGCTAGGGCGCATTCCCCTGCCCTTGGGTGTTGGGAGTAACCTTGCACGGTCCGACTATTGAACGTTAGATCAACAATGAAGCGTCCTAGTACTGCAAGGCTTGTCGCGGGGCTCGTAGTTGCAGCGTTGTGGTTCCCACTCGCGGTCTGGGCCTTCACAGGTAAAGACGGCTGGGTCGGTTCATTCCTCGTCGCGCTCTACACAGTACCAATCACGCTATGTGTAGCTTCACCTCTCGTTTATCTCTTCCGTAAGCGCTTGTCGCTTCCGCTCTGTTGCGGATTTGGTGTTGTTCTCGGCTCCTTGGGAGTGGTCCCTGACATTGCCACGGGCAACCTATTGGCCGCTAAGGCGCAGGCAGTTACTATGATCGGAGTGGGGTTCGTATCCTCGATCCTATTCTGGACAGTAGGCGTCTTGCGCAATGGCGATCTAACTTTAGGTGCAGCGGACGCCCATCGGCGCCGCTGACCATGACGTTAGAGATCATGAAGATCGTCTCCAAGTTGTGCCCAGAAGAAGATGGAAATAGATCCACATAGAAGCGGGTATCAGCCTTTCCACAAACCCGCCACGTCTCCTCTTAACCCACGCCCTCCTCGCCTAGGGGGTTGCC
>JBGQFD010000123.1:0-9405 GCA_041496705.1 Gammaproteobacteria bacterium | reverse complement strand
GTCGCGCTCCTCGGCGCTGGCCTCCAAAGCCACCGGCTTTCCGATCGCGAAGGTGGCCGCCAAGCTCGCGGTCGGCTATACGCTCGATGAGCTGAAGAACGACATCACCGGAGGCGCGACACCGGCGTCGTTCGAGCCGAGCATCGACTACATCGTCACGAAGGTGCCGCGCTTCGCCTTCGAGAAATTCCCGCAGGCCGACGACCGGCTCACCACGCAGATGAAGTCGGTGGGCGAGGTGATGGCCATCGGTCGCACCTTCCAGGAATCCTTCCAGAAGGCCCTGCGCGGCCTCGAAATCGGAGTCGACGGGCTCAACCAGAAAACGACCGACCGGGAAAAAATCGAGAAGGAGCTGGGAGAGCCGGGACCGGAGCGCATTTGGTACGTGGGCGATGCCTTCGAGAACGGCTTCACCCTGGAGGAGGTGCACGAGCTCACCCACATCGATCCCTGGTTCCTTGCGCAGATCAAGGAGATCGTCGACCTTGAGCTGGAGCTCGACGACCGGCGGCTGGCCGAAATCGGCCCCGACACCCTGCGCGGGCTGAAGCGCAAGGGATTTTCCGACAGGAGGCTTGCTTACCTCTTCAACGCGAGCGAAGCCGAGGTTCGAGCCGCGCGTCACCGCTTCGGAATCCGCCCGGTGTACAAGCGCGTCGACACCTGCGCGGCAGAGTTTGCCACGAACACCGCTTACCTGTACTCCACCTACGAGGAAGAGTGCGAGGCGCTTCCGACCGGGCGCAGGAAAATCATCGTACTGGGCGGCGGACCGAACCGCATCGGCCAGGGCATCGAATTCGACTATTGCTGCGTTCACGCTGCGCTCGCCCTGCGCGAGGACGGCTTCGAGACCATCATGGTGAACTGCAACCCGGAGACCGTCTCTACGGACTACGACACCTCCGACCGGCTGTACTTCGAACCTCTGACGCTGGAGGACGTTCTCGAGATCGTGGACAAGGAGAAGCCCTTGGGCGTGATCGTGCAGTTCGGCGGCCAGACCCCGCTGAAACTGGCGCGCGACCTCGAGGCCAATGGCGTGCCGATCATCGGCACGACCCCCGACATGATAGACATGGCCGAGGACCGCGAGCGCTTTCAGCAGTTGCTTGTGCGCCTGGGGCTCAACCAGCCTCCCAACCGGACTGCGCGAACCGAATCCGAAGCCCTTCGTCTGGCAGCGGAAATAGGCTATCCGCTGGTGGTGCGGCCGAGCTACGTGCTCGGGGGCCGCGCGATGGAAATCGTTCACGAGCAGAAGGATCTGGAACGCTACATGCGCGAAGCCGTGAAGGTCTCGAACGATTCTCCGGTGCTGCTGGATCGTTTCCTCAGCGACGCCACGGAAGTCGACGTGGATGCAGTCGGCGATGGCGAGCACGTGATGATCGGCGGCGTGATGGAGCACATCGAGCAGGCCGGAGTGCATTCGGGGGATTCCGCGTGCTCCCTTCCCCCCCACTCGCTGACCGCGCAAGTCGAAGAGGAGTTGCGCCGCCAGACCGTCCAACTCGCCCGCGCACTCGGTGTGGTCGGGCTCATGAATGTGCAGTTCGCCATCCAGAAGCAAGGGGGCAAGGATGTCATCTACGTCCTCGAAGTGAATCCGAGGGCGTCGCGGACGGTGCCGTTCGTGGGCAAAGCCACGGGCGTGCCGCTCGCCAAGATCGCCGCCCGGTGCATGGCAGGGAGAACGCTCGCGCAGCAGGGGGTGCACGCAGGAGTGATTCCGGACTATTACTCGGTGAAGGAGGCGGTGTTCCCCTTCGTCAAGTTCCCCGGGGTGGATACGATTCTCGGTCCGGAAATGAAGTCCACGGGCGAAGTCATGGGCGTGGGACGAACCTTCGGCGAGGCTTTCGTCAAGTCCCAGCTTGCGGCGGGCGCCCGCCTTCCCGAAACGGGAACCGCATTCATCAGCGTTCGCGACAGCGACAAGCTGGCGGTGGTGGCGGTGGCACGCGAACTGGTCGGGCTGGGGTTTCGGCTGCTCGCTACGCGCGGAACCGCGGCCGTGCTGTCGGCGAACGGCATTGCCGTGAACATCATCAACAAGGTGGTGGAAGGCCGGCCGCACATTGTCGACATGATCAAGAACGGCGAGGTGAACCTCGTCGTCAATACGGTGGAGGAAAAACGCAGCGCCGTTTCCGATTCGCGTTCGGTGCGTACCAGCGCCGTGCAGCGGCGCGTGACCTACTACACGACCGTGGCCGGCGCGCGCGCAGCCTGCGAGGGCATGCGGCAGACGCGTACCTTGGTGCCGTATGCCTTGCAGGACTTGCACGCGGGTCTGCGCACGCATCAACCTGTGTCAAGCTAAGCGGAGACCATGAGCACAATTCCCCTGACGACGATCGGAGCGGAACTGCTGCGGCAGGAACTGCAGCGCCTGAAGACGGTCGAGCGCCCGAGCGCGATCGCCGCAATCGCCGAAGCCCGAGGGCACGGAGACCTTTCCGAGAACGCCGAGTACGATGCGGCCAAGGAGCGCCAGAGCTTCGTTGAAGGGCGCATCAAGGAAATCGAGTCCAAGCTCGCCAATGGGCAAGTGATCGACCCGAAGCTGCTCGACGCGGAAGGCCGCTGCGTGTTCGGCGCCACCGTGGAGCTGGAAGAATCGAAGGCAGGCGCGGTGACCTACCAGATTGTCGGAGACGACGAAGCCGACCTCAAGAAGGGCAAGATCTCGATCAACTCACCGATTGCTCGGGCGCTGATTGGAAAATATGCCGGGGACGCGGTCGAGGTGCAGACTCCGGGTGGGGTGCGGAAGTATGAGGTGCTGGAAGTGCGTTATGAGTAGGCTAACGCCCGCGTCGGGTCCTGCTCCGCGAGTCCTTCCCCGAGCCGGGAGAAGGTTTGGGATTCTCCCGGAATAGGGCAAGAATCTTGCCGATGTGCTGAACCGGTTGCGCCCCGGTCCGCCTGCAAATCTCCTCAAGAATCGCCTCGCGGCCGGGGCGGTCGGCGCCGTTCACGCGCACCTTGATCAGCTCGTGGCTTTTCAGAGCGCGATCGATTTCCTCGAGGACCGCGGGCGGCAATCCGGCTCCGCCGATCAACACGACCGGATCGAGCGCGTGCGCCCGCGCTTTCAGCTCGCGCCGCCGGGTGGGTGATAATTCGGGCATCGAGGAAAGTCTAAGCAATGGCCCGCAGCAAATCCAGCAAGGCGTGGCTCCAGCGCCACGTCAACGACCCATACGTTCATCGCGCCAAAGCCCAGGGCTACCGTTCGCGGGCGGCCTTCAAGATCCTGGAGATCACGCGTCGCGACCGGTTGGCGCGGCCCGGGGCGGTGGTCGTTGACTTGGGCGCGGCTCCGGGTGGGTGGTCTCAGGCACTCGCCGGACAGGTCGGTCCGCAGGGCCGGATCATAGCGGTGGATCTGCTGGAAATGGCGCCGATACCGGGAGTTACGGCAATTCGCGGCGATTTCCGCGACGCCGCCGTGCAGTCGCGGGTCGGCGGGATGCTTGCGGAGGGCAAGGCCGACCTTGTGGTTTCGGACATGGCCCCCAATCTATCCGGGGTTGGCGCCACCGACCAGGCCCGCAGCCTGTACCTGTGCGAACTGGCCCTCGAATTCGCCGCGGCGCACCTGAAACCTTCGGGTGCGCTTCTGGTCAAGGTGTTTCAGGGAGCCGGGTATCGGGAGTTTTTGGTGGCGATGCGAAGGACCTTCGTCGAAGTGGCGTCGCGGAAGCCGCAGGCGTCGCGGGAAAGTTCGAGCGAGATGTACTTGGTGGGAAAAGGGCTCAAGACCGGCATTCAATCCTGACGCTGAAGCCGGCAGGGGCACTGGTTCGTATGCCGGCTTGGGAATAGAATGGCCGACAGACAGGGAGCCAATGGAAGCGAAGGAAGCGATTTGAACAACCTCTTCAAGAATCTCGTCATCTGGCTCGTCATCGGCTTGGTGCTGATGACGGTGTTCAACCAGTTCAACACGCGCCAGTCGGCCCAGGCGCCGATGGACTATTCGCAGTTCATCGAGGAGGTCAAGGCAGGTCGCATCGCCGAAGTGGTGATAGAAGGGCGCAATCTCAGGGCGAAGACGAACGAGGGCAAGACGGTGACCAGCTACTCGCCCGGCGACATCTGGCTGGTGTCGGACTTGCTCAAGTACGGTGTCAAGATCAAGGCGAAGCCGGAGGAAGAGCCTTCGCTGCTGATGAACATCTTCGTCTCCTGGTTCCCGATGCTGCTCTTGATCGGCGTGTGGGTCTTCTTCATGCGCCAGATGCAGGGCGGCGGCCGCGGCGGGGCGTTCTCGTTCGGCAAGTCGCGCGCGCGCATGATCGACGAATCCAACAACAGCATCACCTTCGCCGACGTTGCCGGATGTGAAGAGGCCAAGGAGGAAGTCTCCGAGCTGGTCGAGTTCCTCCGCGATCCCGCCAAGTTCCAGAAGTTGGGCGGCCGCATCCCCAAGGGCGTGCTGATGGTGGGCAACCCCGGCACCGGCAAGACGCTGCTTGCGCGCGCCATTGCGGGCGAGGCCAAGGTGCCGTTCTTTTCGATCTCCGGATCCGACTTCGTCGAGATGTTCGTCGGCGTGGGCGCGGCGCGCGTGCGCGACATGTTCGACCAGGCGAAAAAGCACGCGCCGTGCATCGTGTTCATCGACGAAATCGACGCGGTGGGCCGCCAGCGCGGCGCGGGCCTCGGCGGTGGCAACGACGAGCGCGAGCAGACGCTCAATCAGCTCCTCGTAGAGATGGACGGATTCGAAGGCACGACCGGTGTCATCGTCATCGCCGCGACCAACCGCCCCGATGTGCTCGACCCCGCGTTGCTGCGTCCCGGCCGATTCGACCGCCAGGTCGTGGTGCCGCTGCCCGACATCCGCGGCCGCGAGCAGATCCTCCTCGTGCACATGCGCAAGGTCCCGGTCGCGCCCGACGTCAAGGCGGAAATCATCGCGCGCGGCACGCCGGGCTTCTCCGGCGCGGATCTCGCGAACCTCGTCAACGAGGCGGCCCTCTTTGCAGCCCGCAAGAGCAAGCGCCTCGTGGACATGGAAGATTTCGAGCGCGCCAAGGACAAGATCGTCATGGGTGCCGAGCGCCGCTCCCTGGTCATGCCCGAGGAGGAGCGCAGGAACACCGCGTACCACGAGTCGGGCCACGCGGTGGTGGCGAAGCTCCTTCCGAAGACCGATCCGGTGCACAAGGTCACGATCATCCCGCGCGGGCGCGCCCTCGGGGTGACCATGCAGCTGCCCGAGCAGGATCGCTACAGCATGGACCGGGACCGGCTCCTCTCGACGATAGGCGTGCTGTTCGGCGGTCGCATCGCCGAAGAAATCTTCATGAACCAGATGACCACCGGGGCCTCGAACGACTTCGAGCGCGCCACCGGCATCGCCCGCAGCATGGTCACGCAATGGGGCATGTCGGACGCGATGGGTCCCATGGTGTACGGCGAAAACGAGGGCGAGGTATTCCTCGGCCGCTCGATCACCACGCACAAGAATGTGTCCGAGGTGACGATGCAAAAGGTCGATGCCGAGATCCGCAAGATCATCGACCAGCAGTTCACGTTGGCGAGAAAGCTGATCCTCGAAAATCGCGACAAGGTCGAAGCGATGGCGAAGGCCCTGCTCGAGTGGGAGACCATAGACGCCGAGCAGATCCAGGACATCATGGACGGTCGGCCACCGCGCCCGCCCAAGCCGGCGCAGGCGCCGCAGCAGCCGCCCCAGGCGGGCGCGCCGGGTGCGCCCGAGCCGGCGCCCGCGGCGTAGAGCCGCTCTTGCAACGGCCCGAAGCTCGCTTCGGGCTTTTTTTCGCGCGTGACTGCCCTCCTCCTTAGCTGCGGCAGATTCCGACTGGTGCTCGACCGCCCGTTCATCATGGGCGTAGTCAACGTGACTCCCGACTCGTTTTCCGATGGTGGGTGTTACCTCGAATCCGGAGCCGCGATCGTGCACGCGCGACGGCTCATGGAAGAGGGGGCGGATTTGCTCGATATCGGTGCGGAATCGAGCCGCCCTGGAGCCGAGAGCGTGTCGGCCGAGCAGGAATTGTCAAGGCTGCTGCCGGTGCTGCGGGCGCTTCGCGACGCGCCGGTGCCGATTTCCGTCGACACGGCCAAGCCCGAGGTGATGCGCGTTGCGATCGACACCGGAGCGTCCATGATCAACGACATCACCGCGCTGCGGGCTCCCGGGGCGCTTGAAACCGTCGCCGCCTCAGACGTCGGCGTGTGCCTCATGCACATGCAAGGCGAGCCGCGCAGCATGCAGCGCGAGCCGCGCTACGGCGACGTGATCGCGGAGGTCCGCGCGTTTCTCGCCGAACGCGTTGCCTCTGCAGAGACGCTCGGGATTGCGCGCGAGCGCATCGTCATCGATCCGGGCTTCGGATTCGGCAAGACCGTTGAGCACAATTTCGAGTTGCTGCGGAGTCTCGGCCGGCTGGCGGAGATGGGCGTGCCGGTGCTGGCCGGCTGGTCGCGCAAATCGACGCTGGGCGCGCTTACCGGCAGGCCCGTGCAGGATCGCCTTGCCGCCAGCGTTGCCGCGGCTTTGCTGGCGGTGCAGCGCGGCGCTAGAATCGTGCGCGTCCACGATGTTGCGGCTACGCGCGACGCGCTGGCGGTGCTGGCTGCGGCAAACGGGAGCGGTGTTCATCCATGAGCAGAAAATACTTCGGTACTGACGGAGTGCGCGGCAAGGTCGGCGAGATGCCCATCACGCCTGATTTCGTCATGCGGCTCGGTTTCGCTGCAGGCGAAGTGCTGGTGCAGCGATCGACCATGCCCAAGGGTGAACATCCGGCCGTACTGATCGGGAAGGACACGCGCGTTTCGGGCTACATGCTCGAGGCCTCGCTTGAAGCCGGTTTCGCCGCCGCGGGCGTGGATGTGATGCTGACCGGCCCGCTGCCGACCCCGGCGGTCGCCTATCTGACGCGGGCGCTGCGGCTGCAAGCCGGCGTCGTAATCAGCGCTTCGCACAACCCGCATCAGGACAACGGTATCAAGTTTTTCTCCGCAGAAGGCAGCAAGCTCCCCGACGGTGTTGAGGCAGATATCGAGACCCGCCTGGACCGCCCGATCCTGTGCAAGGATTCGGCGGGGCTCGGAAAAGCACGACGCGTCGAGGACGCCCGCGGCCGCTACATCGAGTTCTGCAAGAGTACCTTTCCCTCCTCTCTCGACCTTCGCGGCATGAAGATCGTGATCGACTGCGCACACGGTGCGACCTATCACGTCGCTCCCCACGTGTTCCACGAGTTGGGCGCCGATGTCGAAACGATAGGAGTGAACCCCGACGGATTCAACATCAACGACGGGGCGGGAACCGTTCACCCGGAGGCCCTTCAGCATGCGATCGCCGAGCGCAAGGCGGATCTGGGGATTGCACTGGACGGGGACGGGGACCGCGTGCTCATGGCAGACGGAGACGGCACGCTCTATGACGGCGACCAGTTGCTTTACGTCATCGCCCGCGAGCGCGCCGGCAACGGCGGTCTCAAGGGCGTCGCCGGGACGCTGATGACCAATCTCGCGCTCGAGCATGCCCTGGACAAAATGGGGATTCCCTTCGGACGCGCCAAAGTGGGCGACCGCTACGTGCTGGAGATGCTGCGGGAAAAGAACTGGGAGCTGGGAGGAGAGAATTCTGGCCACATCATTTGCCTGGACAAGCACACTACGGGCGACGGGATCGTCTCGGCGCTGCAGGTTTTGTCGGCGATCCGATCCAACCGCACGACGATCACGAAATTGTGCAAGGGACTCGTGCTCTATCCGCAGGAACTCGTGAATGTACGGGTCCCAAGGGGATTCGACTGGCAGCAACAGCCGGAGATCGGTCGCGCCAAGCAGGATGCCGAGCGCGTCCTGGGCAAGAACGGACGCGTGCTGCTGCGCCCTTCGGGCACCGAGCCAGTGCTGCGAGTAATGGTGGAGGGCAAGGACGAGGCGCAGGTGCGTAGGCTCGCCAAGAAAATTGCGGCCGCCGTTCAGGAAGCAGCTTAGAACAGGGCCGCGGCAAGATCCTGAATTTTCCGGTGTTTTCGTTTGACCCTCGCACCGGCCGAGCGGTAGAATCGCGGGTTTTGGCGGGGTTTCAACCCGATGCGCACGCGGCTCGTCGTAGGCAACTGGAAGATGCACGGCAGCCTCGATGCGAACGCGCGCTTGCTCGACGCGCTCAAGGTCGGGCTGGTGGCGGTGCGCGGTGCGGCGATAGTCGTTTGCGCCCCATTTCCCTACCTCGCACAGGTGTCTGCAGCGCTCGCGGGGAGTTCCATCGCCTGGGGCGCGCAGAACGTCGCTGAGCACGACGCCGGCGCGTACACGGGCGAGGTATCCGCAGCGATGCTCAGGGAATTCGGCTGCCGTTACGCAATCGTCGGTCACTCGGAGCGGCGGGGCCTTTACGGCGAGGATGACGTTCGCGTCGCAGCCAGATTCGCTGCTGCGCAGCGCGCCGGGCTTACGCCGATTCTGTGCGTGGGGGAAACGCTGGAGCAGCGCGAGCGCGGGGAAACCGAGAGCGTGGTGGAGCGGCAGTTGAACGCGGTCGCCGCGGTCGCCGGGGTGTCGGCGTTTACACGCGCCGCGCTCGCTTACGAGCCGGTCTGGGCGATCGGCACGGGCCGAAACGCGACTCCCCAGCAGGCACAGGAGGTGCACGCTTTCATCCGTGCGTGGGTCGCGAAGCGCAGCAAGGAGGCCGCCGCGGCGCTCACCCTCATGTACGGCGGCAGCGTCAAGCCCGGCAACGCGCGCGAGTTGCTCGCCATGCCGGACGTCGACGGCGGACTGATCGGCGGGGCCTCGCTCGTCGCCGAGGATTTCATCGCGATCTGCATCGCGTCGGCCGCGCGTTAACTGAACTGAAGGAAGGCAAACATGGACATCTGGTTCACCCTGATTCTCATCGTCGACGTCGTCGTCGCGCTCGGCATCATCGGCCTGGTACTGCTCCAGCACGGCAAGGGCGCCGACGTCGGCGCGGCTTTCGGCAGCGGCGCGTCCGGAAGTCTGTTCGGTGCCAGCGGCTCGGCAAATTTTCTGTCGCGGACGACCGCGATTCTCGCGGTGGTTTTTTTCGTCACTACGTTCCTGCTGGCGTATATGGTGACGCATAAGCCGCGCGTCGGCGGCGGCGTGATGGACGCGGTGAAGGAACAGCCGGCGGCGCCTTCGCCGGAAATCCCGGTGCCCCAGGGCGCCCCCGGCGCCAAGACCGGCGACGCGGCGAATTCGAAAGCAAACGAGGTGCCGAAGTAGTAAAATTGGCGGCCTTGGTACCGGGCGTTTCCGACGCGCGGCAGGTACCGGGGACAATCATGCCGACGTGGTGAAATTGGTAGACACGCCGTCTTGAGGGGGCGGTGGCGAAAGCTGTGAGAGTTCGAGTCTCTCCGTCGGCACCAG
>JBGQFD010000122.1:0-9693 GCA_041496705.1 Gammaproteobacteria bacterium | reverse complement strand
CCGGACGTCCCTGGACGTCGTTCTGGTGGAGGCGGCGGGAATCGAACCCGCGTCCGTAAGTCCTACGCAGTCAGGACTACATGCTTAGCCTGGTCATTTGGGTTTCGCTTTGCGACCGCCGACCGGCAGGCTGACGCTCAGCTAGCCGCTTCGACGGATCCCCCGGGCCAAGCGGCCAGACCTGGAGGAGAGGCTGATGTGAATGACGCTGCACCCCTTGCGGGGCCTAGCCCATCAGCAGGCTAGTGCAGCGTCTCGCGGGTATTAGGCCGCGAGAGCGAAACGCTCGTCGTTTGCGTTTGTAAGTTTCCAGATGGATTTACGAGGTCACTGGTCCTCGGCATGCCCTGCGCTGTTTCGATACCCGCGTCGAAACCAGGTCGCCCCCGATTTCTCTGCAGCGCTGCAATTATCCCACAGATGCGGCCGCGCCGGCCCGGATTCAAGGGGCTATCTGGGAGCGCCTTCGCCGGCTTCCACCAGCACCAGCTCGTTTTCGCCGACCTTGTTCCTGCGGCGGAAGGCGGCGGCGTCCTGGTACTCCTGCGAATTGAAGCAGGCGATGCCCTGCTCGAAGCTCGGAAACTCGATGACGACGAAGCGCGTGAACTTCTCCGGGCCCTCCAGGGTCTGGTGGCGGCCGCCGCGGGTCAGCACCTTTGCGCCGTGCTTGGCGAGAATCCGCGGCACCTGGTCGGCATACTTGCTGTATTCGATTGGGTCGTTCACTTTTGCGCGCGCTATCCAGTAGGCAGGCATGTTCGTTCCCTTTTACGACAGCAGATCGAGAATCTCGCGAGGGCGGAAGACTACCGCGTCGGCGTTCCAGTTTCGCGGGTCCTCGCCCTCGCCAAGGTAACCCCAGGCGGCGACCGCGACCCGCATGCCGGCGGCGCGGGCGGCCTGCACGTCACGCAGGTCGTCGCCGACGTAGATGCAGTCCGCGGGAGGAAGCGCGAGCAGCGACGCGGCGAGCAGCAGGGGCGCCGGATGCGGCTTGATGTGCGCCGTCGAGTCGCCGCTCACGATGCAGGCCGCAAGGTGATCCACGGCAAGCAGGCGCAGCAAAGGCTTGCTGAATCGCTTCCCCTTGTTGGTCACGATACCCCAGGGCAGCTTGAGCACCCTGATCCTGGCGAGCAGCTCCGCGATGCCGTCGAACAGGCGCGTCTCCACGCACAGGCCTTCGGCATAGAAATCCAGGAAGGAATCGCGCAGCGCAGCATAGCCCTCGTCCCCGGGCGAGACGCCGAAGCCGGCGGCGAGCAGGCCGCGCGCGCCGGCAGACGTGTGCGGGCGGGCGACTTCGGGCGGCAGCGGCGCGAGTCCTTGCAGAGCGCGCAGGCGGTTCAACGCCCGGGCGAGGTCCGGCGCCGTGTCGGCGAGCGTGCCGTCGAGATCGAACAGGACTGCGCGGATGCCGCTCAACGGTCTTCGCGGGTGCAGTGAACCAGGTAGTTGACGCTGGCGTCCCCGACCAGAGAGTAACTGCGCGTGAGCGGGTTGTAGCGCATGCCCTTGATCTCGCGCACTTCGAGTCCCGCCGCACGGCAGTGGCGGGCGAGCTCGGAGGGTTTGACGAACTTGAGATAATCGTGCGTGCCTTTCGGCAAGAGCTTGAGGACGTACTCGGCGCCGATCACGGCAAACACGTAGGACTTGAGATTGCGGTTGATCGTGGAAAAGAAAACCTCGCCTCCGGGACGCGCCAGGCGCGAGCACGCGCGCACCAGGCTCCCCGGGTCCGGGACGTGCTCGAGGAGCTCCATGCAGGTGATGACGTCGTAGGTCGCGGACTCGCTCTCGGCAAGCGCTTCGGCGGAGACCGCTTCGTAGTCGACCGCGACCCGGCTCTCCATGCGGTGCAGCTGCGCGACCTTGAGCGCTTTTTCCGACAGGTCGATGCCCTTGACGCGCGCGCCGCGCCGCGCCATGGCCTCGGCGAGAATGCCGCCGCCGCAACCCACGTCGAGGACCTTCCTGCCCTTGAGCGGGGCGATGGCGTCTATCCATTCGAGCCGCAAAGGATTGATCTGGTGCAGCGGCTTGAACTCGCTCTCCGGGTCCCACCAGCGGTGGGCGAGCGCGCTGAATTTCTCCAGCTCCAGCGGATCGACGTTGACGGGCACGGTCATCGGCGGTGGCTCAAGCGCAGGTGCGGGCCTGGCGCAAATAAAAAAGCCCCGCCGGAGGCAGGGCTCTTCAAGGCACGCCGTTCTATTTTGCGGCTGACCCGACGGCTTCGATGTCGGCGCGGCGATTCGGTTGCAGGCACGCAATCAATTCCTTGGTCTTGGCATCGCCCTTGCAGTCCTTCACCGGCTGGCGCTCGCCCTTGCCTTCGGTGTAGACCCGGCTCGCGGTAACGCCTTTGCTGACCAGATAGGCCTTGGTCGAGTCTGCGCGGCGCACCGAGAGCTTCATGTTGTAAGCGTCCCCGCCGAGCCGGTCGGCGTGGCCGACGGCGATGACCACCTCGAGGTTCACGTTGCGCAGCTTGCTGACGAGATCGTCGAGCTTGCTTCTGGCGTCGGGCCGTAGTACGTAGCGGTCGAAATCGAAGTTGACCGTGGAGGCGGTGGTGACTTTTTCCGGCCGGGGTGCGGCGGGTGCGGCTTTCTGGGCCGGCGGCGGCACCGGCAGCGACTGGGCCGGGGCGGGAGCGGGCGCCGGCGCGGGTGCCGGTGCGGGCGCAGCGGGTTCGGGGGTCGAAGCGCATCCGGCAATTGCCAACAGGACCATCGCGGATAACGCGGTGCTGAATTTCATCGTCATGCTTTCTCTCCTTGGTTGTCACCCAGGCGGTTGTTGAGACCGCGTCGGCCTTTTGTCGTCATTCGGCTGAACCCGGTGCACGCGCCTCGAATTTGGTTTCTCTGTCTTCCAGGGACCGGCTGCTAAGCGCTGACCGCTTTGGTTTCTGCGGCTAACTTATTGTGCCACAAAAGAATACGGTTATTCAAGTTGCGCGCCGCGGGGCTGAGCAACTCGCCGTCGCTGACGCGCGCAACTCCGGCGACCCAGACGTGCGACACGTGCTCGCGTCCGGCCGCGTAGACCAGATGCGAAACGACGTCGTAGCAGGGGGCGAGCTCCGGAGCCTCCAGGGCGGCGGCGCACAGATCGGCGTGCTTGCCCGAAACGATCGACCCGATCGAAGACTCCAGGCCGAGCGCGCGGGCGCCGTGCAGCGTCGCCGCAGCCAGCGCCTGGTGGGCCGGCATGGCCTGGGCATCCTCCGCGACCGCCTTCGCCAGCAAGGCGGCGCTGCGCATCTCCTGGAACAGGTCCAGGCGATTGTTGCTCGCCGCGCCGTCGGTGCCCAGGCCGACATTGATGCCGCGCTCGAGCATCGCCGCCACCGGGGCGAAGCCGCTGGCGAGCTTCAGGTTCGAGGAAGGGCAGTGCGCGACCGAAGCGCCGAAGCGCGCAAGCGTGTCCATTTCCTGGCTGGTAGTGTGCACGGCGTGCACGGCGATGAGCCGCGGTCCGAGCAGCCCCAGTGCCTGCAGGCGCTGCAGCGGCCGCATGCCGTGCTGCGCGAGGCTTTCCTCGATCTCGTGGCGCGTCTCGTGCAGGTGGATATGGATCGGAACGTCGAGCTCCTCGGCGATGGTCGCGATTCGCACAAAGGTCCGGTCGCTCACCGTATACGGGGCGTGCGGCGCCATGCAGAACGACAGCAGCGGCTCGTCCTTCAAGGCGTCGCGCGCTGCGAGGCCTTTGGCGATGTAATCGTCGGCGTCGGCGGCGTAGGGAGTCGGGACTTCGAAGGCGATGATTCCGATCGCCGCGCGCATTCCGGCCTTAATTGCTGCGCGCGCCGCGGCTTCCGGGTGGAAATACATCTCGTTGAAGCAGGTCACGCCGCCGCGCAGCATCTCGACGCAGGCGAGCAGAGTGCCGTCGTGGACGAACTCGGGCGATACGTGTCTTGCTTCGGCGGGCCAGACGTGGTCCTTGAGCCAGGTCATCAGCGGCAGGTCGTCGGCAAGACCGCGCATCAGGGTCATGGCGGCATGCGTGTGCAGGTTGACGAGGCCGGGCAGCAGGGCGTGCTGCGCGAGACGCACGCGCTGCGCAGGCTCGTACAGGCGCTCGGCTTCCGCCGTGGGCAGCAGCGCAACGATGCGCCCTGCGGCCACCGCGACGCTGTGGTCGGCGAGCACCGCCATCGCGGGCTCCACCGGGATGACCCAGCGGGCGCTGATCAGTAAGTCGACCGCCTGCATCTCTCGAGAAGGGCCCGGGCGGCCGGACCCGGGCCGGCGGAGCTACCTTGCCGGGCCTTTGATCGAGACGATGGCGCGCCGGTTGGGGGCGAGGCAGACGATGAGTTCCGCGCGCTTGCTGCCCTCGGGACAGAACTTCGCCGGCACGGTCTTGCCCATGCCGATCGTCTCGATCCTGTTGCGATCCGCGCCCTTGCTGACCAGGTAGGCCTTGACGCTGTCGGCACGACGCTCGGAGAGCTTCTGGTTGTACTGCTGGCTGCCGATCCGGTCCGCGTGTCCCTCGACCACGACCGCTTCCACGCTGGCGCAGGTCGCGAGCTTGCCGATCACGTCCCGATCCAGGCGCGCCTTCGCCGCAGGGGCGAGCGCGTATCGATCGAAAGCGAAGGTCTCGTCCTTCTGGAGGGTCGCCGAAGCGTCGCAGCGCTTGGGCGCGGCGGGCGCGGCGGCTGGCGCCGGGGCCTGAGCCTGCGCCGGCGGGGGCACCGGCAGCGACTGGCGCGGCGCGGGAGCCGGGGCGGGTGCGGGGGTGGGAGCGGGTTCCGGCGCGCTCGCGCAGGCGGCGAGGAGGGCAACGATCGAAGCTGCGGAAGCGAGCGTGAGCGTCTTCATTTTGGATTCTCCTCCTTGATCGGATCGGCTGCGAAATGCGGCTTCGACGACTAGCGCGAAATCATACACCACAGCGGCAGCGATCCGTTTTTCCGAACTTGGAACGCTGCTCCAGGACTCACGCTCGGGTGGTTCGGCCCCTCTTAAGCTGATAAAATTTCGCTTTTCCCGGACACGCACGCGGTTTCGAGTCGGAAGCGCTCATGGATCAATTCGCCAAGGAAACTCTTCCCGTAAGCCTGGAAGAGGAGATGCGGCGCTCCTACCTCGATTACGCGATGAGCGTGATCGTCGGCCGGGCGCTCCCCGACGTGCGCGACGGGCTGAAGCCGGTGCACCGGCGCGTGCTTTTCGCCATGCACGAGGCCAACAACGTCTGGAACCGGCCGTACGTGAAATGCGCCCGGGTGGTCGGCGAGGTGCTCGGCAAGTACCACCCCCACGGCGATACCGCGACCTACGAGGCGCTGGTGCGCATGGCGCAGGACTTCTCCATGCGCTATACCCTGATCGACGGGCAGGGCAACTTCGGCTCGATCGACGGCGATGCCGCCGCGGCCTACCGGTATACGGAGTGTCGCCTCGACCGCATCGCCTCGGAGATCCTCGCCGATATCGAAAAGGAGACCGTCGATTTCGTCGCCAATTACGACGGCAAGGAGCAGGAGCCGACGGCGCTGCCGACGAAAATTCCCAACCTGCTGATCAACGGGTCCTCGGGGATAGCGGTCGGCATGGCGACGAACATCCCGCCGCACAATCTGGGCGAAGTCGTCGATGCCTGCCAGGCGCTGCTGAAGAAGCCCGATCTGGATATCGACGAGTTGATCAAGGTCATGCCGGCGCCCGACTTCCCCACCGCGGGGATCATCTACGGCATCTCGGGCGTGCGCGAGGGCTACCGCACCGGCCGCGGCCGCATCGTCATGCGGGCCCGGACTCATTTCGAGGATGTCGAAAAAGGCAACCGCCAGTCGATCATCGTCGACGAGCTGCCTTACCAGGTCAACAAGAAGACCCTGCTCGAGCGCATCGCCGAGCTGGTCAACGACAAGAAGATCGAGGGCATCGCCCACGTCCAGGACGAGTCGGACAAGTCCGGAATGCGCGTGGTCATTGAACTGAAGCGCGGCGAAATACCGGAGGTCATCCTCAACAACCTGTTCAAGCAGACCCAGCTGCAGGACACCTTCGGCGTCAACATGGTGGCGCTGATCGACGGCCAGCCGCGGCTGCTGAATCTCAAGCAGATGCTCGGCGCGTTCCTCGCGCACCGGCGCGAGGTGGTGACGCGGCGCACGCTCTTCGATTTGCGCGAGGCGAGGAAGAAGGCGCACATCCAGGAAGGCCTGGCGGTGGCCTTGTCGAACGTCGACGCGATCATCGAGCTGATCAAGAAATCGCAGACTCCGCCTGAGGCCAAGGTCGCGCTGATGGCGAGGGCCTGGCGCTCGTCGGTGGTCGAGGAGATGCTCAACCGCGCCGCGGCGGACGCCTCGCGCCCCGAAGGCCTGGGCGCGCAGTTCGGTCTGCAGAAGGACGGCTACAGGCTTTCCGACGCCCAGGCGCAGGCGATCCTGGAGATGCGCCTGCAGCGGCTCACCGGCCTGGAGCAGGACAAGATCGTCGCCGAGTACAAGGAATTGATCGGGCAGATCGCGGAGTTTCTCGACATGCTCGCCAAGCCGGCGCGCATCACCGCGATCATCTCCGAGGAGCTGAAGGCGCTCAAGACCCAGTACGGCGACAAGCGCAAGAGCGAGATCATCGAGCAGGCCGAGGACCTGCAGATGGAGGACCTCATCGCCTCGGCGGACGTGGTGGTGACCTTCTCCCACGCGGGCTACATCAAGTCGCAGCCCTTGACCGACTACCGCGCGCAGCGCCGCGGCGGGCGCGGCAAGCAGGCGGCGACCACCAAGGAAGACGACTTCATCGAGCGCCTGTTCATCGCCAACACCCACGACACCATGCTGTGCTTCTCCTCGCGCGGCCGGGTGTATTGGCTCAAGGTCTACAACGTGCCGCAGGGCACGCGCGCGAGCCGCGGCAGGCCCATCGTGAATCTCTTCCCGCTCTCGGAAGGCGAGAAGGTCAACGCGGTGCTTCCGGTCAAGGAATACGACGACAAGCATTTCGTGTTCCTCGCCACCGCCCTGGGCACGGTGAAGAAAACGCCGCTCTCGCAGTTCTCCAACCCGCGCGAGAAGGGGATCATCGCGGTGGAGCTCGATGACGGCGACCACCTGATCGGCGCCGCGATCACCGAGGGCAAGCACGACGTGATGCTGTTTTCCGATGCCGGCAAGGCGGTGCGCTTCGAGGAGGACGACGTGCGGTCGATGGGACGCCAGGCGCGCGGCGTGCGCGGCATGAAGATCTCCGAAGGCCGGCGCGTGATTTCCATGCTGGTCGCCGACAGCGAGACCCAGACGGTGCTGACGGCGACCGAGAACGGCTTCGGCAAGCGCACGGCGATCGCCGAATACACGCGCCACGGCCGCGGCACGCAAGGGATGATCTCGATCCAGACCACCGAGCGCAACGGCAAGGTCATCGGCGCGGTGCTGGTGGGCGACGAGGACGAGATCATGCTCATCTCCACCGGCGGCGTGCTCATCCGCACCCGCGTCAAGCAGATCCGCGAGCAGGGCCGCTCCACGCAAGGCGTGCGCCTCATCGACCTGGACGAAGGCACCAAGCTCGCCGGGGTCGAGCGCGTCGCCGAGAAGGAAGAAGACGAAGAGAACGGGGCAGCAGCACCGTGACGCGGGTCATCAATTTCAGCGCGGGCCCCGCGGTCCTGCCCGAAGAGGTTTTGGCGCAGGCCGCCGCCGAAATGCTCGACTGGCACGGTTCGGGCATGTCGGTGATGGAGATGAGCCACCGCGGCAAGGAGTTCATCGAGATCGCCGCGACCGCGGAGAAGGATTTCCGCGAGCTCTTGAAGGTCCCTGCCAATTACAAGGTGCTGTTCCTCCAGGGCGGCGCGACGCTGCACTTCGCGGCGGTTCCCATGAACCTCCTCGCCGGCAAGAAGGCCGCCGACTATATCTATACCGGCGAGTGGGGCAAGAAGGCGATCAAGGAGGCGAACCGCTTCTGCGAAGTGAACGTCGCGGCGAGCTCCGAGGGCAAGAATTTCACCTATGCGCCCGAGCAGTCCACCTGGCAGCTCGACCCGAAGTCCGCCTACGTGCACTACACCTCGAACGAGACCATAGGCGGGGTGGAGTTTCACTGGGTCCCCGAGACGGGCAGGGTGCCGCTCGTGGCGGATGCGTCCTCGCACATCCTGTCGCGTCCGCTCGACGTGTCGAAGTTCGGCTTGATCTACGCCGGCGCGCAGAAGAACATCGGCCCGGCGGGCCTTGTCATCGTCGTCGTGCGCGAAGACCTGCTCGGCCACGCCATGGAAGGCACGCCGACCGTCCTCGACTACAAAGTGCAGGCCGAGGCCGACTCCATGTCGAACACCCCGGCGAGCTACGCCTGGTACGTCGCGGGCCTGGTGTTCCAGTGGTTGAAGAAAGAGGGCGGTTTGGTGGAGATGGAAAAGAAAAACATCGCCAAGTCGAAACTCCTCTACGACTTCCTCGACGCGAGCGCCTTCTTCAAGAACCCGGTGCGCAAATCCGACCGCTCGCGCATGAACATCCCGTTCACCCTCGCGGATGCGAAGCTCGACGGCGAGTTCCTGAAAGGCGCCGAAGCCCGCGGCATGCTGCAACTCAAAGGCCACCGCGCGGTGGGCGGCATGCGGGCGTCGATCTACAACGCCATGCCGATCGAGGGCGTGAAACGGTTGGTGGAGTACATGAGGGAGTTCGAGAAGAAGCGGGGGTGATTCTCGGATTCAGAGTACAAGTGTTCATCTTGCCATTGCCGCTAGCTTACATTATCCTGATTTCACGATAGCGGACTGTGTCCCACCAGGAGAACGCCGTGCTCCAGAAGACCCTCGGCAGGATTCTCGGATGTGCGTTGTTGTCATACGGCAGCGCTGCCCTCGCGTTTACGCTGATCACGCCGCCGGATCAGGCCCCAAGCAGCAGCATCACCGACTCGTTCACCCTCCAAACGCAGGTTCAGCCGATCGTAGGGACCATCAGGGCGCAGATATTCGGTCTTCGACGCCCGGGAAGCTCCAAGAAAGTGACACAAATCGGCGGCATGATGCTGGCGGCCAACGACCGTTCGGGCACCAGCAGCGATTTCAATTACCTTGCGGCCGCCGCCAATGCCCCATCCGGCGCAGGGGGCGGAAGCGGCGGCGGCAATGCCGAAAGCCTGTGGATCAGCTCCGCGAGCGACTCGCTCGAGAACACTTTCTCCCGCACCGCCTTTTACGGCGCGACCCAGAACGTCCTCGTCGGATACGACGTCACGCGGTCCGACAAGTACGTCCTCGGCATCTCGGGCGGTTATGAAGCGAGCAATTTCGTCACCAAATTCAATTCCGGAAACGAAAAGACGGGCGGGTACAACCTCAATCCCTATTTCGCCTGGCTGATATCCGACGCATGGAGCCTGGACTTGATCGCGGGCTACGGCAAGTTCAGCACCGATCAGTCGAGGACGGTGGGGACCGGGGCGCTGACTTCGGCCGCCGTGGACAGCGATTTCTCGTCGAAGCGCAGCTTCGCATCGACGAACCTCACCAATATCTCGGGCTGGGGCAACTGGAAGCTGACGAGCTCGCTGGGTTACCTCTGGTCGAAGCGCGACCAGGACGCCTATACGGAAAACGGGCCAACCGGCAGCGCGGTAGCCGCATCGAAGCAGACCTCGAAGCAATGGAACCTGCTGGAGGAGGTCGCCTATGGCCGCGGCAATTCAGAAACCT
>JBGQFD010000121.1:0-9701 GCA_041496705.1 Gammaproteobacteria bacterium | reverse complement strand
CAGCGCTTTCAGGGCTTCCTTCTGCCGCACGCCGAAGCGGTGCTCCTCGTCCACGATCACCAGGCCGAGGCGCTTGAACTTGACGTCCTTCTGCAGGACCTTGTGCGTGCCGATGACGAGATCGATGTCGCCTTTCGCGATGCCCTCGAGCGCCGCCGTGGTTTCTCGTCCGGTGCGGAAGCGCGAGAGCTCGGCCAGTTTGATCGGCCAATCGGCAAAGCGGTCGCTGAAGGTATGGAAATGCTGCTCGGCCAAGAGCGTCGTGGGCGTGAGCACCGCGACCTGCATGCCGTCGGCGACGGCGACAAAGGCCGCGCGCAGCGCAACCTCCGTCTTGCCGAAGCCGACGTCCCCGCACACCAGGCGATCCATCGGCTTGCCGCTCTTCATGTTGTCGATCGCGGCGGCGATTGCCGCGGCCTGGTCTGGCGTTTCCTCGAAACCGAAGCCTTCGGCAAAGGCCTCGTAGTCGTGCTGGTTCAGCTTGAAGGCGCGGCCTTGGCGCAGCGCGCGTCGTGCATAGATGTCGAGCAGCTCCGCGGCGGTGTCGCGAACCGCGCGCGCGGCCTTGCGTTTGGCCTTGTCCCACTGGTCGCCGCCGAGCTTATGCAGCGGCGCGTGCTCGGGCGGTCCGCCCGAATAGCGCGAGATGGCGTGCAACTGGGCGACCGGAACGTAGAGCTTGTTGTCCTCGGCGTACTCGATCAGCAGGAACTCGCCGGGGTCCGCGGCGCCCTTCGCGCCGGAGTTGGCAGCGCCCTTCGCGCCGAGCTCGAGCTCGACCAGGCCTCTGTAGCGCCCGATGCCGTGCTGCACGTGGACCACCGGGTCGCCCGAGCGCAGCTCGGAGAGATCGCGCAGCATGCCTTCTACCGAGGTGATCCGCGCCTTGTCGCGGGCGGCGCGCGAGCGGGCGGTGCCGGCATAGAGCTCCGACTCGGTGACGAGGCAAAGCTGCTCGGAAGCCAGCGAAAAGCCGTTGCTGAGCGGCGCCACGCCCAGGGCGAGCCGCGCCTCCGAGCGGCGGAACTCCTCGAAGCCGGCGCAAGGCTCGGGGTGAAGTCCGTATTCGGCCAGGTACTGCGACAGCGTTTCGCGGCGGCCGGGCGACTCGGCGAGCAGCAGCACCCGGGCAGGCGTTGCCGAGAGGAAGGCTTTGAGGCGGTGCAGGGGATCGGCCGCGCGCCGCTCCACCGCAATCTCGGGCAGGGCCTGCGCCGACGGAGCGTCCTTCGCCGCGCCGATGTCCGCGCGCGTGAAGTCTTTGGCACGCACGAAGAACTCCTCGGTGCTCAGGAAAATCTCCGCGGGCGGCAGCAGCGGCCGGGTGCGGTCGCCCGCGAGCAGCTGGTAGCGGCCTTGGGCGTCGCGCGTGAACTCGGTGAGGGCGGCGTGGACCTCGCCGTGCATGCACACGCTCGCGCCCTTGGGAAGGTAGTCGAAGAGGGTCGCGGTGCTCTCGAAGAAGAGCGGCAGGTAGTACTCGATGCCCGGAGGCGCGACGCCGTTGCTCACGTCCTTGTAGAGTCGGCTCTTCGAGGGATCGCCCTCGAAGGACTCGCGGAAGGCGCGGCGGAAGCGGTTGCGCCCGGCATCGTCCATGGGGAATTCGCGCGCCGGCAACAGGCGAATTTCCGCGACCTTGTAGAGCGTGCGCTGCGAGTCGGGGTCGAAAGAGCGGATCGATTCGATTTCCTCGTCGAGCAGGTCGAGCCGGTAGGGGAGCGCGCTCCCCATCGGATACAGGTCGACGATGCCGCCGCGGATGCAGTACTCCCCCGGCGCGACGACCTGCGTCACGTGGCTGTAACCCGCCAGGGCGAGTTGCGATCGGAGTGCGGCCAGGGCGAGCTTCTCTCCCTGCTTCAGGAAAAAACTGTGGCCGGCGAGGAAGGCGGGCGGCCCCAGGCGGGTGAGCGCGCTCGCCGCGGGCACCAGGGCGACGTCGAAATCCTCGCGCAGGATGCGGTAGAGGGTCGCCAGGCGCTCCGACACCAGGTCGTGGTGCGGCGAAAAACTGTCGTAGGGCAGGGTCTCCCAGTCCGGCAGGAGCAGAACCGAGAGCTGCGGCGCGAACCAGGCGATCTCGTCCTTCAATCTCTGCGCTTCGGTCGCCCGGGCGCAGAAGACCACCGCCGGGCGCGAGCGTCCCGCGAGCCGCGCGAGCGCCAGCGCGTCGCTCGAGCCGTTAAGGCCGGCGGTGATCGCGTTCTTTTCCGCTTCGGGTGAGACGACTGCGCTCATCTTTTCCGCGATGGAAATAGCAAAACCCGAGTTGAACGGCGTCTCGCTTGAGAGGCATCGGTTGAACTCGGGAGACCGGTATAATTATAGCGTGCGGGTTTTCCCCAATCCCATCCGATTTCAGTGACTTGATCGATGACTGCGAGATATTTCGGCCTGCTTCCGGCGGCCGGAACGGCTGCGCGCTTCGGCGCCGCCGGGCTGAAGCAGTACGCGAGCATCGCCGGGAAACCGATGCTGCGCCATGCGATCGAGCGCCTGCTCGCGCTCCGCGAAATCGAAGTGCTGTTCGTCGTGCTCGCGCCCGATGACGCCGAGTTCCGCACCCGCGACTGGAGCGAATTCGGCCAGCGGCTCGCGCCCTTGTACTGCGGCGGTGCGAGCCGCCGCGACAGCGTGCTCAACGGCCTCATCGCCGCGGCGAGCGCGGTCGATCCGAACGACTGGATCCTGGTTCACGACGCCGCGCGTCCCTGCGTCGGTAAAGCGGAACTGCGCCGTCTCATCGACGAAGCCGGGAACGACGAGGTCGGCGGCATCCTGGCGATTCCCGTGGTCGACACGCTGAAGCGCGGCGACGACGAGCGCCGCATCGTCGCCACCGAGTCGCGCGAAGGCCTGTGGCAGGCGCAGACCCCGCAGATGTTCCGCCACGGCATGCTGCTGCGCGCGCTGCGCGAAGTCGAGCACGTCACCGACGAGGCGAGCGCGATCGAGCGGCTCGGCTACCGGCCGAAGCTGGTGGAGGGCGGCGCGAAGAATCTCAAGGTGACGCTGCCTTCGGATCTGGATATCGCGGAAGCCTTCCTGCGGAGCGAGTCTTGAGAGTCGGGCAGGGATTCGACCTGCACGCACTCGTCAAGGGCCGTAAGCTGGTGGTCGGCGGGGTCATCATTCCCCACGACAAGGGCCTGGAAGGGCACTCCGACGCCGACGTGCTGATCCACGCGATCTGCGACGCGCTCCTCGGCGCGGCGGCGCTCGGGGACATCGGCCGGCATTTTCCGGATACGGATCCGAAATACAAGGATGCCGACAGCCGCGCGCTGCTGCGCGCGGTCGGGGGACTATTGAGGCAGGCGGGTTTTGCGGTCGTCAACGTCGACGCCACCATCATCGCGCAGGCGCCGAAGATGGCGGCGCACATCCCGGCGATGCGGGTGAACCTGGCCGCCGATCTCGGCATTGACCTGGGGCATGTCAACGTCAAGGCCAAGACCGCCGAGCGGCTGGGCGCCATCGGCCGCGGCGAAGGCATCGCGGCCGAAGCGGTCGCACTGCTCGAATCCAAACACTGAAAACCGGGGACAGACCGGGCGATTATCGGACGACGGCAGCAATGCCCTGGCGGTACCGAACATCGGACAGCAGGCGGCTCATTTCCTTCTTGACCACGGCGTAGCACTCGCACGCGCGGGTCTCCAGTCCGGACCGCTCGAGGACTGAAATGTGGCCGCGGCGGTAGCGGATAAAACCGGCGTGCTGCAATTTCCCGGCGGCCTCGGTAATGCCTTCCCGGCGCACGCCGAGCATGCTGGCGACCAATTCATGCGTCATGATCAACTCGTTCGTCGCCATCCGATCGAGAGTCAGCAACAGCCAGCGGCACAGCTGCTGCTCCACCGAGTGGTGCCGATTGCAAGCCGCGGTCTGGGCCATCTGTGTCATCAGCGCCTGGGTGTAACGCAGCATCAGGTGCTGCATCAAGCCGGCGCGATCGAATTCCTGCTTCAGCAGGCGGCTCTCCAGCCGGTAAGCGTGGCCCGCGGTCTGCACCACGGCCGAACTGGGCGTGGTATTCCCTCCCATGAACAGCGATATGCCGACTACGCCTTCATTGCCCACCCCGGCGGTTTCGGCCGACGCGCCGGAGGCCATGACATAGTGCAGCGACACGATGGCGGTGGTGGGGAAATAGGCGTGCTGCAACTGTCCGCCGGGTTCGTAGAGGACATCGCCGAGCAGCATTTCGACCGGTTCCAGATGCGCGGCCAGGCGTTCGAATTCCGCCGTAGGCAGGGCGGCGAGAAGATGGTTTTGATTCGGGCCATGGGGTGATGACATCGTCGAGGAAGATCTGGACAAGGGGGCTGCGCCCTGTCTTGCACCCCCGACTTCAGGGGAAATCTCGCGATCGCGGATTCCAGTCTTTGGCATTTGCTCAGAGTTCCCTAAGCGTCCCTATCCTGCGTTCTATTTCCTTGCGGTGAGTTCCACGCCGATTCCACGGTAACCGATGAAGCGTGAGGACCGGTTGAACATCGGCTCCCCGCTCACCTGAAACTTTTGCTCCGAGCCGTCGGCATTGACGCGGCCGAAGACGAAATCCAGGAACGGCTGCCGGGCTGCAATGGTGGCCTGGAGCAGCTCCCGCTCCGCCTCATTCCAGCCTGCCGCCTGAGCGCCGCTTGACTCTCCCGCCAAGGCTTCGACCCGGATCCCGAGCATCTCCAGGACCGGGCCGGAAACCTTGGTGAAGTTTCCGTTCGCGTCCTGCTCCCAGTACCAGTCCGAGGCGAGCTCGGTCAGGCTGCGATAGCGCGCTTCGCTTTCGCGCAGCTCGGCGGTCCGTTCCTGCACCGTCTCCTCCAGCACCTTGCTGTAATTCTCGAGTTTCTTGTACAGCAGCCGCACTTCCAGCATGTTGCGGATGCGCGTCTTGACTTCGACCAGATCGAACGGCTTGCTGATGAAATCCTTTGCGCCGGCTTGCAAGGCGCGCAGCTTGTGGCCGGGTTGGGCGGTGATCACGAGCACCGGAAGGTAGCCGTCCGCGTCGTTCGTCTTGAGGGCTTCGATCACCTGGAACCCGTCCATGCCGGGCATCTGCAGGTCGAGCAGGATCAGGTCGTAACGGTTCTTGCGATGCAGCGCGCAGACCTCGTGCGGGTCCATGGTCGAGGCGACGCGGGCGTAGCCGGCTTCACGCAGCAATTGCTCGAGCAGACTGACATTGACCTCCTGATCGTCGACGATCAGGATGCTGGCGTTGAGAATGTCGGACTCGGTCATCGTGCTAGTTCCTTTTCAGCTGCGTGGCCCGCTCTCGTCGAGGCGGTCGTTTGCGAAAATTTCAGTGCCGCGTCCAGCGCATCCATGAACTGGTTGACCTTGATGGGTTTGGTGAGATAGTTGAAGAACCCGGCCTCGAGGCTCGTCTCGATATCGTGGGGCAAGGCATTGGCGCTGAGCGCGATGATGGGGATGTGCGCCGTTGACGGGTCCGCGCGCAGGATTTTCATGGCGTCGAGCCCGCTGATGCCGGGCAGGTTGATGTCCATCAGAATCACCTCCGGCTGATAGGCGCGCGCAAACTCGATGCCGAGATCGCCGTCCGCCGCGGAGAGCAGGCGAAAGTCGGCGCGGCGCGCGATGAGTTCCTCGACCAGTTCCAGGTTAGCCGGATTGTCTTCCACATAGAGCAAGGTGCGCAGCGGCGTGCCATCCCTCAGCTGCGGCCGCATCAGCGCCGCACGCTCGGCTTCCCGAGCTGCAAGCTGCGGTGCGCTCGTCAGGCTCAATTCGATCCAGAACACGCTTCCCACCCCGATAGCGCTATCCGCGCCGATTGCGCCCCCCATCAGTTCGACCAGCCGCTTGGTCACTACCAGGCCGATGCCGGTGCCTTCCTCCGCGCCGGTCTCCTTGCCGAGGCGATTGAACGGCTGGAAAAGCTGCGCAAGCTGTTCCGGCGCGAGTCCCGCACCGGTGTCCCGGACGCTGATACGAATCGAATCCGCGGGGCGCAGGGCGTACTCCACGGCAACGGCGCCTCCGGGCTTGTTGTACTTGATTGCGTTGAAAAGAAGGTTGATCAGAACCTGTTTGACCCGGGTCCGATCGGCTTTGACAAAGTAGGGAGTTGCGAATCGCGGAAACGTCATGCTGATGCCGCGCTTGTGTGCCTGCGGCTCGATCATGGCCCGGCACTCGAGCATGACCTCGACCAGCGAGACCGGCTCCCGCGACAGCGTCACCTTGCCCGACTCGATCAGCGCGAGATCGAGGATTTCGTTGATCAGCTCCAGCAGGTACCATCCCGCCTTGAGAATCTGGTCGAGGTTTCGCTTCTGGGCGGGCGTCGGCGGCGGGGAGCCGGATTCCATGAGCTGGGCGAAACCGAGGATCGCGTTGAGCGGCGTGCGCAATTCATGGCTCATGTTGGAAAGGAAATCCGTTTTCGCGCGGTTGGCTTTCTCCGCGGCGGCCATGGCCTGGTTCAGTTCCGATTCGACGCGCTTGCGCACGGAATTGTCGGTGCCGATCAACAGATATCCGATGATGCCGCCATCGTCGTCGCGCAGCGCCGTGATCGACACGACGGCCGGAAAGCGGCTGCCATCCTTGCAGATATAGGTCAACTCATAGATGTCTTCGATCCCGCGCGAAGCCTTGAACGCCAGTGCCTCGAAGCCCGGCGCGATGCTGGTGGCGAGCTCCAGGCTCAGCGCCTGGGCGCGCGCCATCACTTCCTGGGGATCGTGAATATCGCTCGGGCTTATCCGGTTCACGACTTCGGCGGCCGTGTAGCCGAGCATGCGCTCGGCACCGACATTGAATAGCTGGATGATGCCTTTCTCGTCGGTGGCGATGATCGAGAACTTGGCGCTGGTGAGGATTGCGTTCTGCAGGGCCTCCGCTTTGAGTAATACTTTGACTTTGACTTTGGGGCGGTTTCGTGTTTTCGGCATGGCGATTTCCGTGAAAAGCCTACGACGACCCGGGGGGACTGCGCTTGTCGGACCGGCAACAGAAGTCGGGAAAAAGCGCACCCCTCCCAAGGATAATGTGGATAATCACGGTCTTTCCGGCGGACGTCTGTGCGTTGAGACACACAAGCCGGTCGCCGTTGCCCCGATTTGCCCGGCTCGGGCGCCTGCCGGACAAAGGAACATGCCCTGATGAGATCCCGACCCGCCGTTCCGCCGGCGAGGCTGTTCTTCGCGCTCTGGCCTGACGAGGGCGCGCGCGCGCAGCTTGCGCACTGGTCCCGCGAGCTTCATGGAGCGTGCGGCGGCCGGCCGACGCGTCCCGAGAATCTGCATGTGACCCTGGCTTTTCTCGGCAGCGTCGAGGAGGCGCGCGTCGCGGAGGTCGAACGCGCGGCCGATACCGTGGGCTCGCGCGCTTGCCCGCTGATTCTCGATCAGCCGGGCTACTGGAAGCACAACCGCATCGCCTGGGCCGGCGCCTCTGTCGTCCCGGCCGGGCTCGAAGCGCTGGTTTCCGGGCTGCGCGGCGCACTCGCGAAATCGCAGATCCGCTTCGACGCGAAGCCCTTCGTGTCGCATGTAACGCTGCTGCGCGACGCACGCGAGCCCAAGGCGATGCCCGCGCTGGACCCGATCCGGTGGAATCTCGAGGGCTTCGCGCTGGTGCGCTCGGTGACGCTGCCGCGCGGCAGCCGCTACCAGGTGCTCAAGGCCTGGCGGGGATAGGACGCCGCTCCGAGTTCCTGGGCAACGGGCATTGCCGCGCACCGGCTGACGCCCGGCAAAACCCCATCCGGGCACATTTCACAATGACAAAATAAGAACGACATTGTGGGATAATGCGCGGAATTGCTCGTGCACCGTGTTATATCTCCATGGACCGGTTTGACGCCGAGTACGACCTTGTCGTCCTCGGGTCGGGCGCCTCGGGCATGACCGCCGCGCTCGTCGCCGCCGCTGAGTGCATGCTGTGCAGGCCGGCGCGGCTCGCGCCGCGCCGCGCGGTGTCGCGCAGGAAGTCGCACCGTAAAGGAGAGTGGGATGAACAAGCCAACGGAACAAGGCGTCGTCGGGGCGCTTGGCAGCGGCGGCAAGCGCGCAACGAAGAAAGGCGGCGAGCTGATCGCGGAATTCCTCGTCAAGGAGAAAATCCCCTACGTGTTCGGCATCTGCGGCCACGGCAACGTCGGCCTGCTCGATCCGCTCTACGAGGTGCGCGACCAGGTCCGGCTCGTCTCGCCGCGCCACGAACAGACGGCCGCGCATATGGCGGACGGCTACTTCCGCGTGCGCCACAAGCCGGTCGCGACGCTGACCTCCACCGGTCCGGGCTCCGCCAACCTGATCATGGCGCTCGCGGTGGCGCAAACCGATTCATCGGCCCTGCTCGCGATCACAGCCAACGTCCCGACCTCGCAGTTCAACCGCGGGCCGTTCCAGGAGCTGAACCGCCACAACCAGGCGGACTTCCCGAACGTCATCCGCCCGGTGGTGAAGCGCAGCTTCCAGCCCACGCGCGTCGACATGCTGCCGCTCGCGCTCAGGCAGGCGATCACCACGGCGACCAGCGGCCGGCCGGGGCCGGTGAACCTCGACGTGCCGTTCAACCTGTTCCAGGAGGAGGCGGAAGTAGAGCTCGAGCCGGCCTGGGACGGCTTCGACAAACGCCGCAGCGGCGCGTCCATCGAGGACGTGCGCGCGACGCTCGATATGCTGCAGGCTTCGCGCCGGCCGGTGATCTTCATCGGCCACGGCGCGACGCTCTCCGAGGCGGGCGGGGAGCTGACCGAATTCGCGAAGAAGTACCGCATCCCGGTGATCAGCTCGCCAAACGGCATGGGTTGTCTCGACATGCGCGATTCCCTGTCGCTCGGCTTCATCGGCCGCAACGGCGCCTATCCGGCGAACCAGGCGGGACGGCATGCCGATCTGGTGGTCGCGATCGGCGCGCGCTTCGACGACCGTTCTTCCTCGTCGTGGATGCCGGGCTATTCCTGGAATTTCCCGGCGTCGAAGCTCGTCCACGTCGACGTAGACCACGCCGAGATCGGCAGGAACTACGCGCCGAACCTCGGCATCCTCGCGGATGCGCGCACCTTCCTGCGCCAGCTGCTTGGCGAGGCGGCCTCGCGCCGCTTCGACGGCGAGTCGCAGTTCCGCGAGTGGCAGGCCGAGATCGCCGCGTGGCGCGCCGAATGGGAGAAGTACATCCGCCCGAATTTCGAGATGCACGCCTCGCCGATCCGGCCGGAGCGCATCGTCGCCGACTGCCGTGCGGTGCTCCCGGACGACGCCATCATCTCCCTCGACTCCGGCATCCATCACAACTGGTTCATGCAGTTCTGGGAGGCGCGCAGGCCGCAGACCATGCTGAACACCTGGGGCTACTCGGGGATGGGGTTCGGGCCAAGCGCGATCCTCGGCGCCAAGCTCGCCGCGCCGGACCAACCTTGCGTCTCCATCTGCGGCGACGGTGGCTTCACCATGGTGTCGCACGTGCTTTGCACGGCGGTCGAATACGACATCCCGGCGATCTGGGTGGTGTGGAACAACTTCGCCTGGGCCGCGATCCGCGACCTGCAGTACGCTTACTTCGGAGGGCGTGAGCACGGCACGGCCTTCTACCAGGGGCCGGAACGCAAGCCCTACAACCCGGATTTCGCGGCATGGGCGAGGGCCGCGGGCGTGGAGGGCCTGACCGTCACCAAGTCGCAGGACTTCAAGGGTGCGCTCGAACACGCGGTG